>DOUU01000196.1:0-2068 GCA_003520425.1 Deltaproteobacteria bacterium
GACTACTTTGTCAGCAGCCTGTTAAGCCGTCTCGGTCGGCTTGAGCTTCGCCCGGCGCTGAAGGAGAAAAGCCACCGAAAGAGCCGCCGACGGAATCTCAAAGCTGAGGCCGAGTGCCGTGTAGGAGGAGAGCTCGCGCTCGATCGCAGCTCCCGTAAGCCGGGCCAAGGCGAGACCCGAGCAGAGAAATGCGAGACAGAGGAGCGCGGGACGAACCAGACCTGCCCGCAGGGCTGCGAGGAGGCAGAGCGTCCCGATCGCAGCTTGGAGGCCTCCGTACATGGCGCGGAGCTCAATGGTCCCCGTGTGCGAAGCGGAGACCACGCCTGCGGCCGTGGCCAAAGAGTCCGGCTGCGCGAGGCAGTAGAGGCCGTACGGCAGCCAGACGATCGCGCACACAAGAAGAAAGAGACGAGCCGCCATGTGCGACTACCTCGGCCTGCGCAAAAGCGCCCGTGCCCCCCGCTCGGCTTGAGACTACACGCAGTCCGGCCTGCGGGCCCGAGCCTGCCCTCTTCCCCGCCCTTGCGGGCGAGGGCTGGGGAGCGCCCGGGAGCCGAAGGACACGCGGGGCTCGGGCCCAAGCCCCTTGGCTTCCCCTCACGCGGTTAGACTTGGGCGATGGAGATTCGAAGCAAGCGGCTCCTCCTCCGAGCCTGGCGACGAGGCGACGAAATCGCTCTCGTGCGGCACGGCAATAGCCACGCGGTCTGGAGAAACCTCACCGATCGGTTTCCCCACCCTTACACCCGAAAGGACGCGGTCACCTGGATCCGGCGGGTCAAGGAGCAGGGAGAGCCGCCTCGGAGCTTCGCGATCGTCTTCGAGGACGAGCCCGTGGGCGGCGTCGGGTTCGAGCGGATGCAGGATCTGAACCGCCTCACTGCCGAGTTCGGATACTGGGTCAGCGAAGCATACTGGGGACGCGGCTTCGCGACGGAGGCCGCGCTCGCCGCGACCGCCCATGCCTTCGCGCACTTCGATTTCGAGCGCCTTCAGGCGTCGGTGCTGGAGTGGAATGAGCCCTCACGCCGGGTGCTCGAGAAGGTGGGCTTCACGCTCGAGGGCCGGCTGCGAAAAAATTGTGTCAAGGAGGGGCGAGTCGTCGATAGCTTCATCTACGGACTTCTGCGTCACGAGGTGCAGGCGCGCTCCTAGCCGGTCGACGAACTTCGCCTTCTCCTGGCGCGAAAAAGGAAAGGGCCTCCGCGTCTACCCTCCCGTGGCGCCGGGCCGAGGCTCCCCTCGCGGACTTTGAAAGCCGAGCACCAGCCAGGGGTGCGGACTCCCGGGCAGCGTACGCGCAGAGAATGCCCCTTCCGTGTACTCGGCAATGATCTTGCGCCAGAAGGGAAGCCCGTACCGATTGCCTTCCGAGACGCGCACGATCCAGTGGCCGGGCATGCGATCCCACAGCGCGAAGGCCGCGGTGCGACCCACGCCCGAGCGGCGATAGCGTCGCACCACGAAGAACTCCGCCATGTCGAGATCCGTGGGATCCTGCGTCACGGGCGATCCGCGCGTCACAAGGGCGAATCCCGCAGGGTGACCGTTCGCGCGGATCACAAACGGGAAGCGTCGCCCGGGCTCTTCAAAGTAGAGCGGCAGGCGATCATATCCGAAGCGGCCGTCGGGCCCGACGTCGATCGGGAAGACCTCGCTCAAATCATGCAGGTAGAGCTCGAGGAGATGGGAGAGCAGCGCCGCCTCTTCGGACTTCGCAAGCTCGAGAACGACTTCATCGGACGCGGCCATGGGGTGTGTGCCCACCCCCTCCCTCAGCGGGCCCACAGCTGTACCCGCCGCACCGGCTCAACGGGCCGCCGCCCTCGTCGCCAGCATCCTACCACGGGCACGCACCAGAGCGTGTCGGGCAGGAGAAGCGACCGTCGGAGCGGTCTCGCCGCAGGGCTTGCCCTCACCGGAACGCGAGGTAGAAGGCCGAAAGCGTGAGCGCAGCGGCGACCAGAAACGAGAAGTCGACAAAGACCGCGCATACCCAGGCCATGAGAGAATCGATCCGGCCAGGGACCTTCGGCTTGGGAAGGGAGTGGAGATATCCCTCTTG
>DOUU01000196.1:2146-5825 GCA_003520425.1 Deltaproteobacteria bacterium
CCTGCGCGCTTTCGCTTGCCATGAAGCCTTGCGGCGAGGAGGTCATATCGGCGGGGAGTGGGCATGAATGGCGGACGCCGAACTCTCCTCTCCAGGTCCTCTGCCGAGACTGCGACGGTCCCTCGTTCCCTGCAGTATGACGCGAAACGGCCCGCNNCCCGAGCCGCCGCAGACTGCCCCGCAGCGCCGCGGCGCCCTCCCCAGGGATCCGCCTAGTCTCCGATCAGGAGAATCACGGGGAAGAAGGTCAAGAGGATGGGGACTGTTGCTGCGTCCACGACGGCGCCGATGGGGAGGAGGGGGTACACCCACGGCGCAGTCGAGGTTCGGGTGAGTGCGTTCGAGTAGAACGGAGCGTAGGGTCCGCCACTCGAATCGTGAAGCACGAAGCTCGTCTCGCGCCCGTCCGGAGCGGCCTCGATTGCAAGGTAGGCAGGGGATCCGACCTCGCGGCCATCCGTCGCAAGGGGAAGGCGCCGACCGGTAAGGGGCGAATCGTCCGCGAGGTGCTCGACGGGAAATGCCTCCACCGGAAGGTCATGGCGACGCAAGTCGGTGAGGGAGAGGGCTGCCCGCCGCTCCTTTCTTCCCAGTGCCTTGCCCGAATCGTTTGTGACGAGAGCCGTGTAGCCCAGCACGAGCCGGTCTCCATCGATCAGGGCATCGTGGTAGGACACAGGCTGTTCCCGCCGGAGCGCCGCATCGAAGAGGTGCCCCGTGACACAGCCCGCGCTCCCGAGGGCAAGGAGCACAAGCGCAGCCCATGCTTTTGCGGGTCTAGTAAAGCCAGCCATCGTAGACCTCGTAGGCTTTGACCGGTCCTCCGGGGAAAAACGAAGTTTCGGGATAGGAAAAGATTCGCGCCCCGCGGTCGAACACGAGCTCCAGCGGATGCTCTGCGTCATTGGGATCGTACACATGGAATCGGATTTCGGCGGGCGTCTCCTCTGCGCCGAAGACCAGCACGAGATGGTTGATGCTCCGCTCGGGGAAGCGCAGCACGTGGACGATCGGGGGCCAGCCACGGGCGAGTTCGTCGAGAAGATGACCCGCGACTCGCTCTTGCTGGTGGGGCCGGAAGGGAAAGACCATGCGCCAGTTGCCGCGCTGAAGATAGGTTTCCCAGGGGCCTGCCAGCATCGCCTTCATGAGTGAGGACTGCGCTGCGCTGAGATCCCGCAGGTCGTGGTAGCCGGGGATCACGACGCGCCGATTCGGTGGATGGCGCGGGTCGGTGTCGAGGACTTCACGAACCAGACGCTGGGTGGTCTCAATGTCCGCGGCGGGAGCGGACGGATCGAATGAGGCGACGGAGTAGAACTGCCGCGCCGCCCTCGCCATGGCTCCGCAGCGCAGGACGAACTCGGGTGTCTTTTCCCTTGGATGCAAAGAGAGCTCGCGGGTCACCGGATCGATTTCGTATTGCAGGACCAGTTCGTTCGCGAACGCGAAGGTGTCGGCGGGGAAGCGGAAAGGCGGGCGATCGTGAGCGGAGGGGGCGCTCGTCGCACAGCCGACCGCGAGCCAAAGGAGGGGCAGCATCCTGTGGAAGATCCCACGCCGGCTCCCACACATGAGATTCTCCAGGCCAAGCTTCGACCGCGGCGGGCCCTACGCGTAGCCGATCCCACGCGGCGCTGCGAGGAATGCGAAGCAGGCCGTCACGCTTTGCAGAGAAAGCCCGTNNTTTTCGATTGCGCCCTGAGTCGAGGCTATCTCCGGTCGATGAGACGCAGCAGATAGAGCAGAACGACGGCGCCGATCGTGGCGACAATCAAGCTCCCGAGAAGGCCACCCCCGGTCGAGACGCCAAGCGTGCGGAACAAGAAGCCTCCGATCAAAGCTCCCACGACGCCGACCGCGAGATCTCCTACGGCCCCGAAACTGCTGCCTCTCATGAGCCGGCCCGCAAGCCATCCGGCAGCGAGCCCGATCAGGATGAACCACAAGAGTCCGATCAAAGGATGCCTCCTTGGAGCGAATGCTCCTGCGACGTTCCAGAAGGATTGGCATGATGGCGCCCGTTGTGCAATCGAGAACATTCATGGGTCGCCGAAACGGCTCGGAGGCAGGGGGCGTAAGCCCACGGCTCGGACGGGGAGGCAGGTCCTTGCGACCCCGGCTTCCTTAAAGCCTGGGTGCCGTCCCAGGGTGCGGATCGCCCCCGCTCGGACCGCGTTGGACAGAATCTGAAGTCTCCTTGCGCCGCTCCTTCCGTTTCGGAGCGGCCCTTTAGGCGCACGTCTTTTTCTCCGATAGCAAGGGCGCCAAAGCGGCCGGATCGCGGACAGAGTCCACTCCTCACCTCGGCTTGCGCCAATCTGAGAGGAACTCTCTCGCCGATCACGGGTTTTGGCCTCTGCCCGCAGTGGGCTGATAGAGGTCTCAATCACCACGGGGCGTGCCCCGGGCATGGGCCCGCACGCTCATGAAAGACAGCCATGGAGGATCGTCACCAATGAAGCGCTCGGCCTCGCTCACCGTCCTTACCCTGGGAGTGGCGTTTGCACTCGGCTTTGCGACACGCGCCTACACAGCGGAGAAGCACCCGGAGCTCCTCGCCGCCGACCGGGCCCTTCACAACGGTCTCAATCACCTCGAGAAAGCTGCCCACGACTTTGGCGGTCATCGCGTGAAGGCGATGGAACATGTCCGGCAGGCTCTCAGCGAAATCAGCCAGGCCTACGCCTTCGACCAATAAGAAGGAGTCCAGGGGAAGCCTCGGCGAAAAGGCTTCGGGGGAGAATCCCTAAGACCCGGAGAGCGCTCAGGGTGCGGATGGTGCGTCACCGAGGATCGCGTGCACGCGGATCTGCTCTGTAGAAGAGAAGTTTGACTGGAGGATCTGATCCACCGCGCGACTGCGCTCTTCGGGCGTGAGCGAAGTGTCGGCTTCGATGGCTGCCTTCTCGCTGCGGAAGCGGCTCACGCGCCCGCCCCAGGCGTCGTGCTCGCGGTCAAGCTCCTCCAGCCGGTCGGACTCTGCGAGGAGAGGAACCCCCGGGAGCGCGCTCCCCGCTCCACAGCAGAGAAGCGGGAGCGGAGGAGCTTCGCAGCTCAAGAGCCCCCGCCGAGTCACCGAGAGAGCTTTCCGGGCTCAGCGCGCAGGGGACCGGGGGCATGATCGGAATCGCCGGGATCGGGGCCTTCTTCATCGTCGGGCTCCTCGTGTCCCTGCGGCTCCTCGGCTTGTGGCGCAAAACGCGCCAGCTTCCCGAGCTCTCCGCGGCGCTAGGCCTCCTCGGGATTGGCCCCCTTGGCTTCTGCGTGTCGATGGGAGGGCCGCTCCTCGTCCAGGGTACCCGCCTCGCCCCCCTCTTCTTCGTGAGCGGCCTTGCCGTTCAGGCGCTCGGCTTCCTTGCCGTCTCCNNCCCACGGCCAGGTGGGCGCGTGCAGTCCCCTTCGCATTGGGCAGCGGCCTTGCGGTCACCCTTGTCGGCTATGCGCTGGTCCCGTACGTGGCGGGCCCGCCCACCTGGAATCTCCATCTCGACGTCTTCCTCAAGGTGGCCTGCTTCTCGTGGGGAGCGNNGCTATTGGCGTGTGACGCGCCGGCGTGTCGCAATTGGAGTTGCCGACGCCCTCGTCAGCGCGAGCTTCCTGTGCTGGGGGATCGCGCTCTCGGCGGGAGCGGTCGGCTTCTTGGGAGCTTACGTCGCCATCCTCGCGCTCGCGCCCG
>DOUU01000196.1:5832-14686 GCA_003520425.1 Deltaproteobacteria bacterium
CTGGCTGGCAGCCCGACTCCCCGCCGTGGAGGCCCACTCCTGATGGCGGACTCCGCGGTGTTCGACTTCGTGGCCGAGGAGCTCGAGCGGACGACGAATCTCGACGGGATGGAGGCACGGGGGACGCTGCGCCTGGTGCTGAAGCAAGCGCTCTTCGATTCGAAGACGCTGAACGTAAGCCAGATGGAGAGGGTGATCGATCGCCTGCTCGCGGCGCACCTTTGCCGATCCGGAGTCGCGAACCCGGAGTCGGTGTGCGAGGCGCTCGCGAGAAACCTGAAGGCCAAGAACTTTGGACCGGGCGTGGCCGAGTCGCCGGACGAGATCTTTGGCCGCTTGATGCGCCGGCCCGAAGCCACGCCCTCGGGCGGCGAGTCGCCGCCATCGAAATAGCCCTCCCTCTTGGAAAGCGGGGTCGCCCCTCGCCGGCTTCGTTGCCCCACAAGATCCCTCGGCGTTGGAGAGCCGCCGGCGTGGGCACACTGCGAATCGAGCTCTGGCGCGCTCTCGCCTCCTCCCCTCGTGTCCCTTCCTCCGATCGCCGGCGCGCGCTGTGTAAGATCTTCCCGAAACCCTAAAGCCGCCGAGGGCTGCGCCGTGCGCTGCGCGCGGACGGGAGGAGGGACACCGATGAGTCGTCATGCCGAGCTCTTGGGCCAGTTTTTCAAGGCGCTTGAACGCCTTGATCTTGGGGCCGTGGCGGGGTTTTGCTCCGCTCACTGCGTCTATGAGGACGTGCCGTATCCCGAAGCCACCGTGGTTGGACCGGCTGCGATCCGCGCCAAGCTTGAGCTGGGCTTTGCGGGGCTCGAGCGCCTTGCGACGGAGATTCACGAGCTCGTCGAGGACGGTAACACCGCTCTCGTCGAGCGCACCGAAGTCTGGCATCACGCGACTGGCGAGCGCGCAAAGCTTCGGGTAGCGGCGGTCTTCAAGTTTCGAGACGAGAAACTCATGCTCTGGCGCGACTACTGGGATGCCAAGACCCTGCTCGACCAGCAGCCCGCAGCCTNNCCGCGGCGCAGCGGAAGGAGGGCTGAGGCCGGGAGCTCCCGAGCAGAGATTCAGAGCCGCGGATGCCTGAAAGACACGGAAGGCGCGCAGGCGCAAACGTGTCCTCCGACGGAAGGCAGGCGGCTTAGTCCATGGGGTTCGAAGGATCTTCCCGAGGCTCGTCGACGCGACGGTCCTCGTCGTCATCGTCGCGCTCCGGCGTCACCGCACCCGGTGGAGGAATCGTCCCTGCGTTCCCCGGCGTGCAGTTCGACGGGTTCGTTGCAAGCCCCGGGAGCGGCAGTGTCGGCGGCTCGAGGAAGGCCGGCGGCCGTCGGAAATCGAGGCAGTCGAGAAGATCGTCGGCATTGGCGTCCCGGAACGTCAGTGCAGGGAGATTCCATTTGGTCTCGATGAACTTCAGGATCGAGGTGTGGTCCCGCACTTCGTGGGAAACATAGTCAGGCCGAGCGTACGGCGAGACGATCACTGCGGGCACGCGGAATCCATAGCGATCATAACCACCGGGCAGGTCGGGGGGGACCTGGATGTCGGGCGGGATGTCGTCGGGCTTGATCGCGCGAGGCGGGGGGACGTGATCGAAGTATCCGCCATGCTCGTCATAGAGCCAGACGAGAAGAGTGCGCGGCCAGGCGGGGCTCGTCATCACGGCGTTGATCACGCTCGCGGCAAAGGCCTCTCCCACCTGGATATCCTGGGGGTTCTCCTCGGATTGCGTGCCAAAATTGGGGTCCACGATCGAGAAGAAGGGCAGCGTCCCGGCCGCCGCGTCCGTGAAGAACTGTGCGATGGGGCTGACGTTGCCTTGGTGCGCGAGCGCATAATCAAAAAGAATGAAGACGGAGGGGAGATCGGAGAAGTAGTTCCGCCATGAAATCTCGTGCGCATCAAGCCGCTCCATGATGTTTCCGTTGGGCGGCGGTGGAGCGGTGAGCGCAGCATTGCTCGTGCTCACGATACCGGCAGCGGTCCCCGCCATGAAAAACCGGCGATTGGGATACGTCTGGCAAAGCGTCGAACAAAACCAGCGGTCCGCCAGGGGGAACGTACGCGCAAGCCCGTAGTAGAAGGGGAGGTCCTCGCCCGTCCAGTAGCCCATGGCGACGGGACCGCTTGCGAGGACGAAGCCGTCATTGCGGCCGCCGTCAAAGGAGAGATGGCTGGCGTTCCAGTCTTGACTCGGGTGCCCGTTCAGCTGGCAGGCGTTTGGCATGTGGAACGCATGCACCAAGTTGCCGTTGCCGTCCGGGTTCGCGGCCTTCGGCCTTCCGTCTCGCATGCGAAAGCCGTCCCCGCGCTCGAGCACCCCGAAGTAGCTGTCGTAGGAGTGGTTCTCCATCATGAGGACGACGACATGCTCGATCTCGGGAAGGGTATCCGTCCCCTCGGGCAGGTGCGGGTATGGAAGCGACCCGGGCTCGCGACGCGGTCGTAAGGCCGCCCCCACTTCGCTGTAGCCACCGAGCGTAAGCCCGAGCCAGAGCGCTCCCGCACCCTGCAGCAGGGCTCGACGCGAGATCCCCCGCGTTTCCATTCGAGAGAAGAGGGAGCGCGCGAGATCGGCGTCGTTCATCACGCTCCAATACGCGGAACGGCTCCGGGCCGTCAAGCCGGAAATTCACTTCGCTGCGTTCGCTTGGGTGAAGATTCCGAGGCGGGCGCGATTTTCGCCGCCGCAAGGCTCCAGGATTCCTGACTCGGAACGGAGAAGCGCGGGAGAAGGAGTCTCCTCACAAACCAAGGAAGCGCTGGCAGTTAGGGGCTAGGACCTGCNNGAAGCGCTGGAGGTTAGGGGCAAGACCTGCGCCACCCTCCGAAGGCGGAAGTGGGCGCTGAAGACCGCGCCCGGCGTGCACCATGGGCCCGGCGGAGACTCCTGCCTCTCGATCCCGAGTGAACTTGAGACGTGGAGGCCGTCCGCCGCTTGCCTTCTCTCAGTGACTCGGCCGAGTCCGCCTTGCAGGACCGCGCGCGCTTCTACGTCTCCTGGGCTCCCAGAATGGCCCTCCGCTTCGACGTGGAGACGACGCTACGCAGGTTTTTTTCCGCGCGAACCACGCTCGAGCGGAAGGTGGTGCCATGGATCTTTGACCAGGCCGGCCCCGCTCACGCCTCCGTGTCGATGGGCTGGACCTGGCGGAATCGCTCGACCGCGTCGAGGTACTCTTCGACGAGCTCGACGATCTGCTCGCGCGAAGACTTCACCTCATTCATAAGGCCGACGACCTGCCCGACCGGATTGAAGGCCACCGACTGGGCCTTGTTTGCGTACCGGTGGGTGCGTGCCACGGCGTCTGCGGTGACCATGAACTGCAGAGGCATCCCAAGGGGCTTCGGGTTCTCCGGGTTTTCCCACGCCTCGGTCCAGTCGTTGCGCAGCATGCGGCACGGCTTTCCGGTGTAGGAGCGCGAGCGCACCGTGTCCTGGCTCGCCGCTCGAAGCAGCGATTCTCTCTGCGCGGGCGGCGCCTCTGCCTCCTCGACCGTGAGCCAGATGGAGCCAGTCCACACGCCCTGCGCTCCCAGCATGAGGGCTGCCGCCATCTGGCGGCCGTCCCCGATGCCTCCCGCGGCGAGGACGGGCAGGGGGGCGACGGCATCGATCACCTGCGGCCACAGCACAAGGCTCCCGATCTCTCCGGTGTGACCGCCGCCCTCCGTGCCTTGCGCGATCACGAAGTCGACGCCCGCTGCCTTGTGGGCGAGTGCGTGCTTTACGCTCCCGCATAGAGCGCCGACAAGACGACCGGATTCCTGGATCTCGCGGATCACCTCCGCAGGGGGCGTCCCCAGGGCGTTGGCCACGACCCGCACCTTCGGATGCTTCAAGATGGTTTCCACCTGCGGCCCCGCCGTGGTCGCCGTCCACCCAAGGAGCTCGCGCGCCTTTTCGCCGGGGGGGAGTTCCGGGACGCCGTGCTCGGCAAGGAGCCGCTTGGCGAAGTCGCGGTGCTGCTGGGGGACGAGCTCGCGCAGCTTCGCTTCGAGCTGCGCGGCATCCAGCGACTCGCCCTTTCCCTCGTATTTTCCAGGGATCACGATGTCCACGCCGTAGGGCTTATCGCCCACGTGCTCGTCGATCCACTTGAGCTCGATCTCGAGCTGATCGGCGCTGAAGCCGACCGCACCGAGAACGCCGAACCCGCCGGCCTTGCTGACTGCCGCCACGACGTCACGGCAGTGGGTGAACGCGAAGATGGGAAACTCGATGCCGAGTTTTTCGCAAAGCGGCGTGCGCATCTTAGGGTCCTCGCAAAAGGCCGTACGGCCGGGGGGTCAGGCGCTTAGAAGGACCGTACTCCGAAATTGAAACCTGTTCTAGTCCTTGCGGAGGGGTCTGCGGCGGAGCCCGCGCCCGCGCGACGCCTCCTCCCAAAGAAAGCGCTGGCTCCCTCGCTTCCCTACCGGGCCCAAGGCGGACCCGGCTGGCCCGGCGCGGCGTTCTTTTCCGAGTCTACTCTTTAAAAATAGACTTGAAATCCAGCGGCTTAGAAGCGAAGGCGCATCCCCCTGGGCGATCCTCGATGCTTCCGTCCCAGCGCGCCGAGGCCTCGAGCAGATCACGTGGCGGAGCGCACCGGACTCGCGAGGGTTGCGCCGCCCTGTTCAACTCTCCCTCGAAGCACGCGTTCGTCGAAGCGATCGCCGTGGACCACTCCTTCCCGGCGGATGCTCGCGGACCGCTCGACCCCCACGCGGGCGCGAGGTCTCTTCGACCCAACGGCATTCGGCGATCGAGCGGACCTTCGCTTCCGGCGTGTCTTCAAGGAGATCGTGAGAATCCAAGGTCGGTGCGCAGATCGACGACCAAAGACACTCAAGAGCGTCAGCCAAAGAGATTTTTAGAGCGGAAGCAGCGCTGAGGAAGTCCCAGCCCGCAAGCCTCGCTCGACACGCCAAAGCCCCTGCTGGTCGATGCTAGGCTGCGTCCCATGCACTTCCCGAGCCTCGACATGCGTGATCCCGTCTTCGATGCGTACGGTCTCTCCCTTTCCGTACAGGTCGTGACTTTCGAGAACCTCTATGGCGTCGATCCGGCCCAGACGAGTGCGCGCTTCGAAGGCCAAGCCTTCGTCGTGCGGAGCGCGGGGCTCGCGTGGGCGGGGCAGCGCGAAAAAGCGCCAGGGGCAGTCCTGCTCCGCGTCCGGCCGGAGGGCTCAGGGCGGTTTCGCGTCCATGTGCGCGCGAAAGCCCCCGAAGCGATTCGCTGCACGAAACTCTTGGTGCGCGGCCTTGCAGCGCCGCTCGCATGGGTCGACGAGTCAGGTCTGCGCCCGGTCGCACCTTTGGGTGAGAGCCTCGCATATCCGCACCAACTCGGCGCTCCACTCGTGTGTTTGCGGGCGGGTGATGAGACGCTCGGCGTTCGGGTCGAAGATGCGCGCGTGCGGGAAAAGCGATTCGCGGCCTCCCTCGAGCGCGTAGGCGAGCGTGCCGGCCAGGGTGTTCTGGAGGTGATCTGCGAGGAGGGCGGGCCACGACCCTCCCGTGAACTCGAGGCACCCCCGGTTCTGATCCGACGAGGCGCCGCACGCGAGGCCCTCCTCGCCGAGCATGAGGCCTTCGCACGCGGTGCGTACGGAGGGAGGAGCGAGTCCAGCTGCAGGGGTTGACGACGCACTATGTGCCCAAGTGCCGGCGTAAGAACGCGTAGGCACGCCGCTTCACAGAGTCCGGGAAGCTATGAGCCCCGCGGAAAACGATGCTCAGGAAGTGCCTCTCGGGAAAGACTGCGCGCGCCCGCGATTGGATGCGACGGATCCCGTCCATTGGAAAGAGGGGATCCTGCATCCCATGGCTCATCCCGAACGCACGTGGCGCAACGGCCGCCACGACGTCATCGATATCCCCTATCTCCAGAAGCCCAGGAAGGTACGACGCGAAATTGTGAGGAATCCCATGCCTTTGGACTGTCTCGAGCGTGCTGAAGCCGCAGGACGCAAAGGCCACGCGCACACGTTCGTCGTAGAAGGCGTGCCATAGCGCAGTCTGGCCGCCGAGCGAGTGGCCGATCACCCCGAGGCGCCGCGAATCCACGCGCTCATCGCTCGCGAGCACGTCGAACGCCTGAAGCATGTCGAAAAGGTACTTGGCTGTAAGGCTTGAACCGTGCAGTAGACAGTCTGCAAGGAGGAGGGATTCCTGGTCGCGGCCCTCGGACCGAGCGTCCCTTCGCGTCACGGTCGCTGGCCTGTAGCGCTCTTCAAAGCCGAGATGGTCAGGACACAGCACCACGTATCCCTGCCGGCAGAGTTCAACGCCGTAGTGGTACATCCTCTTGCCGGCGAGGCCGGCCGGCTCCGATTTTCCAACCTCGTATTCCCGGGCGTGCTGGTGCGAAGCGAGAATGCCCGGTCGGCGACGCTGGCGTTCGGCTGGCACCAAGAGGAAGGCACGCACACGTTCGCCTGGCGCAACGGCGTAGTCGATCATCTCCCGAGCCCCGTAGTCGGTGCTTGAGCGAGCAAGCACCCTAGGCTTCGGTGGCACGGCTCGACGCGAGGGAAAAAGATCAAGTATGGCTGCGCGCTTCATCACCTCACCATAGAAGATCAGAGAACGAGGCAAAAAGACGACATCGCGGCTGCGACCTCGAAGTACGGCGCCTCTCATTGAAGGTGCGTCTGTGTGCGCCCAAGTCCTAGGCCGCGGACTGGCGGGCGGAAAACCGCCTAGGACGTGACCACAAAGATCCCGAGATGCGGCTAAACCCCGTGTTCGAGCGCGACGACGTAGTTCGCGACTTCGCGCAAGTCGTCCGGGCTGCACTCGACCGCGGCTCCCAGAGGNNTGCGGCGCCGAGAGCGGGCCTCCTTGTTAGCGGAAGCGAAAATAGCGCCGCCCGCTATCAGCGAAAGCGTATAGATCCGCAAATAAGCAGACCCTATTCATCGACCCAATCTACGTAGGGGCGTTCTTCACTCGGCCACGGTTCATCAGGCGAATCGATCCGCACTCCCGTCTACCGACTCATCTCGTCAGGCCACGGTGACCGGGTCCCCACTTTCGCCGATTTGGGCCGAAGAGGAAGTCTTGCATGACGATTCCTGCTTTGGTCTAGCTCGGGCCTGCGTTGTCGCGGTGCGAAATGGAAGGGGACTTGACCGTGATGTACTGGACGATGTCCTTGGAGAAGAGGAGATCGAGCGTCCAGTCGATCATGACGCGCAGCTTTTTCTCCGTGCGCGGCAGCTTCGAGAGGTAGATCGTTCGCCACATCCACCACGCCAGGAAACCGGAGAAGCGCAGGCCGAAGATCTGCGCGACGCCCGCGCGGCGCCCGATCGACGCAAGCTGGCCGATCGTATTGAAGGCGAAAGCGCGACCGGCTTTTCCACGCAGGGCGGCGGCGACGTTTTCCGCTAGGACGCGTCCCTGCCGCAAGGCATGCTGCGCCGTCGGCGGGTAGGGCTTGCCGTCCGGTCCGGGGATGAATGCGCAATCGCCGATTGCCCAGACCCCCGGGTGGCCGACCACTTGGAGGTGGTCGTCGGTGAGGAGACGCCCGGCCTGCTTCGGGCAGCCGAGGGTCTCGAGAAGCGGATGGGGGGAGGTACCGGCGGTCCACACCAGGCACTGCGTGGGGACGTGCGTGCCATCCGAGAGCGCGACTCCTTCCTTCGATACGCCGAGCACCCGCGTACCCAGGCGAAGCTCAACGCCGCGCATTTCCAGCTTCCGCGCCGCGTAGCGACCGAGCTTGGGGTCGAGTTCGGGAAGAATCGTCTGGCCAGAGTGGACGAGCACCATCCGCAGATCCTGGGGCCGGAGGTGGGGATAGAAGCGCAGCGCCTCGCGTGCGAAGTCATTGATCGATGCGAGGGTCTCGACTCCCGCGAACCCGCCGCCCGCGACGACGAAAGTGGTGAGCGACTCGCGCAGCCCCGCCTTCGCTGCGCACTCCGTGTCTGCCTCCTCGAGGTTCTGGATCAAGCGGTTTCGCAGCGCGATGGCGTCGCCGAGCGATTTCATCGTGAGCGCGCTCTCTTCGAGTCCGGGGAGGCCGTAGAAGTTGGTCGTGCATCCGAGGGCGATCACGAGCTGGTCATAGTCGAGATCGTGACGGTGGTGGTCGGACCCGTGCGACACGGTGACGGTCTGCCTTGTGAGGTCCACCGCCTCGACGTCTCCCAGGAAAAACTTGACCCGCGAGAGGAGCTTTCGAACGGGGTTCACAATGTGGGTGAGATCAAGATCACTGGCCGCGACCTCATGCAGCATGGGCGTAAAGGAGAAGAAGTTCTCCCGATTGATGAGAAGGACCTCGACATCCCGTTCTCGGCGGAGGAGCTTTTGCAGGCGTAAAGCGGCGTAGAGACCGCCGAAGCCACTCCCGAGGATTAAAACCCGCCCTGTCTTTGTGACCATCCTACCCAAACCTCTCTGGAGGGCCGTTCCACTCACTCGTTCGGGCTTTGGATGCCAGTCGCCCACTCGGTGTTTCGCCGCGTTGAAGCCCTCTCCCTTTCCCCGTTGGGTGGTGTTGGACGGACGCCTAGTCGTAGTGCGTGAACGAAGGGGGCGTCTCGGGGGGAGCGGCGCCGGACCCGGAGAGCGGATGGAAGAGAATGGCGTCCACAATTCGCCCGAGGCGGCGGAGAACCGGCCATCGCGCCGCAGTGAAGGAGTGCTCAACCCACTTGTGCGGCGTCTTGGCGCTTCCTTTCTCAGCCGGGCCGAGCTCGCCTCACCGACCCCCTTGACCTGGCGTAGAGGCGCGCCCATCGCCACACCCCGGCGGCCGCCCGACTCCCACATCCAAGTCGGAGGTTCCCACCGTAGGTACCGGCATGAACTGGACGGACTGCAAGCTGCAACCGCTAGTGATCCTCCTTACCCT
>DOUU01000008.1 GCA_003520425.1 Deltaproteobacteria bacterium
CGCCTCCCAGCCATGCCGGCAGCGTCACCACGCGGTCGGCGATCTGGGGAAACGCCGCCGCGATTTCGCGGAAGGCCACGGTGGGTTTGCCCACGCCCGCGAGGGCCCAGAAGAGGACGAAGATCCCCACGAGAAAACCGAAGTCCCCGAGGCGAGTCACCACGAACGCCTTCATCCCGCAATAGGCGTTGAAACGGTCGCTATACCAGAACCCGATNNAGGAACATCACGAGGAGGTTGTCGCCGAGGACCAGCATCAGCATCGAGAACGTGAACAGATTCAGGTAACAGAAGAAGCGCTGGAACCCCTTGTCATCCCGATGATCGTCGTCCATGTAGCCGATCGAGTAGACGTGGATCAGGAAACCCACGAAGGTGACGACGAGGATCATCACCGCGGAGATCGGATCGAGCAGGAACGACGCCTCGGCGCTGAATTTCCCAGCACCGATCCAGGTGTAGAGGTTGTCGACCCGAACCCGCGGGCCCTCCCGGGCGAGGAGGTCTGCGAAGGCGAACAGCGAGAGCAAGAAGGAGACGAACACCGTCCCGCACGAGAGGAAGATCGTGCCCCTGCGAGAGAGCGGCCGGCGGACAAGGCCGAGGAGCACGCCATGGACCGCCGCTGCAGCGAGCGGCAGGAACGGAATCCAGCGCAGAAGCGAGGTGTCGGTGGCCCCCGCCGCATCTACCATTTGAGCAGACTCACTTCTTCGACGTCGACGGAGTCACGGTTGCGGAACAGCGAGATTACGATGCCCAGGCCTACGGCCACCTCGGCGGCAGCCACCGTGATCACCATCAAGACGAAAACCTGCCCTCCCGGGTTCGCCCAGGCCCGCGCAAAGCCCACGAGAGCGAGGTTCACCGCATTCAGCATGAGCTCGATGGACATCAGGATCACGATCACATTGCGGCGGGTCACCGCGCCGATGACTCCGATGCCGAAAATCACCGCGGAAAGGGCAATCACGTGCTCGAGCGGAACCAGCATCAGTCGATCCTCCGTTTGGCCAGGATGACCGCGCCGACGATCGCGGCGAGAAGCAGGAACGAGGTCGCCTCGAAGGGCAGCACGTAACGGGTGAAAAGCGCCTTGCCCAGTTCCCGGAAGCCGCCATACCCCTCTGGCGCAGGGCTCACGGCCGGAAGCGTACCGCGGAGCAGTCTGAGGAACACGAACAGCCCCCACCCACTGAGCACGATCCCGAAGATCTTCGGCAGACGCGAGCGGGCGACGGGAAACACGTCGCTGCGCAGATTCAGCAGCATCACCACGAACAGGAACAGCACCACGATCGCACCGGCGTAGACCATGATCTGGATCGCCGCGACCAGATAGGCTTCGAGGAGAACGTAGATCGCGCCGAGCGAGATCATCGCGACCACAAGGCTCATCGCCGAGGCGACGGTGTTGCGGATGTTGAGCACCATCCCGAGCGACGCCAGGATGGCGACGGCGGCAAACAGGTAGAAGAGGAACGCACCCGTACTCATCGGTAGAGCCTCTCGATCCCGAGGATCACGATTCCGGTCACGAAAACGTTCGCGAGGGAGAGCGGCAGCATGATCTTCCAGCACAGGTCCATCACCTGGTCGTAGCGGAAACGCGGGAGCGTCCAGCGGATCTGCATCTGAAGCCAAATCATGACGATCACCTTGAGGAAGAACGAAAGGACGTGGAGGATGAGGCACAGCCCCGTCGCCGCCCCGACGCCGATCGTTCCGTTCAGTGCGCCAATGATCTTCTGCGTCGAAAACCACGGGATCGTCCAGCCACCGAGAAAGAGCGTCGTCACGATCATCGCGATCACCGGGATTTCGAGGAACTCTGCGGTATAGAAGAGCCCGAAGCGCATCCCCGAATACTCCATGTGATATCCGGCAACGATTTCGGATTCGCCCTCAGGCACATCGAAGGGAGGCCGCTTGTTCTCCGCCATGATGCAGGTGAGGAACAGGATGAAGCCGAGGGGTTGGAGCACAATCCCCCACATCGGGAGCTTCACAAAGCTGAGCCAGCGCGGGAGGGCGTGCACCCAGCCGAAGGCCTCCAGGAAGCCGAAGACCCGGAAGGTGGCGTCCTGCGCCTGCGCGATCTCCTGGAGCTTCAGGCTGTTGAAGCACATGAAGAGGCCCACAAGAGAAAGGCCCATGGTCACTTCGTAGGAGATCATCTGCGCCGAGCCGCGCAGCGAACCGAGCAGACCCCAGTTGCTGTTGCTGGACCAGCCGGCGATCACCGTTCCATAGGTCGCGATCGAGCCGACAGCAAAGACGTACAGCATGCCCCAATCGAGGTCGGCAGCGACCATCGAAATCGGTCCGCCGCCGAAGTCATAGACCCCGGCGAAGGGAACCACCGCGAGGGTGATGATCCCGGGGACAAGCGCGATCACC
The DNA here is from genome assembly GCA_003520425.1 of Deltaproteobacteria bacterium. Taxonomy (GTDB): domain Bacteria; phylum Myxococcota_A; class UBA9160; order UBA9160; family UBA9160; genus UBA9160. The sequence goes on from DOUU01000008.1 coordinate 2,401, forward strand.
GGCGCCACAAGGTGCATCCAGCGGTTCGCGCCGAGGGGAACCACGTCCTCCTTGCCGAAGAGCTTGAGCACGTCGGCCAGCGGGTGCAGAAGGCCGATCAGCCGGATCCCCAGGATGTCGGCGCGGTTCGCTCCGATCCGGTCCTGCATCACCGCACTCTGTTTGCGCTCCACCCAGGTGATGACCGGAAGCAGCGCCCCCATGACGACGAGCACCAGGAAGAGGAGCTTCAAGATGACGCCGAGCTCCGGCATCTAGCGGCCCACATCCGCAAGGAGCTCGCCGAGATCCCCGACGCTCCCTAGGTCCTTGCCCGCAAAGGCGGGAACGTGCGCCGCGAGCTCTCGAGAAACCGCTCGCACGTCCCATTTCCCCTCGAAGCCACCAAGCCCCAGGGAAGCGCCGAGGCGCGCCAGCACCTCGCCCTCGGCGTACGCCTCCCACGCCGGTTCGACCGCAGGACACACCCGCTGCACACGCCCTTCGTGGTTCGTGAGGGTCCCGCTCTTTTCCGCGGCATGCCGGACGGGCAAGACCACGTGGGCCACGCGCTCCATCTCGGAGCGGTGCGTGTCGAGGACGATCACCGTGTCGAGGTGAGTGAGGGCGGCGGGCTCTCCGATGTACGCCGGATCGAGCAGGTCATGACCCATCACGACAAGACCGTCCACGCCTCCGCCGCGAATCCGATCGACCAGCCCATTGGCGTCGGCGAAGCCCAGGGCACGGGCCCCGGCCGCGTTCGGGGCCTTCTCCGCCTTCACGAGCAGCGCGTCGTGATCGCCGAGGGGCACGGCCACACCGGCCGCCTCGGTGCCGAGCGCCTCGAGCCACCGCCGAAGCGTGTAGAGATCCTCATTGGTGGCGTGGGCGGAGGCGACNNTCGGCATAGGTCGAGACCTCGAGCATCCCCGAAGCGCTTCGGACGTAGGCGTGCTTGAGCCGCGAGTCGTCGCCGATCTGCTTGTAGGACATGCGGCCCACGTCGCAGATCCAGGTCTGGTTCACGCTGTCATTGCGGCGGGGCAGGTATCGGTACAGCTTGTTGTTCGCGACGCTGAGATAGATGTTGCATCCGTTCGAGCAGCCCGTGCAGATCCCGTGCACATCTTCGAGAAACCAGACGCGGATCTTGAAGCGAAAGTCCTTGGTGGTGAGGGCACCGACAGGGCAGATGTCGGTCACGTTCATCGAGTAGGGATTGTCGAGCACGGTCCCCGGAAACGTCTCGATGGCCGAGCGGTCGCCCCGGTGGAAGATCCCGAGCTCGCCGGTTCCCGGCACCTCGCGGCAAAAGCGCGTGCAGCGGCGACAGAGGATGCAGCGCTCTTGATCGAAGACCACGCCCGGACCGAGATCCACGCGCTTTTTCGCGGCCCGGCGCGGCTCCTTCGTGCGCGCGTGCAAAACTCCGTAGTCGTAGGCGTAGTCCTGGAGCTTGCACTCGCCCGCCTGGTCGCAGATCGGGCAATCGAGGGGATGGTTGACCAGCAGGAGCTCCATCACGCCCTCGCGCGCGCGCCGGACGCGCTCGGTTTGCGTGTGGACGACCATGCCCTCTTTGACCGGCGTGTTGCAGGCGATCTGGAGTTTCGGGATGCCCTCGATCTCGACCTGGCAGAGCCGGCAGTTGCCATCGATCGAAAGCTTCGGGTGCCAGCAGTAGTGGGGGATCTCGATCCCGTTCATGAGCAGCCCGAGATCATCGAGGGCTTGGAGGATCGTGCGCCCCTCGCTGACCTCGAGCTCGCGGCCGTCGATCGTAATGCGGGGCATCTCTACAGCTCGAAGCTCTGCGGGAAGGGGCACTTGCCGTGGCTGACGTGCGCCTCGAAGTCCTCGCGGAAATGGCGCAGTAGGCCCTGCACCGGCCAGGCCGCGGCGTCGGCGAAGGCGCAGATCGTCTGGCCGTCCATTTTCGACGCCACGTCGAGGAGGATTTCAAGATCGCCCCGAGATCCCGCACCGCGCTCGATGCGCTCGAAGATCTTGTGCATCCAGCCCGTGCCCTCGCGACATTGCGTGCACTGGCCGCACGACTCGTCGCGAAAGAAATAGGTGATGACCCAGCCCGCCCGGACCATGCAGGTGGTGTCGTCCATCACCATGATGCCGCCCGTCCCGAGCATGGTCTTGCGCTCGCGCAAGAACTCGTTTGCCATCGGCACGTCCAGTTGGCCCGCGGGCAGGATCGGCATCGACATGCCGCCGGGGATGACGCCCTTCACCTTGCGGCCGGCCGAAAGGCCCCCCGCGTGCTCAAAGACGATCTCGTCAAGGCGAGTGCCGAGCGGCAGCTCGTAGAGACCCGGCCGGACGACGTGACCTGACACGCCAAAAATGGTGGTGCCGGGGCTTTTCTCGGTGCCGAAGCCTTTGAACCACGCCGCTCCGTTGCCGATGATGTGCGGGACGTGACAGAACGTTTCCACGTTGTTGACCGTCGTCGGCATGCCGAAGGCGCCGTGCTCCGCAGGGAAGGGTGGCTTCTTGCGGGGCTTCGCCATCTTCCCCTCGAGAGACTCGAGCAGCCCCGTCTCCTCGCCGGCGATGTACGCTCCGGCGCCCAGCATCAAGACGACCTCGTGGGAAAAGCGCGAGCCCATGACGCGCTTGCCGAGGTACCCCTTGGCGTAGGCTTCGTCGATCGCGCGCGCGAGTTGTGCGGCGGGAAACGCGTATTCCCCGCGGCAGTAGATAAATGTGGTCTGCGCCTGGGTCGCCCAAGCGGCGATCAAGATGCCTTCGAGAAGCTTGTGCGGCGCGCGCTCGAGCAGGATGCGGTCCTTGAACGATCCCGGCTCGGATTCGTCGGCGTTGCAGGCGAGGTACTTCGGCTTGTCCGTCGTCTTGGGCATGAACGACCATTTGAGCCCGGTCGGGAAGCCCGCGCCTCCGCGGCCCTGCAGGCCCGAGGCCTTGACCACATCGATGACCTGATCGGGCGTCATCTGGGTGATCGCCTTGCGCGCGGCCGCGTAGCCTCCGCGACGCAGGTAACCCTCGAGCGTCGGGTAGTCGTCCTCCGCGAAGTGCTCGGAGAGATAGTTCGTCACGTAGGGGACCTTGAGCATTGTCCTACCGGAGCGCGTCGACGATGCGCTTGGCCTCGTCGACGTCGAGGTCTTCGTGGTATTTGCCGTCGATCCGCATCATCGGCGCGTACGCGCAGGCACCGAGGCATTCCTCGTGGCCGAGCGTGATGCGCCCATCGGGCGTCGTCTCCCCCGTCTGGACCCCGAGATGCTTCTCCAGCTCCCGCAAGAGCCCCCGTGCCCCCCGGAGCGAGCAGGGAAGGTTGGTGCAGACATAGACGTGATGTCGCCCCTGCGGTCGGTCGAAGAACATGTTGTAGAAGGTCACCACCTCCATCACCTCGACGGGAGCGATGGCGAAGATCTCGGCCACCTCCTTCGCGGTGTCGAGAGAGATGTGACCGAGCTCCTCTTGCACGAGGTGCAACGTGGGCAGCAGCGCACCCCGCCTTTTCGGATACTTGGCGATCTCGAGGTCGATCCGCGCGCGGGTTTCGGCCGAGATCACCATTCGAGGGCTCCCTTCTTCCAGACGTACACGAAACCCACGACGAGCACGGCGACGAAGCTCGCCATCTCGACCAAGCCGAACAGGCCGAGATCGCGAAACAGTGCACCCCACGGATAGAGAAAGACCGCTTCGACGTCGAAAATGATGAAGAGGATCGCCACCACGTAAAACTTCACCGAGAAGCGCTGGTGCGGAGAGACGATCTGGCGCTCTCCGCATTCAAAGGGCTCCTGCTTCTCGTCGAAGACGCGCGAGGGTCCGAGCAGACGGTGTGCGATGAGCATGCCGGCGGCCACCACGAACGCGAGGACGAGGATCGCCACGACGCCGGCAAACTGGGCGAGCATGGGGCACCCCTTTCCGGAACGACGGTGGCCCGAGCGGAACTGTGCGCGCCGCCTTGGAAATCGCGCCCGACCGTAGCCGCCGAGGAAAATCGAGTCAATGAATTGCGAGACTCTTTCCGAGGGAAACAGCGGGAGGGCGGATGATAGACTCGCCGCGTGCCGAGTGTCTGCGTGCTGGGAGCGGGAAGCTTCGGGACTTGCCTCGCCATGCTCTGCGCAGGCGTGCACGACGTCGTCTTGTGGGCACGCGACCCGGCGGTGAGCCGTGCCATCAATCAGGACCGGCGCAATCCGCGCTACCTCACGGACTTCGAGCTGCCCCAACGGGTGCGGGCGACCTCCGATCTCAAAGAAGCCGTGGCCGGGCAGCCCCTCGTGATCTGTTCGGTCCCGAGCCACGGTGTCCGCGAGGTCGCTGCGGCGGCGGCGGCACACTTTGCGCCGGGCGCGATTCTCGTTTCCACGGTGAAGGGCATTGAGACCGAGACGGGGCTCACCATGCACCAGGTGCTCGAGGAGGTGCTGCGGGGCGAGCGCGCGCCTCGGCTTGTGTGCCTTTCCGGCCCCTCGTTCGCACGAGAGATCGCAGCCGGAAAACCGACCGTGGTCACGGTCGCGGCCAAGGACGAGGCCGACGCGAAACAGGTCCAGAAGGCGCTCTCGTGTCCCACGCTGCGCTGCTACTCGAACCCCGACATGGTCGGGGTGGAGCTCGGGGGCGCGCTCAAGAACGTGATTGCGATCGCGGTGGGCATCTCCGATGGTCTCGAACTCGGCGCCAATGCCCGGGCCGCGCTCATGACGCGTGGTCTCGCGGAGATCACACGCCTGGGTGTCCGTCTGGGCGCGAGTCCGCTCACCTTTCTTGGCCTCGCGGGGGTCGGGGATCTCATCCTGACCTGCACCGGGGACCTCTCCCGCAACCGCACGGTCGGGCTTGAACTTGGCCGCGGTCGAAAACTCGTCGACATCCTGGCTGGGATGAAGGAGGTGGCCGAAGGCGTGCGGACCACCCGCGCAAGCTGCACCTTGGCCGGCCGGGTTGGGATCGAAATGCCGATTGCCTTTATGGTCCGGGAGGTTCTGGATGACGTCCTCGAGCCGCGGGACGCAGTCGCGCGGCTCATGACCCGCGAGCTCAAGAGCGAAGCCTCCTAGTCGAGAGAGGGGCCCGCCGGCATGGGCCCCCGACCTGGCGTTCAATCCCCTGACCGGGTAGGCTTGTGATTTTAGAAAACGATTTTCATTTTCGGCTGGTTTTCGATGCCCTCACCCCGCCCGGCCCTGATTGCAACCCTCGACACCCTCGCTCCGGGGGAAGCGGGAATTGTGGAGGGCCTCGAAGGCAACGGACCGGTCGACCAGCGCCTGCGCGACCTTGGTCTTGTCCCTGGCACGAAGGTCATGGCTCTCCGCCGCGCCCCCCTCGGTGATCCCACGGAGTACGAGCTCCGCGGCTATCGCTTGTGTCTGCGCCGGACGGAGGGCGCACGGGTGCGCGTCCGAAGGGAGCTCGCGGCAGCTCCGGGCACCGAGTCCGCGGCGTGAGTGAAGGCGTTCTACGCCTCGGCCTCGTCGGAAGCCCGAATTCCGGGAAAACCACCCTCTTCAATGCACTTACGGGCCTTCGGGCCAAGGTCGGCAACTACCCAGGTGTCACCGTCGAGCGTCGCGAAGGCGAGGCCAGGATCGAGGGTCGCCGGGTGGTCATGGTGGACCTTCCCGGCACTTACAGCCTGACGCCCGTCAGCAGGGACGAAGAAGTCGTCACCCGGCTCCTCTCCGGCCAACTTGCCGGTGTACCGCCGCCCCACGCCCTCGTGGCCGTGGCGGATGCCTGCTCCATCGAGCGGTCCCTGCTCTTGGTGGCGCAGGTGCTTGGGCTCGGCCTGCCCTGCTGCCTTGTCCTCACCATGATCGACGAGCTCACGGCGCGGGGCGGCGCGCTGGACATCGCGCGCCTGGAGCGTGCGCTCGGGATTCCCGTCGTGGGGGTGATCGGCCATCGCGGCGTCGGCATCGATCAGCTCCGTCGCGTCCTAAGCCGCGCTGAAACCTGGGGTCGCCCCCCGATCCTTCCGCCGGCCGATCCGGAGGAACGCGCAGGGTGGGCGCAGTCCGTGCTCTCCCACGTGCTGCACACCCGGCCTGGGCGGAGCCGCGTCACGGATGCGATCGATCGCGTGATTCTGCACCCGGTCGCGGGCACCTTGATCTTCGCGGCGGTCATGCTGACGTTCTTCCAGCTGATCTTCGCCTGGGCGCAGCCCGCGATGGAAGGGCTCGACCACGCCGTGGCCTTCACGAGGGGATGGCTTCATGGCGTGATGCCCGCCGGCGTCGTGGTGGACTTCCTGGTCGACGGCGTGCTTGCCGGCGTCGGCGCGGTGATCGTGTTCCTACCGCAGATTGTCCTGCTCTTTAGCCTGCTTTACCTGCTCGACGACCTCGGCTACATGGCACGGGCGGCGTTTGTGATCGACCGCGTGATGGGAGCGATTGGACTTGAGGGCCGCTCGTTCGTGTCGCTGCTCTCTTCCTACGCCTGCGCGGTGCCGGGCATCATGGCGACGCGCACGATTCCTTCCCCCCGGGACCGGCTGGTCACCATCCTCGTCTCCCCGCTCATGACCTGTTCCGCGCGCCTTCCCGTGTATGCACTTCTGATCGGCGCCTTCGTGCCTTCGCGGCGGATCTTTGGCCCCCTGGGGCTCCAGGGTCTTGCGCTTCTCGGCCTCTACCTGCTGGGCTCGCTCTCCGCGCTCGCTGTCGCCGCCGTGCTGAAGAAGAGCCTCTTCCGTGGTCAGGGCCTCCCGTTCTACATGGAGCTGCCTCCCTACCGGGTCCCCACACTGCGCCTTCTGATGACGCAGGTCTGGGCCAGCGCCAGGGCCTTCTTGCGCCGGGCCGGGACCATCATTTTGGGGGTCTCTCTCGTGCTCTGGGGGCTCCTCCACTTTCCGCACGCCCAAGCCCCGCCCGCAAGCACGCCCCGTGAGGCTGCGCGCTTTGCCCTCGAGCAGAGCATCGCCGGGCGGATCGGCCATGCGATCGAGCCTGCGATCGCGCCCCTCGGGTTCGACTGGAAGATCGGGGTGGGTCTCGTCGCGAGCCTTGCGGCGCGGGAGGTCATCGTGTCGACCCTGGGCCAGATCTACGCGGCCAGCGACCAAGACGACACTGCGTCCTTGAGGCAGGCCATCCGGCGCGACGTGCACCCCGGGACCCAGGATCTCGTCTTTACTCCAGCCACCGTGGCATCGCTTCTCGTGTTCTTCGTCTTCGCGCTCCAGTGCACGTCCACCCTCGCGGTGATGCGCCGGGAGACGAACTCCCTGCGCTGGCCGGCCTTCGCCTTCGGGTACCTCCTCGCGCTCGGCTACGGAGCGAGCTACGTCACCCACCAGGTGGTAACCGCACTTTGGTCCTAGCAGCTCGCGCCGTTGTCTCCGCCCTGCTCGCCCTCGCCGTGCTCGGCTGCGGGGCGAAGACCGTGCGCCGCACGGTCTCCGACGACGGCGGCATCCAGATCATCCTGCGGGGCCAGACCCAGGGCGGAAAGCCCATCGACCGCGGCTTCCAGCACCCCGCCACGATCTCCGGCGTGCGTCTTGCCCACCTCCTCTCGCGCATCGATATCCGCACCGAGGAGGAGAACAAGAACGACCGCACGCCGGCCATTCCCGGGGAGCTTTTGTACGACGTCGGAGACGGCCTCTCCAAGGGACTCGCCCAGGCCGATTCCTCCCAGGAAATCGTCGTGATGGCGAAGCGCCGCGCACGGCACCTTGGGGTCTTCACCGAGGACTACCTCACAAGCTTCGTGGCCTTCGTGCGGGAGGACCGGCTCTACATCTACCTTTCGCGGGTCGACTGGTTGATCCCGAAAAATCCCAACGAGCCCGTGACCGAGCCGAAGATCGACAAGCCGGTGATGAAGTTCCACGTGCTTCCCTCGGAGGCGATGCAGTCCGTGGGTCCGCAGGCCATCGCCGCAGACTGGCGTGATCCGATCTTCCGGCAGCCCACGGCAGTGCGGGTAACGGCCACGGGAAAGGTCGTGCGGCGCACCATCTTGATGGAGAGCGCCCCTGACAAGCCGGCGGCGGGGACCCCTGAAGCGCAGGAGGACAACGTGGTGGGCGGGAACCTCTCGCCCGAGACGCTGCGCAAGCTCGCGGATCTCGAAGAGGCAAGGCGCCGCGGGGAGCTCACGGAGGGCGAGTACTCGGCTCGCAAGCGCTCGATCCTGCTGGCCGACCCTTCGGCCTCGCCCGCTGCGCCCCCTCCCCCGACCCCCGATCCATCACCGGGGCACTAGGCGCCGCGTCGGCTAGGCGTGGACCGGCGGCCNNGGGCGGGCCGCCTCGAGCTGTGCCGCGATGCGCAAGAGCAGGTCTTCGCGCCCGTAGGCGGCGACGAGCTGGACGCCGATGGGCAGTCCTTTGGCATTGAAGTACAGCGGGAGCGAGATCGCGGGCTGTCCAGTCACGTTGAAGGGCTGCGTGAAGACCACAAAGGGAGCACTCCGCAGCCAACCTTGGAGCCGCTGCTCAGGGGTCGCCGTGAACTCGCCGAGTGGAGGAGGGGGCTCGGCGAGCGTGGGAGTCAAGAGGAGATCGAACCCCCCCTCCCACCACGCGGCGACGGCACGTGTCCAGGCGTGTGCGCCGTCCACCGCCTGGATGTACTCCGACGCACTGACGTGTCGCCCGATCTCCGCCGCTTCCCAGGTCAGGGGCTCGACATCCTCCGCGGCAATCGACGCACCCGTCTTGCGGCTCCACACGTCGAGGTCACGCGCCGTCCAAGCCGCAATCACCCGGGCGACATGCCCCGCGATGACCGGATCCTCGAGGGCCAGGGGATGGGACTCCTCTACGCGGTGTCCCAGCGACTCGAGGAGAACCCCCACCGCGCGTACGGCGGCCGCGCAGTCGGCATGGAGCACGATCTCGCGCCGCGGCGATCGGGCGAGAATGCCGATCCGCAGCCGCCCGGGCTCCAAGGCGATCTCCTGCGAAAATGGCCGTACGGGGGGCGGCGCGACGTAGGGGTCGCCCACCATCGGANNGGATGCCCGCCGTATCGCGCACGGAGCGCGTGACGACGAACTCTGCCGTGAAGCCGGCCCAGCCCTCCCCGGCCTCCGGCCCCTGCGAGACGCGCCCGCGAGACGGCTTCAGACCGACGAGGCCGCACATGCTGGCAGGGATCCGGATGGACCCGCCCCCATCGTTGGCGTGGGCCGCAGCCACCATGCCCGACGCCGTCGCGGCCGCGGAGCCTCCGCTCGAGCCGCCGGGGGAGCGCGCGGTGTCCCACGGGTTGCGGGTCGCGGGGTAGGCCTGCGGCTCGGTGCNNGTCGGTCCGAAGGCGATGGGTTCGGTGGTCGGCACGATACCGAGCTCTGGCGTATTCGTTTTGCCCGCGATGATGAAGCCCGCCGCGCGCAGCCGCTGCACGAGAAACGTGTCGTCCTGCTCTCGCCAACCCCGGCGCTTCAGGAAACCCATACCGGCGCTGTAGAGGTCGCCCGAGGAGTGGGCCACGAGATCCTTGAGCAGGAACGGGACCCCGCAAAACGCTCCGCGCCCGGGCTCGGCCGAGCGTGCCTGCGCGCGCGCCTTCTCGAACAGCGGATAGATCACAGCGTTCAGTGTCGGGTTTAGCTTTTCCATGCGCGCGATGGCGCTCTCGACGAGCTCGAGCGGCGTTGCTTTCCGCGTGCGCACAAGCTCGGCCTGCGCCGTGGCGTCAAGGCTGGCGAGCGGATCGGACATGACAGGCTCCTCGCTTCTGGCTAGGGCCAGACGGTACTCGTTCGGGGGGCCCCGCACCGCCGGTTGACGCCCCGGGGGCGCGCGCGTAACCTGCGGTGGCCTCGGTTTGAATAGGGGAATGATTTCCGGCGCTTGCAGCCCCTCGGATGCCCAACCTCAGGGTCCTGCACCCGACGTGCTAAGCGCCCCTTGTGCGAGAGAGCGCAATGAGCGAAGGCCCGGGTAGGCCGAAACGGCCCGGCGATTCGACGCGTGCCGTGCATGCAGGCGAGCGCGAGCGTCCCGCGAGCGACGCCCTCACGACGCCCATCTTCCAGACCTCGACCTATTGGTTCAGGGACTCCGAGGAGGTGCGTGCGTATCAAGAGGGGCGCAAGCCGAGAGACGAATACGGTCGCTACGGGAACCCGACGGGGCGCGCCGCGGAGCGCAAGCTCGCGGACCTCGAGGGCGCCGAAGAGGCGGTGCTGTTTGCCTCCGGCATGTGCGCGGCGACGACCACCTTCCTCGCCCTCCTGCCCCGGGGCGGGCATCTTGTGACGACCAGTGACTGCTATCGGCGCACCCGCCAGTTCTGTCAGGAGTACCTCACCAAGCTCGATGTCGAGACCACGGTCATCGAGCCCGCCGATCCCAAGAAGCTCGCCGACGCCTTGCGCGACGGGACGACGCTTTTCTTCACCGAGTCACCCACCAATCCCTATCTGCGGGTGATCGATGTCGCGGAAGCCTCACGGGTCGCGCACGCGCGGGGAGCCCTGGTCGTGATCGACAGCACCTTCGCAAGCCCGGTCAACCACCGGCCACTCGGCGACGGGGCGGATCTCGTGCTCCACAGCGCAACCAAGTACCTGGGCGGGCACAACGATCTACTCGCGGGAGCGGCCGCGGGGGGCAAGGAGCTGATCGGTCGGCTGCGCGCTGCGGTGGGCGTGCTCGGCGGCGTCACCGATCCCCACTCCTCGTACCTCCTGCTCCGCGGCATGAAGACGCTCTCGCTTCGCATGGCGCGTCACAACGAGAACGGGCTGCGTGTTGCCCGCATGCTCGAGGCAAACGCCCGCGTGCGGCGCGTGTGGTACCCGGGCCTCGAGAGTCACCCTGACCACACGACCGCAGTGCGAACGATGCGAGGCTTTGGCGGAGTCGTGAGTTTCGAACTCGACAGCGACCTCGAGGGCACGATGCGTTTTGTCGACCGCTGCCGCATTCCCTATATCGCCCCGAGCCTCGGCGGCGTCGAGTCGCTGATCGAAATGCCCGTGCTGATGTCGTACTGGGACACGCCGCGTGCGGACCGCGAGGCCCTCGGCATCACCGACTCCCTGGTGCGTCTGTCCTGCGGAATCGAGGANNCGCGCCGATCACTCCACCTGCGGGACGCCGCTCGCTGCGAGCTCGGCCTCGTCATGCGAGACCAAGAGCACGACGCCTGCCTGGTCGCGCAGCTCCCGCAGATAGCGGCGCAGCTCGCCAAGACGCTCGCCATCTTCCGGAACCAAGAGCAGGCTGTAGAGGAAGGGCTTGGGGAGATCGTAGTTCACCCCATCGATCTGGTTCACGATGTCTCCGGTGATGGCGTAGGTCCGGAGCTTCTCGCCCTCGCGAACATGGGCGATCACGATCTGGCTGCCCGGAGTGTGGCCCCCTGCAGCGATGACGAAAACGCCGGGAAAGCCGGCGAGCTGGAAGAGCGGCCCGCCCTCGAGGGTGACCGGTTTTGTGCAACTTGCTTTCTCGAGGAGCCGGCGGCCGGGGAGCGTGCTGTAGTTCGATCGTTCGCGTTGCGCCGCCGTCATGAAAACGGGCACGGGTTGCGCGATCGCCGCGCAGAGCGCCCCCACCCCCTCCACGTGGTCCACGTGGAGGTGGGTGAAAACGAGCCCCGCCACGCGCGCCCGCGCGGGACCGAGGCGCTCTGCGACCGGGCCAAGGGGCGCCATGGGCTGCGCTCCGGCGAGGCTTTGGATCGGCTTGCCGAAAGCGAGGGCACCCTCCCGATCCATTCCTGTGTCCACGAGGAGGAGGCGTCCGTCGCTCCACTCGAGCACGAATACCGGATGGCTCATCACGTAGGGCCGGCCCGGGTTCGGGTCGCGCCCTTGGTCGAGGACTGCCGAGCGGGGCATCGCCTGGCGGGCCGTATTGATCCAGGAGATCGCAACCGGTCGATCGTCGCCAGCGGCCGAGGCCAGGACGTCTTCGGCACGGGGCAAGGGAGCGCGCTCTTGACGGATCGCGAGGTGAGCCCATCCCACGCCCATCGCGAGCCCCAACACCGCCATCAGCAGGAGGACCGCCAGGCCGAGAAGAATGCGCTTTCCCATGGGTAACGGCTCCTCGTCCGCAGGGGCGGCCCCCATTTTGGCAGAGCTCTCGCCCCGGGGTTCACTTGGCCCCGCCCGCCGCCGATAAGGAGCGCAGATTTTCGCCGTCCCGACCTCGGCAGGTCGGCCCGGGGGTGCGCCCATGTCCTCCACTGCCACCGGCTTTGCGGAGCAGATCGACCTTCTCGTGCGGGCACGCTACCCGGTTCTCTATGTCGTGACGTTCGAGGAGGGGCGCCTTGAGCAGCTCCTCTTCGACCTCGCACGGCGCCAGGGCAAGCCGTTCGCGGTGTGGACGGCGACCCGCGGTCTGCGCACGATCGGGGTCCGCCGTGAGGGGACGCCGGAGCTCCCTCACTTCCCGGCCCCGACAGAGGTGCTCGAGCACATCCGCGCCGAGCGCGGGGCGGGGATCTATCTACTCGAGGACCTGCACCTTCACTTCGAGGATCCCCAAGTCGTGCGCCGGCTGCGCGACGTCGCTGCCGAGCTCAAGGATTCGCACAAGACCGTCGTGCTCTCGGCAGCGCGCATGGCGCTCCCACCCGAGCTCGAGAAAGACCTCACCGTGCTCGACCTGCCGCTCCCCGACGAAACGGAGCTGGACTCGCTGCTGCGCTCGCTCTGCGAGCAGCTCTACCAGCAGGATCCCAAATCCGTTGCTCTCACGCGGGAGGACTCACGGGCGCTCGTGCGCGCGGCCCGCGGCCTCACGCTGGCAGAGGCGGAGAATGCCTTCGCCAAGGCCGCCGTCCACGGAGACCGGCTCGACGCGGCGGACATCAAGCTCGTGATGGAGGAGAAGCGCCAGGCGATCCGCAAGTCCGGCGTCCTCGACTTCCATCCCGCGGAAACCACGCTCGGGGACGTGGGGGGGCTTGAGCCGCTCAAAGAATGGCTGCGGCGCCGCGGCAAGGCGCTCTTGCCGGGTGCACGCGAGTTTGGTCTCGGCGCTCCAAAGGGGGTGCTGCTCCTCGGAGTGCCGGGCTGCGGCAAGAGCCTGACGGCGCAAGTGATCGCCCACAGCTGGCAGCTTCCGCTGCTCCATCTCGATCTCGGGCGCGTCTTCTCCGGACTTCTCGGGAGCTCGGAGGACAACATGCGCAAGGCACTGCGCGCGGCCGAGGCGGTGGCTCCCGCGGTGCTCTGGATTGACGAGATTGAGAAGGGCCTCGCGGGCGGCACCGCGAGCGGCCAGAGCGACGGCGGAACCGCGCAGCGCGTGTTCGCCTCCCTCCTCACCTGGATGCAAGAGCAACGCGCAGGTGTGTTCGTGGCTGCGACGGCAAACCGAATCGACGCGCTTCCGCCCGAGCTTTTGCGGCGCGGGCGCTTTGACGAGATCTTCTTCGTCGACCTGCCCCAAGCCATGGCGCGCGCCGAGATCCTCGCGATCCACCTGCGCAAGCGAGGCCGTGACGCGAAGCTGTTCGCACTGGACGAGCTTGCCAAGGCGTGTGAGGGCTTTAGCGGCGCGGAAATCGAGCAGGCCCTGGTGGAAGCGCTGTTCGCCGCCTTCGACCGCGGGAGCGAGCTCGAGGGCCAGGACATCGCGCAGGCGATGGCCGAGACGACGCCGCTCTCGGTCACCTCGGCCGAAGAAATCGGGCGCATGCGCGACTGGGCGAAAACCCGCGCCCGGCCCGCGGATCGATCGGCGGCCGAACCGAGCGTGCCCTTCGCAAGGAGGGCCCGTGGCTAGCCAGCGCTTCCGCTCCCTCGAGCGAGGTCCCGACGCTCCCGACGCGCAGCTCCCGGCTTCGGGTGAGGGCGCCGAGCCGGGGATTGCCGCGCGGGCGCGCAGCCTCGAACGCGAAGGCGAGCTCCAGCTCGACGAGAGCCGTGTGATCGCCACGCACGTCTGTCGGGCTTGTCACTTCGAGAACCGGGCGGAGCTCGTCCGGTGCCTCAACTGCGGGACGCCACTCGGGGGAGCCGATCAAGAGGCCTTCGACCGGGAGGTCCGCGCAAGTCACGCGCATCACCTGGCGGACCGGCACGAGGCGACGACGCACCCGCCTGCGCAGCCCGCCGCGACCTCCCTCGAGCCGGCGACGGAGCGCCCGCAGGCGCAAGGGGATGCGGACGAGATTGGCATGGGCGCCGTGCTGGCGACCGGTTTCATCACGGCGTCGATCTTCGCCTTGGTCTCCATCCCCGTGCGGTTCATCTTCTCGCGAGCCTTCGGGGGCCCCTTCTCGTTCCGCAGCTGTGCTGAGCTTGTGCTGGTGGTGGCCGTGACGGGGGTCGTCTACGCCGTCTACGGGCGACAGCTCCGCCGCCTTTAGGAACGAACGGCTCAGGCGAATGCCGCGAGCACCTCTTCAAACGCCTTGAGCTGCCCGCCGCGCGCGCTCGACGGAACGACGATCGGTGTCGTCACTCCCGCGGCTCGCCATGCTTCAACTCCCTCCCGCACCTTCGAAGCGTTGCCGGAGAGCGTCGTGTCCGCGAGCCAGCGATCGCTCATGAGGCCTGGCAGCCGCTCGCGCTCGCCTTTCGCGAGCGCTGCCTCCACCGCTTCCATCTCCTCGACATAGCCGGCTTCCTTCCAGTAGTTCCGGTAGTTCGGCAGCAGGAGATAGCCGCTCAGGGTCTTGCGATGGACGGCGGCGGCGGCGGCGGCATCGTCGTCGACGCAGGTGGGGATCATGTTCCCGATGAAGAACTTCCCCTGGCGCCGCTCGGGGGGGAGCGCGGCAAGGGATGCGGCCATGTGGCTTCGCGCAGCATTCGCCCACACCGCGCCCTCGGCCAGCTCCCCGGCGAGAGCCACCATGTTACGGCGCAGGGCGGCGAGGACGACGGGCGGAAGCTCCCCATACGCCTTGGAGCCCGCCCGCACGGCTTCCACATACGCGCGCATGTCGGAAAGGGGGTTGCCCGGATGGGCGCCGAGCCGGGCGTTGACGGGCGCGTGAGAGACCCCAAGACCGAGACGGAAGCGTCCCTTCGAGATCTCGTGGAGATAGGCTGCCGCCTGGCCCATGTCGAAGGCGGTGCGGGCGTAGATGTTCGCGATGGCCGTGCCGAAGTGCAGGGTCTTCGTCGTGTGGGCCAGCGAGAGACAAAGACCCATCGCGTCGCCGAAGCTCGCGCAGTAGATGCCTTGGAACCCGCGGCGCTCGATCTCGTGAGCGAGCTCCAGGGTCGCGAGGCGGCGGCCCGGGACAGCCGCCAGAGCGAGTGCGGGAAGCTGCACCTTGTCCTCCAGTGCGTCGCCTCACTCTACGCCGGGCGGGGCGAGCAGGATACCCTTCGCCCGCGGTCGTTCGGGAGGGTCTATGAAGGGCGCGCTGGCTCTTTTGCTTGCGACGTTCGCGGGCCTTGCGGCCCTCTTGCTCGTCCGCGCCCTTGCCCTCCCGTCGCGTCAGTTGCAAGCCAAGCCCGCAGCGCCCATCGCCCTAGACGAGGCGGCCCTCGCCGAGCGCCTGGCCGAGGCGCTGCGCTTTCAAACCATCTCCTCCGCAGACCCGGCCGCAGTGCCCCGGGCGGAGTACGACAAGTTCCAGCGCTGGCTCGCCGAGACCTATCCTCTCCTTCACGCCCGCTTGTCCCTGGAGCGGGTCTCGGACCTCTCGCTCCTCTACACCTGGAAAGGTCGCAATCCCGAGCTCTCGCCCGTTCTCCTTTTGGCCCACCAAGACGTGGTCCCGGTGGAGTCGCCGGAGCGCTGGGCCGAGCCTCCGTTCGCGGGCCGCATCGCGGAGGGCTTCGTGTGGGGCCGGGGCGCGATCGACGACAAGAGCTCGCTGGTCTCGATCTGCGAGGCCGTCGAGCTCTTGCTTTCGCGCGGTTTTCAGCCCGAGCGCACCGTGCTGCTTGCGTTCGGCCACGACGAGGAGGTCGGCGGTCCTCGCGGGGCGACGCAGGTCGCCGCGCTCCTCGCATCTCGCTCCGTGCACGTCTGGTTCGGCCTTGACGAAGGCGGCGTGATCCTGACCCGTGGGGTCGTGCCCGGCATTCAGGGCCCGGTCGCACTCGTGGGTGTGGCAGAGAAGGGGTATGTGACGCTGGAGGTCGTGGCGAAGGCGCAAGGCGGCCACTCCTCGATGCCTCCGCGCCACACGGCGGCAGGCATTCTTGCAAAAGCCGTCCTGGCCCTCGAGGACCACCCGATGCCGGGCGGTGTCGGAGGGGTGACGGGATCGACGTTCGCATACCTGGCGCCCGAGATGCCCCTGCTCGGACGCATGCTCTTCGCCAACCTTTGGCTCTTCGCCGTTCCGCTCGAGGAACTCTTGTCCGGGCAGCCGTCGATGAACGCGTTCTTGCGCACCACCACCGCAGTCACGCAGCTCGCAGGGAGCCCGAAGGACAATGTGCTTCCGAGTGAGGCCGTGGCAGGCGTGAACTTCCGGATCCTCCCCGGGGACACGGTGGATCTCGTCCTCAAACGCGCGCGCGCCGTCGTGAACGATCCACGAGTGGAGGTGCGCCTGCGCAGCCCCGGCTGGGACCCGAGCCCGGTGTCTCCGATCGGTTCGGACTCGTTTGCGCTCCTTCAGCGCACGATCCGCGAGAGCTTCCCAGAGGCGATCGTCGCGCCGAGCCTCGTGGTCGGGGCAACCGACGCGCGACACTACGGCGAGGTGACGAAGGAGCTCTACCGATTCCTGCCCCTGCAGCTGGACTCCGCCGACTTGAAGCGCCCGCACGGGATCGATGAGCGCATCTCGACCACGAACTACGCCGACGCCGTTCGCTACGAGGTTCGGCTCCTCGAAAACGCGGCCGCGGGGAAAGCGACGCCCTGAGCCGCCGCCTCGCCGGCGGCCCCTCGCGGCACATGGGTCCCCGGCGCTCCGCGCGAAGACCGGGCGCGGTCGCGGTTCCGTCCGGCCGCGGTTCGGGATGTCCCGAGAAGCCGCGAATCGAGCCCCGCACTCCGACCGCCCATGGGGCTCGCCGAGAGGCGGCCCCCGTCGGGAAGAAGCGCGTGCGGAGGCCACGGGCAGAGCGAAGTTCACGCGGAAGGCTCACGCCTCGCCTCCGCTTCGGGTGCGGCCCGAAGCCGCTCGCGCAGCTTGCGCAGAACCCACGCGCAGCGCCGAAGCTCGTCCTCCGAGAATCCTCTCGCAAGCTCCTGCGCAAAGCTCTGCTGCCCGCGCAGCAAGGCTTGGTAGGCCTTCCTCCCCCGCGAGGTGAGCCGCAGAAGCTTCGAGCGTCGGTGATCGGGGTTGTCGATGGACTCGAGAAGGCCCTCGTCCGCGAGTGCATCGGCCAAGCGCTGCACGCCCTGTCGCGCGACCGGCCGGGAGCGCGCAATCTGCGCGACGGTGCGCGGACCCTCCTCCGCGAGAGTCCGCAGGATCCCGAGCCGTCCCGTCGACTGGCCCACCCGTCGAGCCCGGCGGTCTGCCTCCGCGCGCAGGCGGAAGAACGTGTACGCGAGCTCAAGCAAAAGCTCTTCGGCCGCCGTGCCCGGCGCACGCGCCTGCCGCCTGGCGCCCGCTTCCCTCAAGTTGACAACATGTTGTCAAAGTGACAGGGTCGCGTCAATGTTCGATCTCTCCGTCCGCTCGCGCTCTCCTGGGGGCGCCGGGAGCGCGCAGCAAGCCGGACAGCCGAAGGGGCTCGTGGGCCGGCTTTTCGGCGCCGTCATGGCCCATCTCAATCACGAGATGAATCTCTTCACCCTCGAGCGGCTCGACGTGCGGCCCGGCGACCAGGTGCTGGAGATCGGCTTCGGTCCCGGGAAACTCATCGCCGCCCTTGCCGAAGGCGTGCAGGACGGGAGGGTCTTCGGAGCCGACCACTCTCGCACGATGGTGCGTCAGGCGCTCGCGCGCAACCGCGAGGCCGTGCGGGGCGGCCGGGTCGTCCTCCTTGCGGCCACGGTCTCGCGTCTACCCTTCGAAGGCGCGCGCTTCGACCGCGTCTGCGCAGTCAACAGCTTTCAGTTTTGGCCCGAGCCCGCAGCGGATCTGCTCGAGCTGCGGCGGGTGCTGAGGCCGGGCGGGATTCTCGCCCTCACCTTGCGCTCAGGCCCGGGGACAAGGGCCTTCGGCGTGGGCCGCCTCGCCGAGCCCTCGCGGGTCGAGGGCGCGCTCCGTGCGCTCGCCGCAGCGGAGTATCGGGCGCTCCGCGTCGAGTCCCGGCCGCTGCGCTACGTNNCACGGCCTCGTGCATTACAGCCCGGCGCGAATCGGGCAACTAGGCCTGCGCCCGGCGGCGGGCCAGCGCGAGTTGCCGGGCGAGAAAGCTTCTCATGGGAATGTGCGCGGCCTCGAGCTGCTGGGGGATGAACGAGGCGCGGGTCAGCCCCGGCAGGGTGTTGGTCTCGAGATAGACGAGCCCATCCGCCCCCACGATCAGGTCGGTGCGGGAGTAGCCGAAGCAGCCAAGCGCCCGGTGCGCCCGAAGGCCGAGCTCCTGCGCCTTCTCGGAGACCTCGGGTGCCACCTCCGCAGGCGTGATCTCGCGTGCGCCCTGCCCCAGGTACTTGGCCGTGTAGCCGAAGCTCCTCCCCGCCTGCACCCGGATCTCCGAGCACGGCAGCGCACGCAGTCCCTCCTCGTGGTCGATCACCCCGACGGTGAGCTCCGTGCCCGCGATGAACGCCTCGGCCAGGTAGGGCTGGGCTTCGTCCTTGAGCCTTCGCAGTGCGGGTTCGATCTCGCTCCGGTCACCCACGAACTGCAATCCCATGCTCGAGCCATCGGCCACGGGCTTGAGCACGAGTCGCGGATGCCGACCGAGGAGGTCGAGCAGGCTCGCGCGGGCCCGCGCGATGTCCCTCCCCTCGACGACGCGGGCCTCGGCCACGCGCACCCCCTGTGCGCTCACGATCTCGCGGGCACGCACCTTGTCGAAGGCGTCGCGGCTCGCCGCGCTNNGAGCCGGTGAAGGGGATGCCGCGCTCTTCGAGCCAGCCCTGCAGCGTTCCGTTCTCGGCGATGCCGCCATGGAGCGCGAGAAAGAGCGTCTGGCCGTCCGCGGCGAACTCGTCGAGGGCGAGCTTCAGCTCTCGCCATTGCGCAGGCCCGTGCGGCTCGAACTCCTGCTCAAACGGGCGCGCGTGCCGCACGAGCTCGTCCCGGGACACCTCGAAGACAGCGCCATCCACGGCCCAGTAGCAGCAGCGGGGGCTCTCGAGGAGCGCGGCCACATTCTGTGCCGAGGCCACGGACACAAGCCGCTCGCGGGTGGGACCGCCAAAGAGAAGGACGACCTCACTCGTCATGCCTCACCCCTGCCTCCGTGCCCCGACTCTACCGCTGGGCGCTTCTTTCGGAGAGGGTCGGCGCAGCATGGCCGAGACCTGAGGCCCGCAGTTCGAAGACGAGGGGGGCAGCTTGCGCGGGTCGCTTGGCAGAGCCCTCCCTACAAGCAGCCTCCCCTGCCTTGGGGCGGCCGCACGGGTGCGCTCGAGGGCCAGAAGGCGGCGCTTTAGCGCAAGGCCGCCGGCATAGCCGCCGAGGCCGCGGGCGGCCACCACGCGGTGACAAGGCACGATGAGCGCCAGCGGGTTCGCGCCGCTCGCGCCGCCCACCGCGCGGGCGCCCGAAGGCTCGCCGATGGCATGCGCCACTTCGTGGTAGCTGCGAGTCTCGCCGTAGGGGATGCGCAGCAGCTCCTGCCACACCTTTTGCTGGAAGGGCGTACCCCGCAGATCCAGCGGCAGTGCAAAGCCTGTGCGCTTGCCTCCGAGATACTCCCCCACCTGAGCAATCGCTGCGCGGTTCGGTGCGAAGGCCTCCAGGATTTCCGCGTCCGGCGCGTGCCGCGAGAGCCATCCGGCGAGGCCGCGCCCGTTCGCGTGAGCAAGCTCAAGGTAGGCAACACCGCGCGCCGTGGAGAGGATGCGAAGCGGGCCGATGGGAGACTCGAACTCGGCGAGATGGACGGTCTCCATGGACGCACTCTACCACCCTTGAAGGCGCTGCAGGGCGCCCGCGAAGGAGCGGGAGCTCGCCCGCCTCAGGTCCTCTCCCGGACGGTGGCTGCGGAACCCACGGGGCACGCGGCGCCACCCATGAGGGCGGGTGAGCGACTAGAATCGCTCCCGCATGGCGAAGCTTCCCCACTCCTCCCTCGAACTGCTGCGTGCCCTCCACTTCGCGGCCCAAAAGCACCGCGACCAGCGACGCAAGGATTTGGACGCCTCGCCGTACATCAATCATCCCATCGAGGTCGCCGAGGTGCTGGCGCGGGTGGGGGGCGTGAGCGATCTCGCCGTACTCCAGGCGGCGATCCTGCACGACACCGTGGAGGACACGCAGACCACGCCCGCGGAGCTCGAGGCCACATTCGGCCGCGAGGTGCGCGAGCTCGTGGCCGAGGTGACGGACGACAAGCGCCTCCCGAAGCAGGAGCGCAAGCGCCTTCAGGTCGAGCACGCGCCGCGCCTCTCCCGGCGAGCCAAGCTCGTGAAGCTCGCCGACAAGATCTGCAATGTTCGCGACATCGCACACGCCCCGCCTCGCGGCTGGCCCCACGAGCGCCGCGTCGAGTACCTGGTCTGGACCGAGCGGGTCGTCGCCGGACTCCGCGGGGAGTCGAACGCCCTCGACAGGCGCTTTGACGAGGTCCTGCGCGAGGCCCGCGACATCGTCTCGCGCGAGGCTCCCGGCCGCAGCCAGATTTCAATCGAGCTCGTGCCGCGCTCCAAAGAATCCCTGGACGCCGACCTCCGCGCGCTTCGCGAGCACTTTCCGCACGTCTCGACCGTGAATATTCCGGACCTCCTGCGCTTCCCCGTCCGGAGCTGGGACGCTTGCCAAAGGGCACGCGCCTACGTCGAGCGGGCGATCGCTCACCTGCGCTCCATGGACTTCGACCTCACGGGACCCTTCGTACTGAAGGACGTGCTCGCAACGCGTGGTCTGTCCGAAGTGCTCGTCGTGCGGGGCGATACACCGCAGGAGCTCGGTCGCCGGGTCTATCCCACCCGGCCGACGGAGCTCATCGCCGCGATCAAGAGCCAGCTGCCCGGCATCAAGGTGTACGCGTCCTTCGATCCCTACCGCTCGAGCCTGCACGCGGCAGGCGAGCTCGTGCGGGCCAAACTCGAGGCCGGCGCCGATGGCTTTTTCACACAACCTTTCTTCGACCTGCGACAGATGGATGTCTGCGCCGAGCTCTTGGCGGGCTGTGAGGTGTACTGGGGCGTCTCGCCCGTCCTTGGCCCGCAGACGCGTCGCTATTGGGAGGTCAAGAACCGGGTGGTCTTTCCCGCGGCCTTCGAGCCCACCCTGGCCTGGAACCGGCGCTTTGCCGCAGCATGCCTGGCCTGGGTGCGAGAGCACGGGGCCCACATCTACTTCATGCCCATCCGGACCGATCTTGTGACCTATCTGGAGGACATCCTTTGAGGGGGGCGGGAACCTCGCGTGAGCCCTGCGCCCGAGAGCCCTCGCTTGCGGGGTCGGATTGAGCTCCGCCCAGACATGGGATCCGGAGCGCTACGCACGAAACGCGCGCTTTGTCTCGGATCTCGGCCAGCCCGTTCTCGAGCTTCTCGCGCCGCAGCCGGGTGAGCGGGTGCTCGACCTTGGATGCGGGGATGGCGTCCTCACGGAGAAGCTCGTGGCCCTCGGCTGCAGCGTGGTCGGCGTCGACGCCAGCCGGCCGCAGGTTTCCGCAGCCCGTGCGCGCGGCCTCGACGCACACGTGATGGACGGACAGGCGCTCGCCTTCGAGCGCGAGTTCGACGCGGTGTTCAGCAACGCGGCCCTGCACTGGATGCGCGATCGCGACGCGGTGATCCGCGGGGTCGGGCGCGCGCTCCGACCCGGCGGCCGCTTCGTCGGCGAGTTCGGCGGGCACGGCTGCGTGGCAAAGATCGTGGCGGCGATCGAAGCGACGCTCGCGCGGCGCGGAATCGACGCGGCTCGGCTGAACCCCTGGTACTTCCCCACCCCAGACGAATACGCCGCGCGGCTCGCCGCCGGAGGCTTCGAGGTCGGCTTCATCGCTCTTCT
>DOUU01000151.1 GCA_003520425.1 Deltaproteobacteria bacterium
GCGGCTTGCCACGCAAGCGTTGGCTGCTCGAGCACGAGGCGCGGCATTCGTACTCTGGACGGGAGATCTCGAGATGAGGAAGTCGGATTGCGCACGGGCCTTTCACGCGCTTCACGAGGCGGGTCTCTTGATCCTGCCGAACGCATGGGATGCCGGTAGCGCGCGCATCATCGAACATGCAGGCGCGCGGGCCATCGCTACCTCGAGCGCTGCGGTCGCCTGGTCGTACGGCTATCCCGATGGTGAGGCGATGCCGCGGGACGCGGTGCTTTCGGCTGTACGCGCGATTGTGCGGGTGGTCGACATTCCTGTCTCGGTCGATCTCGAGGGGGGTTATGCCTCGGATGCGCAGGCCGCCGCAGAGTTTGCCGCGCGCATCATCGACGCAGGTGCAGTGGGCATGAACGTGGAGGACGGAACAGGGCCGCCCGAGGCGCTCGCCGGAAAGATCGAAGAGATTCGCAAGAGCGCTGCGAGGGCGGGGGTCGAGTTGTGGGTGAACGCGCGGATCGACGTGTATCTGCGCAGACTCAAGGAAGGGGAGGCGGCCTATCAGGAGGCCGTCTCCCGGGCGCGGCGTTATCGCGAGGCGGGCGCCAACTCGATCTTCGTACCCGCCGCGAGTGGAGAGGCTCTGATTGCGCGGCTTGTCGAGGGTGTGGTCTTGCCGCTCAACGTTCTTGCATGGCCTGGAGTTCCGCCTGCAGAGAGACTCAAGGAACTGGGCGTACGGCGACTGAGCGCGGGCTCCGGGATCGCGAAGGTGGTGCTCAACCGCGTGCATGCGATGACCCAGGCCTTCCTCGCGGATGGCCGTTCTGACCCGTTTGGCGAGGGCTCTCTTGGGAATCCGGAGCTAAACCGCATGATGCGTAGGAGCGAGAGTACTCTTCGCTCCTGACGATCAGCTCTCAGCAGGAGCGCGGCCAAGGGAGGGCATGACTCGCTGCCGTGCAGCATGCAGTATGGTGCCTTCTCGCAAGCGACAGAGCATTTGTGGGCCATCGCTTCTTCGGGGCGTAAGTGGTGATCCAAGAGGATTGCTGGTAGCCTTTCAGCGCCGTTCTTGCAGAAAGGAACCATCATGTCGCTCGTCGTGCTCGGGGGCAGCGTATCCCCGTTTGTCCGTAAGGTCCGCGTTGCACTCGCCGAGAAGGGGCTCGAATACCGCCATGAGCAGGTCAACCCGTACGCACCGCCCGCGGGCTGGCGCGAGCTGAGCCCGCTCGGAAAGATTCCCGCCTTCCGAGACGGCGATCGAGCGCTCGCCGACTCGTCCGTGATCTGCGCATACTTGGAACGGCGGTTTCCGCAGCCCGCGCTCTATCCCTCCGATCCCTACGACTATGCCCGCGCGCTTTGGTTCGAGGAATATATGGACAGCGGTTTTGTTCCGGTGGCAGGAGCCCGGGTGTTCTTCCCGCTCGTGCTGAAGCCGCTTTTTGGAGGCAAGGCAGAGGCCGATCCCAACGATGTGGCCGCCGCGAGCAAGGTCGTCGAGGAGGAGCTCCCCGGCTTCTGGGACTATCTCGAGCGCGAGCTCGCCGATCACGAGTTCATTGTGGGCGACCGGTTTACAATCGCCGACATCGCGATCGCGAGCCCGCACGCAAACCTGCGACACGCCGGCGTGGCACCCGTCCGGAAGCGATGGCCGCGCTTGCGCGCGTTCCTCGATCGCATGCACGGACGGTCCTCCTTCAAGAAGGTGATGGAAGAAGAGACGCCGGTCTTCGGCAAGCGGTCCATCCAGATCAACGACTGAAGTGGAGAGCCCCGGCGGCGGTCCGTCGCCGGGTGTTGCGTCACCAGGCAGGGGCGCGGGTCGTCCTGCGCCCAAGCTGAGGCGGGCTGCGGGCGCTGCGCACCGCGACTCGGGACACTGAGTTGCGGAACCCGAACGCGGGGAGGTCGCCCCAGCCGCGGCGCACGTCGATCATCGTTGCATCCGTTGGGCGAGCTCCGCGAGCCCGAATCGCCAGTTCGCCTGCTCGCGCAGCTTCTCCATGAACGAGGCCTCGTATGCCTCTTCGGGGGTTTCTCGAACCAGCCTGTCGATCACTTGCGCATCTTCTCCAACGAGGATGCGCCAGCGTTCGCTGCGCACGCCGTCGAGTATGACCCTTGCGGCCTGCGCAGCCGTCATTGGAGCTTGGTCTCGGAACGCGTCGGCTTGTTGTTGGATCCCCGCGCGGATCAGGTCGCTTGGCACGCCTTTTAGATCGATGCCTAGCCGCGCCATCCGCTCGCGTGCCTGGTCGATCTGCTCCTCGGTCATCTCCTTTGGGTCGCGTCCGAAGGCCCGCGCCGAATTGATCACGATCGAGGTGCCAATGTGGCCCGGCATGACGACCGAGACTTTGACGTGCGGAGCATTCAGACGGAAATCGTTGATCAGCGCCTCGGTGAAGCCTTTGACGGCGAACTTCGCCGCGCTGTATGCGGTATGCGGAATCTGCGGTCCGATCGACGCCCAGAATCCATTCACACTGCTCGTGTTCACAAGATGCGCCTCGGGTGCTGCGATCAGCATGGGCAGGAATGCACGCGTTCCGTAGTAGACGCCACCCCAGCAGACGGCGAAGGTCTTGTCCCACTCGGAGCGGTCGTCGAGCAGGAAGCTTCCGCCGCCCCCGATCCCTGCGTTGTTGAAGAGGAGGTGAATGTGGTCCGTGTCGTGCGCGCGGGCGACGTGATCGCGGAACGCCTGCACTTGTGTCTCGTCCGATACATCCGCGAGGAATGTCGTGATGCGTGTGCCAGGTGGGGCCTTCGCTGCGCAAAGCGCCTTGGTTTGTGCCATCGCCTCCTGGGACACGTCGCACATCGCAACATGAGCCCCTTCCGCGCTGAGCAGGCGCGCGAGTTCTCGTCCCATACCCGTACCGCCGCCCGTGATGACAGCGATCCGTGCCTCGAAGCTCTTCATGGCGTCCTCCGTGCGCCGGCTCCGGCCGGCGAGTGAAAGTCGTGAGAGTCCAGAAAAGGGAAGGCCAAGCCAGCCGCGCCGATCCTAGGTCATCACAGCCGCCCGTGCGGGAAAGAGCGAAGCGACGGCGGGGAAGGGCGCGGGACGACGATTCGACCGTAAGGTCGGTGCGCTGCGGAAGCACCGCACCGTCCAAGGTGCGGACGCCGAGAAGCGCGGAAGGCTGGAATCCGGTGCACCGCCAAGACGAGCCGTACAGGGACGCGGCGAGGTCCGCGCGCGGGACGAGGCAGGTAAGGCGTGCACGCGCTGCTCGACCCTCGGAATCGCCCCTGCACGTTCACGCGCGGCTCCACTGCATGCCAAGCGTTTCACAGGCCTCGCCATTTACGATTGCCGGGCAAGGGACCCGGCCCAGGCCCATGAAGTATGGATGGCGCCCAGGCAATCATCGCAAATCACAAAGTGTCGCGCTCGCGCCGTAGGGCAAGCAAACGCACTCGAGCGCGCGGAAACTCCACGCTTTCCGCACGAACCGGGTTTAGGAGGAATGCGATCGGAAAAAAGGGTTGGCGGCTTCTCGCCCATCTCTGACGTTCGGCGGGACGCTCGCACGGGCACTTTTCGCACTTGCATCCGGCGCGTCTCCGGGTGGAGGCCGCCGTGCTGATTCCCCTCCAGGGCGCCATCCTGTATAAGTCACGCTCAAGGCACCCGGCATGAGATTCTCTGCTGCCACCTCCAAACTGCTCGTGGCCGCGATTGCCGCGGTTTCTCTTCGCGGCCAGGCCGTGGCAGAGACAGGGGTTGGCTCGGTACGCGGGAGCGTTACNNCTTACCGTGCGCGAGAAGAGCTTCTTTGGTGGCCTCCGTGAGCGCGAAAACCGGAGCGGCGTTGTCGTCTACCTCACGGGCTTCGTGCGAACGGCCCCAGGCCGGGTAGCGATCCTCGCGCAGAAGAACAAACGTTTCGACCCGAAGCTCTTGCCGATAGTGACCGGACAGACGATCCAATTCCCGAACAATGATCCGATCTACCACAACGTCTTCTCGGTGTCTGCTATCCATCCCTTCGATCTGGGCCAGTACCGCTCGGGCGATCCTCCGCGGAGCGAGGTTTTTGACAGGCCGGGTCTTGTCCCCGTGTACTGCAACATCCACCCCGACATGATCTCCTACGTTGTCGTGCTTGAGAACGACGCCTTCGCGGTGACCGCAGCAGATGGGACTTTCGTAATCTCGAACGTGCCCCCCGGTCGACTCACGCTGAATGCCTGGATGCCCGGGGCGCAGCGCACGAGCGAAGACGTCGAGATCCGCCCAGGCGAGGAGGAGACCCCCGCCGCGCTCGATCTTGTCCAGTCCGAGAAGATCGCACCTCACAAGCGGAAGGACGGCAGTGACTATCCCAGGCCCCGGTCCGACGAGTACTGATGAGGCGGCTCGGCTTCCGGTCGCGGATTTTCGTGGCGATGGGGGGCCTCGTTGGCCTTGCCATCGCGCTGATCCTGGCATTGCTGCAGGACGCGACCGTTCGGCGAATCCGCGAAGACTTCGGGGAGAGGTTCCAGCGTACAACGGCTGGCTTCCGCAGGCTCCAGGCTCTACGCACGGAGTCCGTCATGGACGAGGTCGCAGCGCTGGTGCAGGGCAACCCGCAGCTTCGGACGGCCTTGTCGATGGCGTCCCTGGCTCAGACGGACCTCGGCTTCGCCGAACCGCCTCGCCGGGGTGAAGCGTCCCGCGACGCGAACCTGCGGCTGCAGTCGATTCTCCCTTCTCTCGCGATCCATCGAAACAACGATGTTCTACTCGTGACGAACGCACAGGGGGAGCTGCTCTACAGCAAGCTCGACCCTCTGCGTTTTGGCGACGACGTCAGCAGACTCGCGGCGTTCCAAAGCGTCGCATCAGGGGCCGAGACTCTGGACGCCTGGTCCGCCGGCATGCGCAGCGACGAGGGTTCGGCTCTCACGCCCCAAAGCCCGCCGCAGGCAATCTACCAGATTGTGGGTGCACCCGTGGTGTTCGACGACGAACTCCACGGTGTAGTGATTGTCGGTCATCGCATCGACGCAGCCGCGTTGTCTCGAATCCGAGACGCCTCGGGGGTGGAGGTGGCGCTCATCGCCAACGGTGCTGTCGCGGCGTCGACGCTCGACGCGCGTCAGGAAGCCGCACTCGCGCGTCAGCTCGCCGAGAAGACCGCTAGCGAAGCCGAAGCCGCTCGGGGTACCGCCTCGGAGTTGCGCCTTGGCGATGAGCGCTACCTCGTAGCCGCGACCCAGCTGGTCGGTGGCCTCGGACCCACCGGACCGCGATTTCTCTTGCTCTCCTCCCTGGATCGCGAGAGCGCGTTGCTGGGGGCGCTGAGACGAGCGCTGCTCCTCGTGGGAGGGCTCGTGCTTCTCCTCGCGCTCGCCACAAGCTTTTTCCTCACGCACGGCATCACGCGACCGGTCGGAGCGCTCGCTGCGGCAGCACGACGCGTAGGCGCCGGTCACCTCGACACCCGAGTGGAACTTGCGACGGGAGATGAGTTCGAGGAGCTCGGCCGCGAGTTCAACAGCATGGTTGCGGGTCTCCGCGAACGCGACGCGATCCGCACAACGCTCGAGCGTCACGTCTCAAAGGAGGTGGCAACGGAGCTTCTGCGCGACCCTGCCAGGACCACCCTCTCCGGCGTGCGGCGGGAGCTCAGCGTGATGTTCATCGATATTGCTGGATTCACGGCACTCGCAGAGCGTTTGCCAGCGGAGGAGGTTGTCGCTCGTCTGAATGAGTATTTCGAGTGTGCGTGCGGCGTGATCCTCGAGGCCGGTGGTACGGTAAGCGAGTTCCAGGGCGATGGGATCGTCGCCTTCTTCGGGGCGCCGATCGCCCACTCCGACCACGCCGCACGGGCCTGCCGCGCCGCGCTTCTTTGTCGCGAGAAACTCGCGACGCTCGAGTCGCGCTGGGCATCCCAGGGATTGCTGGGTCACTGTTTTCGGATCGGCATCCACACGGCGGAGCTCGTGGTGGGAGAGATCGGATCTGCGGAGCGAGGAAAGTACGGCGCCGTCGGCGACGGGATCAACGTGGCGAGCCGGATCGAAGCCGCGAACAAGCTCTACGACACGCGCATCCTGGTGTCGGAGGCGACGATCGAGCGCGCGGGCAACGCTTTCGTGGCCCGTGAACTCGACCTCCTGCGAGTGGTCGGGCGCGCAGAGCCCGTGCGCGTCTTCGAACTCGTCGCGATGCGCGACGCCCTGGATCCCCGTGCCGCGCGCCTGTGTGAACTTTTCCGCGTCGCGCTTGCGGCGTACCGCGCGCGTGACTTTGCGTCGGCGCAGGTCGGCTTCGAGCGGTGCGCGGCGTTGGCTCCCGACGATGGTCCCGTTCAGCGCTTTGTTGCGCGCGTGGCTCGGCTCCAGGCGGAGCCTCCGCCACCAGAGTGGTCGGGCGTCTGGGAACTCGCCGAGAAGTAGATGGCACGCCCGCGGGCGCGAGAAGCTGCGGCCGGAGAAGCGACGCCTCGAATGAGCAACCGAGTTGCGCGTTTCTGCTGTTCTTCGGCAGCTTGCGTCGCAGCGGGAGGAGGCGTCACCGCCCGACTTCTCTATCCTCTTCACCCGAGGATCAAGCGAGTAGGATGCCATGCCGACTGCAGACCTGGGTGACGTCACACTGCAGTACGAGATGGTCGGCCAGGGCGCGCCGCTCCTCGTTGTGAACGGGACGGGAAGTGACCTCCGCCGCAAACCATCGATCCTCGACTCTCCGCTCGCGCAGCAGTTCACGGTGCTGGCTTACGACCACCGTGGCCTGGGGCGCAGCCGCCCGGCGGACCCTACGCATCAGCCGACCATGGCTGACTTCGCGCGGGATGCGCTGCGACTCTGCGATCGGGTGGGATGGAAGCACCTCCTGCTGCTTGGCATTTCCTTCGGCGGTATGGTCGCGCAGGAGATCGCGCTCGCGGGGGGTGATCGCATCCGGCGCCTCGTGCTCGCGTCCACATCGCCGGGCGGCGCAGGGCGCGCTTCCGCGCCGCTCCACAAGGTCTACCGGCTGGCGTTGGCCGAGCGGGTAGCGCGTCTTGCCTCCTACACGGACCTGCGCGCTTCGACGAATCGTGAGCTGCGGGAGCGGCTGATTCGGTCCATCCTGCGCGGCGGCGAGAGCGAGGACCCCGCCGCCGCGCCCGGTCTCCACAAGCAACTCGAAGCGCGTCGCCATCACGACACGTGGGAGCGGCTCCCCTCCCTTCGCGTGCCGACACTCGTGGCTGCCGGACGTCACGATGGCATCGCACCCCTCGCGAACGCAGAGGCCCTGGCCTCGCGCATCCCCGGTGCGCGGCTCCGCGTGTTCGAGGGCGGGCACGTCTTCATGCTCGAGGACCGCGCTGCCTGGCCCGCGATGATCGCGTTCCTGAAGGAGACCTGAGCATGGACCTCTACGGTACGCTGGCAACCGGCTTCCGGTCGGATCTGACGGCGCCGTGGATCGAGCTTCCCGATGGAAGGACCCTCCCGTATCGCTCGGCGGAGGAGGGGAGCGCGAAGGTCGCGGGGCTGCTGCGCTCCCTCGGCGTCATGCCAGGCGATCGCGTGGCCGTTCAGGTGGACAAGACCCCGGAGGCGCTCCTCCTCTACCTCGGCACCGTGCGCGCAGGCGCTGTCTTCCTGCCGCTCAATCCTGCGTATCGCGCAGAAGAGGTTGCGTATTTCCTTGGTGACGCCGAGCCCGCCGTGGCCGTCGGGCGGCCCGAGGTGGCCCGCGAGTTCGAGGCCGCAGCGAGCGCCAGTCGCGTTCGCCACGTCTTCGTCCTTGGTGCGGACGGGCGTGGGAGTTGGGCGGAAGCCGTTGGCGCCGCTTCGCCCGTCCACGACGATGCGCCAGTCGGCGAGTCCGATCTCGCCTCCATCGTCTACACCTCGGGCACCACAGGCCGCGCAAAGGGCGCGATGTTGACGCACAGGAACCTGGTCTCGAACGCCGTCACGCTCCACACGCTCTGGGGCTTCCGGAGCGGCGACGTGTTGCTGCATGCGCTTCCCATCTTCCACGTGCATGGTCTCTACGTTGCCACCAACACCGCCATGCTGAATGCGAGCCGGATCCGATTCCAGGAGCGATTCGACGCGCACGAGGTCGTGGAGGCGCTTGCGGGATCCACGGTCTTCATGGGCGTCCCTACCATGTACACGCGCCTGCTCGCGCAGCCCGGCTTGACGAGGGAGCGCTGCGCGGGAGTGCGCCTTTTCGTGTCAGGCTCCGCACCGCTCCTGCCCGAGACTTTCGAGCGCTTCCGGGAGCGGACGGGCCACACCATCCTCGAGCGTTACGGCATGACTGAGACGGGCATGAGCACCTCGAACCCGTGGAGGGGAGAGCGACGCGCCGGCACCGTGGGGCGCCCGCTCACCGGCGTCGAGGTGCGTGTCGTGGGGAAGGACGGCCGTCCCTTGTTGGCCGGCCAGGTGGGTGATGTACAGGTGCGCGGTCCGAACGTGATGCCCGGCTACTGGCGACGCCCGGAGACGAACGTGGAGGAGTTCACGGCGGACGGGTTCTTCCGGACCGGAGACCTCGGCGTCTTCGATACCGACGGCTATCTGACCCTCGTCGGGCGCTCAAAGGACCTCGTCATCTCGGGCGGCCTCAACGTGTACCCGAAGGAGATCGAGCTCCTCCTCGATGCGCTGCCCGGAGTGGTGGAGTCTGCAGTGATCGGGGTGGCGCATCCCGATCTCGGCGAGGGCGTGACGGCCGTGCTGGTATTAAAGGCCGGCGCCCAGGTGCGCGAGGCGGAGGTGCTCGCCGCCCTGCGGCCACGCCTCGCGGCCTTCAAGCTGCCGAAGGCTGTCCGCCTGGTGGACGAGCTTCCCCGCAACGCCATGGGCAAGGTCCAGAAGCACTTGCTGCGCGAGCGCTTTGCTGGACTCTACCGGTGACGCTCCCAGCCCGCGACGCGCGATGCTTGAGGGGCGTTGCGTGGGGCGGACCGTTGCTCCACACGGTACTCCTGCTTCCCTGGGATCTCTCGGCCGTTCTGGCTCTCACACGAGATGCGAGCCCCGGGCTCGAGTCGAGGAGCCGGTCCAGTCTCACCACGTCCTGGCACGGGTCCAGGATGCCTTCGAACCGCCCGAGTTGCTCGTCGGGAATTCGCACGCGCCCCGTTCTTGCGGCTGCGGCTCAGTGCGCGGCGGGAGGCGGTGCTCCACCCGCGAGCCGCGACTGAATCAGCTTTGCGTGCTGGAGGTGGGATGCGATCACGGGACGTACGCTCGCGATGAGTGCTTTCAGCTCGGGGTTCCTGGCATTCGGTGCCAGCACCTGATCGATGGCGTCCAGCACCTGCTGGTGATAGGCCACCTCGTGATCGACATAAGCGCGGTCGAAGTCTGATCCTGCGAGCTTCGAGAGCGCCGCACGATTCGCGTCGCCGCCCTGACTGAGGCTGCGACTCGTAGCGTTGTCCTTCGGAGTAAGGGAGAGCTGCTTCGCAAGATCGGTCGCCTTCTGGTTCGCCGCCGTGTGGTCGATGACCATTCGCTGCGCGAATTCCTTCACATCCTTGGCCGAGGCCTTGGTCTTGGCCAACTCACCCGCGTCGATGTCGACCTGGTTCGCAGTGACGACGATGTGCGCGATCTCTGCGTCGTCGGGTGGCGCGTTATCGGCTGCCCGAGCGGGCGGGGCGCTCGCGAGTAAACTCGCGAATGTGAGCGTTGTGAGGAGAACGAGCGGCCCCGAGGGCCGGAGGATGCAGGACACCAAGAACATCGGCTTCCTCCCGTTGTGCGCGTCTGTGCGCTTTGACATCGAACAGACGCGGGACACGAGCTTTCGGTTACATGGACTCATCCTGGCTCGCATCCGGGAGTTGAACGAAGACCGCGCTCACCACGCGGTCGCAGCGCGTCCCGCCAAACGGGAAGAGGGTCCCGACAAGCTGCTGGGTGCTGGCGTAGAGCTGCTCACGAAGCTGCGCTTTCGCGCGATGGAGGCGGGTTTTTACCAACGGTTCGCTGAGCCCAAGAAGCTCGGCAGTCTCGAGTGTGCTCAAGCCTTCGACTTCGCGCAGTACGAAGACAGTGCGATACGACCTGGGCAAGGCATCTACCGCCGTCTCGAGCACCTGCCCGAGCTCATGGGCCATTGCGTATTGCTCGGGGTCGGGCGTGGCAGAACGCCATAGCGACATCGCCTCTCCTCCCTCTTCGTCCGAGCTCGGAACGGTGAATCGGCTCCGAGTTCGGAGCCGACTGAGCGCTGCGTTCAGGGCGATGCGGGTCAGCCATGTCGCGACGCTCGAGCGTCCTTGAAACTCTGCGAGGTGGCGGAAGGCCCCGAGGTAGACCTGCTGCATCACGTCCTCGACCTCCGTCTCATCGCGGAGAATCGAGCGCACGCACCGGTAGATGCGCCGGTTGTGGCGGCGCATCAGCATCTCGAAGAGCGGCGTTTCGCCGGCCCGCACCCGCTCGACGACCTCGGTGTCCGACAGGAGCGCGCTCTCACGGGCGATCGCAGCGTAAGATCGAGCGTCCGGTTTCATGGACTCCCCGCGACCGCAAGGGCTTCCCAGGGAGATAGACGGTGCTGCCGGGAAAAGGTTACACGACGCTCAGGTTGGGTGACCAGGGCGAGGGCTAGGCTCGGGCGCCGGGTCGCCGTCCTCCCTCCCCCCTGTGCCGCGAAAACTGCCGCCCTCTGCTGGGCAGCGCGCTCAGTCTGATAGCCGTCTCGTTACCACAGGCCAGTTCATATTTTCGAAGAATGCATCCAGGTAGCGCGCGCGCTGGGAGGGCGCATAGTCGAGCAGGTATGCATGCTCCCAGATATCCATCACGAGGATGGGCCGAAAGCCAGCGACGTTGCCGACGTCGTGGAGCGAGACCCAGTGATTCGAGAGCCGGCGGTTCGCGGGATTTTGGTAGCAAATTGCCCAGCCGACCCCGCGCATGCCGCTCACACCGATGAAATCGGAGCGCCAGCGGTCTACGCTTCCAAAGGAGACCTCTGCCGACTTTGCGAAGGCGGACCGCGGCTCGAGATCTCCGGCTCCCCCTGCGATCAGATTCTCGAAATAGAGCTCGTGCAAAATCATCCCGTTGTACTCGAAGCCGAGCCGGCGCTTGAGTTCGGAGTACTCAGGCGCCTCGTTGCGTTCAATTCCGTCCTTGTGAACGAGCGATGCGATCCGTTCGGTGAGATCGTTCGTCGCCTTGACGTAGCCTTGATAAAGCGCAAGGTGCATCGCGATCGTCTGGTTGGAGATGCCACGCAGACCACGGAGGTCAAACGGTCGCGGCTCGTACACCACGTTCGGTTGCACCGCCTTGCCTCCTCCTTCGATGGACGTGAAGGTATGCGGCTCTTCTCGAGCTCCACACCTCGGTCCGCAGATGGGTGCCTGGCACGGAGCGGGTCACCACCCAAGCGACCTAACGAGTAGACGCAGCAACCCTGCGACGGATTCAAGCGCGGCCATCTTTTTTGTGGAGTGATCGTGGAAGCAACTGGCAAGGCGAGGCCGCTCGTGGAGATGCATGCTCCTCGCGCTCACAGCACTCGACTTACGCACGAGCGTTTTGTGCCCGGTACAAGCTCATCAGTTCTCGCGGAGGCTCAGTCGGAAATCGTGCGCGAAGCATCCGAGAGATGGGCAGAAGCGTCTGGCCGCGCGCCTGCGGGTGGGCGGCGCGAGCGCGGCGCCGTGTCCGAGGGTCGGCTCACGCTTAGACCGCCACACTCCCGCCGGGGACTTTCTGCGGCTCGCGAAGAACCGACGCCGCGCTTGACCGGGCCTTCGCCCGGGTGGGCCGCTTTCTTTGATGACTTCTTCCAATCAAGTTGTAGACTGTTGCGACATGGAGCCCCGAGGGCTCAGCCCCAGCGCATACGAAGCACTGGCGGACTTTCGATATGAGCTCCGCCACTTCCTTCGGTTCAGCGAACGGGCGGTGCGTGCGTCCGGTCTGGATCCTCAAGAGTATCAGCTGCTACTCGCCGTGAAGGGCACGCCACAGGGTCGGTGTGCGACGATCGAATTCCTGGCTGAGCAGCTGCAGATCGGGCATCGATGCGCCGTCGAGCTCGTCGAGCGGATGGAATCACGTGGTCTTGTCCGGCGTGTCGGTGGTAGAGACCGTCGGGGAACAGTGTCGGTGGAGCTCAGGTCGCGCGCAGAATCCCTGCTCTCGCTGCTCGCGGCTTTCCATTGCTCTGAGCTGCGCTGCGCCGCCCCAGCGCTGCTGCGAACGCTCGAAGTGCTGCTAGAGCTCTGAATCTCCAAGCGCGGCGGCGAAGCTACGGGATGGAGACAATGTTGAAGGGGCACCCGCTCCTCGGGAGGCTAGCCACCGCGCTCCGGCCGCGAGAGCGCGAGGCTGCGGCGGAACTCGGCGACTTCACCACGACCTGGAGGGTCGTGCCGATTTCCTTCGTGGCAATCGCCATAGGCTTGCTAGGGGCTGTCGTCGCATTCGCGCTCTTGAAGCTCATCGGGTTGTTCACGAATCTCTTTTTCTTCCAGCGCTGGGACACAAGTTTTGTGTCACCGACGGCCAACTCCTTAGGGTACCTCGAGGTTTTCGTGCCAATGATCGGCGGCCTGATGGTCGGCCTCATGGCTCGCTACGGCTCCGAGCGCATCCGCGGGCATGGGATTCCGGAGGCCCTTGAGTCGATTCTGATTACGGGAAGTCGCGTAGAGCCTGGCCTGGCGTTTTGGAAGCCAATCTCCGCGGCGATCTCGATCGGCAGCGGAGGTCCATTCGGGGCGGAGGGTCCGATCATCATGACGGGCGGAGCCTTTGGGTCGATCGTGGCCCAGGCCCTCGCGTTGACCGCTGCGGAGCGCAAGACGCTCTTGGTCGCTGGTGCGGCCGCCGGCATGTCTGCCACCTTCGCGTCACCGATCGCCGCGGTGGTCTTGGCGGTTGAGCTGCTCTTGTTCGAATGGAAACCCCGGAGCCTGGTTCCGGTGGCCCTGGCGAGCGCAACGGCAGCCGCCGCGCGGTACTACGTTCTCGGACTCGGCCCGCTTTTCCCCGTTCCCCCGCATCCGGCGTTCATCGGAACGGCGGGGCTCATGGGATGCCTG
The DNA here is from genome assembly GCA_003520425.1 of Deltaproteobacteria bacterium. Classification (GTDB taxonomy): domain Bacteria; phylum Myxococcota_A; class UBA9160; order UBA9160; family UBA9160; genus UBA9160. The sequence goes on from DOUU01000151.1 coordinate 13,035, forward strand.
GTGGCAGGCCTGCTTGCGGGAGCCCTTTCTGCCTTTGTCACGGTCGCCGTGTATGCGGCTGAGGACGCATTTCTGCGCCTCCCGATCCACTGGATGTGGTGGCCAGCCCTCGGTGGAATCGTGGTCGGACTGGGGGGCCTGATCGTCCCCCAAGCCCTGGGTGTCGGCTACGACACGATCGGGCGTCTCCTTGGCGGTGATCTCCCGGTCCGACTGATTGTCAGCCTACTCGTCGTCAAGGCGTTGATCTGGAGCGTGTCACTCGGATCAGGCACCTCAGGCGGCGTGCTAGCGCCCCTGCTCTTGATGGGGGGAGCCCTCGGGGGCATCGAAGCGACGTTCTTGCCGAATGAGGGACATGGCTTCTGGCCGCTCATCAGCATGGCAGCCACGCTGGGCGGTACGATGCGGTCCCCTTTCACCGGCGTGATCTTCGCATTGGAACTCACGCACGATTTGAATGTCGCTCTCCCGCTGCTGGTCGCCGTTGCGGTCGCCCACGGCGTCACCGTGCTCGCACTTCGGCGTTCGATCCTGACAGAAAAGGTAAGTCGGCGTGGCTTTCACCTGAGTCGAGAGTACGCGATCGATCCGCTCGAAATTCTCTTCGTCCGCGAAGTGATGCGCCCCGGTGCGGTCACCCTTGGAGTCGACAGCCTGCCCGAAACGGTGGCCACCTTGTTTCGGGCGGATCCGCCGCGCCAGCGGCAGCTGCTTTACCCCGTCGTCGGCGCGGACAGCCGCCTTGTTGGCGTGGTGACCCGCAACGAGCTCCAAGGATGGCTGGACGGGCAACCGCACGACCGTCGATCCTTTGCCGAACTGATCCACGAAAAGCCGGTCGTTGCCTATCCCGACGAGCCACTGCGCGCGATCGTCCAGCGCATGGCCGAGACCAGCCTCACCCGCTTCCCTGTGGTCGAGCGAAGCGACTCCCGGCGGGTCGTCGGAATGATTGGACTGTTCGATCTGCTCGAGGCACGTGTACGGAATCTCGAGGCAGAACGGAGGCGCGAGCGGATTCTACCGCTGACCCTCCGGAACACGCGACACTCCGGAGGGAGCAATTCGTCCGTTGGGTGAGCCGGCAAGGAGGCGAGTGCGCTGTCAAAAGGGGACCTACCGGGCGAGGTGGTAGACGGGAACGGATCGTGCATGCGATCCGATGCGCGCGTACTTCGAAGAAAGGGCCGTGTGTCGCTGGCCGTGAGGCGGGCGAGCCGTCCGTAGGGAGAGACTCCCCACCCCCGGCGCGGAGAGGACGCAGTGTCGCCCTACAGGGGAGCACGCCCGGGAGCGTGCTCCCTGCGATCCGCTGTGCACAAACTCACGGAAGCGAGCTCAGCGTGCTTCGCACAAAGGTGACTCAAACCCCGGCGCAGTGCTGGCTCACACCTCCAGATTCGGCGAGCGCGCCTTCTCGAGCCGTGCAATGCGACAAAGCGCCGGACCGGGGCGTAGCGACTCCGACCTGCGTATAGCGCGCGATCTCCGCACGCGTCACGAACGTCCCATCCGTTCTGACCGGGAGAGGCTCTGCAAGGTGCATTGAGAAATGCTTGGAGCCCCCCGCTGGAATCTCTCCTGCCACCGTATAGAACTCGGCTCGGCTCGGATCTTTCTTACCCGGCCGGAACTCGTTTTTCCACGCAAAGGCATGCTGGATGAGAACCGTCACATCGCGGACGGAGTGGTTTGCATGGTTGACGATGTCACCCGAAACCACGTTGCTCTCTATCATGACGCTTTGAATGGTGATCGAGTCATGAGCGTGGGCATCCACGATCTGGGCCGACTGAGCAGCCGAAGCTACGACTGGCCAGATCCCGGCGGTGAAAAGTGCCAAAGAGATCACGAGAATGTAGATTTGTCTCACGGCGTTCTCCTCTTGCGATGCTCGCGCGTCGCCCACGCAATTCGACAGTGCATCAGGCGTACCAGCCGCGGACGGCAGGAGATGCGTCTGTCGGTGGGCGGAGGCGGGGCCGTTTGCCCGGGCCGAGGAGAAACGCCCCGCCGGGCCGGCTCAGCCGCCGGCGCCACCCTCGGGGTCGATCGGCAAAGGAACCTGTGATTCTTACGCGGCGGTAGGGACCCTGGACTTGGACGTGACGACTTTAGAAACCGCGCTCCGTCACTTTGCGGGGGTGTGAGGGCTTGAAGCGCTTTGCCAAGGCGGGGACCCTTGCGGCGGCGGAGAAGAAATGTCCCGGTCAAACGGACGCCCACGAGTCGCTGTGTGCGGTCCGCGCTCGCTCCTTGGTCTAGGGAGCGAGTCGCATGGCGTGCCAGTTCTTTGCCTTTGGCCTCGCTGGTCTTCGAAGAGACTTCGTGAACGCGGGTACCCTCGCCCGCGCGCGGTCGGAGAGCGGGGTGCAAGCCACTGCGCCGGGATGGCATCACCCCGGATGGTCCCGACCATGCGCCGATCGAGTCAGCTGCTTAAATGCGGTTATGAGATCTAGCTGGTCTGGCCTAGCGAATCCCAGAAATCGCAGTTGTGCTGTGTCCTGAAGTTGGACTCCGGTGCGGTGTGATCATTCAACGCCTGAACATCGTCCCGGGAGGCGTGATACCGCGGCAGAAGGGTTCACCGGAGCCGTTGGGAGTTCCGGTCTTCATGAACTGCGTCCAGTACGCCATCGGCTCCGCCGAGAGCGCAAGGCGCTCCGGAGTCTGATCGACAGGTGTGAAGGCCGCACCAAATATTTGCCCAGGGAGCGCTCCACCGAATACATACGGAGCTCAACGCCATGCGGATCGATCCAGAGGAAGCCAGGAATCGGGATGAAGATTGCGCTCGGCGCAGCGTTGGGCTCATTGAACTCGTATTGATACACAGGCCAGAGTGCATCGAGATCGCCCGCGCGGCGACGGAAGCCGGGCAGGAAAATCCACTGTCGGTCAGCACAATCGCGTCGGCCTCGAGCGGGCTACTGAAGTTTGCGGCGGGATATTGGGCGAAAATCGCCGGCGCGACCGCGAATGCAAGTCTCCGGCCACGGCGAGGTGCTGGCCGCGCTCCGCCGGGCCCGAAACGCCCAACGTGGCGATCTTTTCAGCGTCGCCTACCGGGTCTGACGACGGGTATTCCGGACCGCGAGAAAGACCACAAGAACGACAAGTGCGACCACAACGAGCTTGATAAACGGATCGGGAGTCATCACGCCTTCTCCTGTTTGATACGCGGCAAGGGAAACCTCCCTTGAGCTCGAGCAGGCGCCGCTACCCACCACGCACGCGCCGATTCGAAATGGGCGAAGGTGCCCCGGCCTGCGGCGCCGGCCTGCGTGAAGGTGATCCACACGGGACCTGAAAGGCAGGATACGCCGGTCGCGTAGAAGGGGTAGGGAATTCTTGCGAGAGGCCGGTGTGTTGGGGCTCGAACAGGGAGGGAGTGGCTACCCGACGCGCCCACAACGGCGGCCGCGCTCCGCGGGTCACGCGCGCAAGGCCCAGCAGATCGTGGCGAAGGGTGCGGAGGTCGTCTTTGACTTGAGGCGCGGCAGCGCCCTGGCACACTGCACGTCGGCAGGCAGCGGGCGAAGAGCGGGCCCCCGCTGGTCTCGCAGTGTTTTCCAAGGAGTTCGCGAGCTCGCTCCGACCGATTTTGCCGCTGCGCGTGCTGATGTGTGTGCAAGCGGGAGCGCCCGCGCCCATCTCAAACTGCATGATGCGCGGCCCGCAAGGTCGGCGATTCGTGCGAGCCCATGATCTCCCACCTGGGCTATCCATAGCTCATCGCTGGCCGGGGAGGTGTCAATGAACGACGGCGGCCCTAGCCGAACGGCTCTCACGGCAGCGCTCATGCGCGCAGTCCACACACGCCTCGATCGGCCACGGCTGATCGATGACCCCTGGGGAGATCAGCTCGTGTCTGCCCCGGAAAAGGCAGCGCTCTGCCAGCGTGCAATGGATGGCGCGGACGCCGGGACGAGAGAATGGCTTCGGAGCTTGGGCTCCCAGCAGGCGGTCATCGATGCGGTTTTGCGGGCTCACCCCACGTACGGCGGCGTGATCCTTCGATCGCGATATGCCGAGGATGCGCTCGAGCGCGCGGTTGCGGGCAGCGCTCGTCAGTACGTTCTGATTGGCGCGGGGCTCGACAGTTTCATTGTTCGACAGCCACCCTTTGCCCGCGATCTCCATATCTTCGAGATCGATCATCCAGCGACTCAAACCATGAAACGTCAAAGACTCGAGGAGTGCGGGGTGAGGATTCCGCCGAACGTGGATTTTGTCGCAGCCGATTTGACGCGGGAGTCCCTGGCCTCCGTACTCGCGCGATGCAACTTCTCTCGCACGCTGCCGGCCTTCTTCTCGTGGCTTGGTGTTACGATCTATCTCTCACGAGACGCCAATCTGGCTACGCTGCGTGGGATCGCAGCTTCAAGCGCAGCAGGAACCGAGATCGTCTTTACCTACATCGATCAGCAGGTACTCGAAGCAGGCCGGTCGAAAGCCTTGGAGAAAATGCGCGCAACCCGGGCCGCACTGGGAGAGCCATGGCTATCGGGGTTCAACCCCGCAACCCTCGCAAGCGAGCTGGAGGTGCTCGGACTGCGCCTAATCGAGGACCTGGGGAGTCTGGAGCTCCAGCAGCGCTACTGCGCCGGGCGCACCGACGGCTTGTCGCCCGGCACGAGTGGTCACGTTGCTCACGCCCGAGTCGCGACGGGATGAAGCCCGAGGTTTCGCGGCCTTCACGAGAAAGGCGGCGACGCATCGTGCGCGGGTGCAGGGGCTCACGACACCCTCCGCAGCACGGGATTCGCGGTTCCAAGCGTCGTTCGAAGCTGGATCCGTATTTCTATGGAAAGAGACCTCTCAGATCGAAGTCGTGGTTGCAATCTCCGCAAGTGTCGATTCGAGGAAGCGTGCGGTCCAGGTCGCTACGGGAGAGTTTTCTCAAGCCTTTCGATCGACCCATCGATAAGGTCTTCGAAGCAATCGCGCCGGCCGGAGTCTAGATCGCTGGATTTGCTCGCAACAATGGGTAGGCATTCTCCAGCTGCAGGCCGCGTGGTCTCGCTGCCTACGAGCAGGGTGTCTTGGTCGCCTGGCAATGAGCGAGGGATGAGCGGGTGAGCGAATCGGTCGTCTTCGAACGGACCTGCACGGAGCTCGAGCAGGCCACATCCTTTGATAGCCTAAGCGCCCGCGGAACGATTCGGCTCGCGCTGAAGAGTGCGGGTCTCGACGCCCGCGACGTGAGCTCCTCACAGATGATCGTGGTCGTGAAGCGAGTTCTCCCCGCGGAACTCAAGGCTCGGGGTGTAAAGGACGCCGACAGCGTGTGCTCCCTCATCGCAAGCCGCATCGCCGGTTTGACGTCTACGGTCTCCGGAGCGTCCGCCGAGGATGTCTTCCGCCGCCTAGGCGGCAACTGATCCCGATCCCGGCCGAAGGAGCTGGCCCACCTGCGGCGGTCCCGATCCTGCGGCCCTTCCCACCGACAGCCGGTCCAAAAGCTCCTCATTCAGCCGACCCTTCCGAGCGAGCAATGCACTGGCGCAAAGACGAGGCGTTTTGCGCCTGGAGCAGGCTTGTGCGAGTGGTTCCCACCGAAGGCTGATCAGAGCAAACCACCCGGTGGGGCCGGCCGCGCGCGCTGGTTGTAAAGGAGCTTGCGCAGGCGCTCCCCCTCTTCGGGAGTCAGCTTCGACGTATCCACCGTGAGATCCTTGCCAACCGCCACGCCGCGCTGCACAGCCGGGCGAGCGCCGAGTTCCAGAAACCAGCGTTTGAAGTAGGGAAACTCTTCGAGATCCTGTCCCTGTGCCTGCCAGTTCACCGTCCAGGGGTACGAGATCATGTCGGCGATGGTGTACTCGTCGCCGATCAGGAAGCGCCGATCATAGAGCTGGTTGTTCAGCACCCCAAACAAGCGGTTTACCTCATCGGTGAAGCGGCGCACTGCGTACGACTGGTCGCCCTGGCTCTGGCCGAGGCGACGAAAGTGGCCGCACTCGCCGCTCTTCGGGCCCTGATTCGCCATCTGCCAGATCACCCATTGGTTGACGGCATGGCGACGGCGGAGGTCCTGCGGGTAGAAGCGCCCAGCCTTTTCCGCGATGTACATCATGATCGCGCCCGATTCGAAGAGCGCGAAGGGCGCGCCGCCGTCGGCCGGTGCGTGGTCGACGATCGCGGGCATGCGGTTGTTTGGGCTGATCTTCAGGAATTCGGCTTTGAATTGGTCACCTTGGAAGATCGCGCAGGGCACGATCCGGTAGGGGAGGCCGCACTCCTCGAGCAGGATCGTGACCTTCTTTCCGTTTGGTGTGGGCCAGTAGTGCACGTCGATCATTGGCGCCTCCCTTGGGCCAGCCTGTCGTCCGCCGAAATCCGTACTTCCCGAACGTTCCCGTTCTCCGGGCCACCGTCCGAGGCTACAGGAGAATCGAGTGATGTCGCGAAGGACTCCTATCGCTTGTCAAGGCACCGTTAGGCCGCAAGGGACCGCCGCGCTATTCGTCACGCCTCGGCGGCCCGAAACGGGAAGGCGAGATCTTTCGCCGGCGGAGCCGGGAGACGGCAGAGCGCGTGCGGATCTATTGGATCGGACTCTTGGTGGGGCTCTCGATTGCGGCGCCGCTTGGCCCGGTGAACGTCGTCTGCATCCGCCGCACGCTCAGCGGCGGTTTTGTTCTCGGATTTGTCTCTGGCTGTGGCGCCGCGCTGGCCGACACCTTCTACGGTGTGGTGGCCACTTTCGGTATCAGTGTCGTAGCGAGTTTTCTGCTCGCTCACGAGAAGGTGCTGCGCCTCGGGGGCGGACTCGTGCTGTGCCTTCTCGGTGCGCGGTCCTTTCGGGGTGATGCGGAGGGGCCACACTCGGCTGTAGGAGCGCAGGGTCTGGTGAGCGCCTTCGTCTCGACGTTTCTCCTGACGCTCACAAACCCGCTCGTCCTGCTCACCATCGCCGCCGTCTCTGCAGCCCTTGGGCTCGCTGCGGAGGAGCTGCGGGGGCCCGCCGCCGCCACAGTCGTGCTCGGGGTTCTCTCCGGTTCGCTCCTCTGGTGGCTGGTGCTGCTGGGGGGCGTGGGGCTCGCCCGCGCGCGCTTCCATGAACGAATGCTGCGCTGGGTGTATTTGGCCTCGGGAGGACTTCTCTTCGCTGCTGGGGTTGCCCTGCTCGCAAGCCTCGCGTTCTCACTCTGAAGGGCCTCGCAGGGCGCAACCCCCTTGCTGTCGCACCGCCTCCGCCGTCCGGATGGAAGGGACGAGCGTCGATCAGGTCGCAAGGCGGCGTTTCGGAACCTTCTCCCACTCGGCCGTTTGTCGTCTCGGTCCGCCGGGAAGACGCCGCTCCGGCAGGGCGATCTCAACGCGTGCCGCTTAGATCAAGGAGCAATTCTCCAGGTTTTATCCGGATTGTATTCGGTCATGCGGGTCACGATCTCGGCGGTGTGTGGTCCTAGATTCTTCTCGAACACAATCCCGTCTTGGTTCACGATGAAGGTCATTACGCCCGAATCACCGTATTTCGCCGGGAAGGTGACCAGCGCGAATCCGCGGGTCATATGCCCGTTCACGATATAGTCGAGGGCGCCGCCCGGCGCATTCTTTCCCTGACGTGTCAGGATCTTGAAGAAATATCCATGGAACGGCGCCCGGCCCTCGGCGCTCGCAGTGCCATAGCCTTGAGCCTGAGCGGCGGCGACGAGAGGTNNAGGTCCGAGCGGACTCTCTTCTTGTCCTTCCGAGGGCTGCCAATAGAGCCCGTCATGCTTTTCTTGAGAGCTCACCACTTTTTGCGCGTACTCGTGCAGCCCGCCGCCAAGATGATCCTTGGCGGCATAGTCTCGTTGCGCTTCGACGTAGGCCCGGCAGACCTGAATCGCGCTTAGCTCGTTGCGACCGATCCGCCGATCGATGATCTGGTCGGCGCCGGCTTTGACGTCAAAGCGCCAGCCCTCTCCCTCCCGAACGAG
>DOUU01000257.1 GCA_003520425.1 Deltaproteobacteria bacterium
GAACGATCTTCCGAACGTCCTTGCGGCAAGAGCGCCGGCAGGTACAAGGAACAGCCACGAACTCGCCTCACCCATCGTCCCCCTACGAGGGACATCGCTTCACCGGTCCGCGAAACTCTGGTCTTTTCTTTTTCTTCTCCTCAATCTCTCTCTCCGGGGCCTTCAGGCGGTTGCGGGGGTGGCGCTGGTCCAGCGGAACTCGGTCCCGTCCCGATGCATGACGAGGGCCATCCGCCGCGCCAGGGCGACGATGGCCCGCCTCATACCCCGGTGNNAAGCGCCTCGCCGGTGAAGGTCCGCAGGTCTGCGGCCTTCGCCCGATGTAAGGTCGCCGCCGTGGAGATGGCGGTCAGCGTGTGCGGCCGGCGATTGCGTCGAAAAAGCGTTCGGCGGAGTCAGGTTCGCGTTCGGTCCCCGCCTCCTTCACCGCGCCGCGCGCGCGCTCGATGACCCTGTCGACGTTCTCGACGCCACACGCGCGCAGGGCGCGAGGCATGCGCTCGTCCAGCAGAGCCAACATCTCGCGCGAGGTAACGTCGTGCACCTCGAGGCCCACTTCCTTCATCACCAGCCGCACGGTTCCGCGCGCTGCTATGCGATTGAGGCTGCTCGTCTCCTCGATCACCTCGCAGATGGCCGTGAAGACGGGGCTCTCCTTCATGTCTCGTCCCCACGAGCCACTCCTCGAGCGGCGCGCGCTTCGATCCAGTCGCAATACGTCGCGGGGGGCGTGAACCCGAGATACCACCCAACGGTGCCGTTGATTCCGATCCCGAAGGCCAAGCCCATCGCAAGACCGTGCTTGCCCATGGCGGCGAAGGCTGCAACACCCACAGCAAGCACCGAAGCAGCGAGCATGGTGGAGCCCCAGATCAAGAGTCGGTTCTCCACGACTGGGTTGGACAGGTTGATTCGGGCGCGCTTGAGCAGTCGTCTGCGGTAGAGCAGAGCTTCGACTCCGCCCCACAGTGTGGCGACGAGAAAGCCGAGTGGATGGATGACCCCGAGCAGCCGCTGCTCCGGCGAGCCGCGGTTAGTGACGAAGAGGATCACAACGGTTCCGACCAGCATGACGAGGATCGCCGTCGAGGCGAAGACGGCGGCCCAGCGATTTTGCGCGCGGAAGACGCGCCAGACGAACGCGAATACGCAGGCGACGGCGATCGGCGTAGAAAGAGAAAGGAGCGGCGGCCGCACCGTCGGGTTGCTCAGGAACGCGATCATGGCGGGCTGCGAGATCGACGAATGCGTGAGCATCGCGATGCCGATAAACCACGCCGCCGGCTCCCGCAGCGTCCATGCGCGCCAGATGATCTTCAGACCCACGAGGCTCCCGGCCAGCGAGATCACGCCGGCGACAATGATGGTGCTGCCGCTCATGCTGCTGGATATCGGCCGAATCGTGAGTCGCCTCAAGCGATCGCTACGGGCGAGATACCCGCGGGGGATCGATTGGCAGAAGCATGCCTTCCGCTGTCCCGACAACGTCGCCGCCTCGCTCTGGGGTTTACGAAATGCCACTTCCGATCGCATGTGACGAGCGTGTCGTCCGCTTCTGTAAGCCCCTCCTATGAACGTCGACAGGCTCGGTTTGGACTCACTGCTGCACTTATCGAACCCCCTTCCGTGAGCCCGGAGCACCGCGGGTGTGCTTCACCGGTGAGTAGCGGTAGGGCTGGCGGCGAGTCAGCACGTGCCAGACCACCACGGTGGGCTTCCGTGCGAGGGCGGTCACGGCGCCGTTGTGACCCTTCTTGCGGCGCAACCGGTGGTAGCTCGCGACGAGCGGCGAGCTGCCCTTGGACAAGATCTGCGCCGCNNCGCCGCCTCGATGGCGAGCCAACGCGGGGAGGCAGAGCCGGCCTTGGTGATGTGCCCGTGGCGGCAGTGGTCGGCCGACTGCCGGACCTTGGGCACGGGGCCGAAGTACGCGGCGAGCCGGGGAAGCGACCGATGTCGCCGATGGCTGCGAGAAACCCGATCGCCACGGTGACCTGGATGCCGGGGATGGTGACCAGGAGCTTCACGTCCTCATCGACCGAGGCGAGCCGCAGGAGCTTTTCGTCCACGACCTCGAGCCGCCCCGCGAGTTGGCGCAAGAGCTCGAGCGCGTTGTCGAGGATGAAGCGCTCGGTCACCGGGAGCTCGAGGCTCGCCATCCAGGCGCGGCTCTTCTCGCTGAAGAGCTTGATCAGGCGGCGGGTCAGCGCGGCGCGGATCGAGTTCTTGGCCGCCGTGCGTTGCTTCACCAGGAGCCTTCGGTGGGAGATCAGCTGGCGGCGGGCCCAGGTCTCCTCGCTCGGCATCTGCACTGCGGGAAGGAATCCTGTGCGCAGAAGCTGGGCCAGGATGTAGGCATCGATCTTGTCGTAGGGGTTGGCGACGGTCACCGAGCCGGCGCGCCGGGCGAGGATCGAGTGGATCGCCCAGGTGTGGAAGGTGGCTTCGAGGACCACGTGGTCAGCAGGACCCAGGCCGTTGGCGAAGCTCTCGAGGGCCTCCCTGATGGCGTCGATCGGGTAGTCCTTGCGGCGCCGCCCGTCCTCACTGAGCTCCTAGACTTGGATGAAGGCCTTGTGAGCATCGAAGCCGTAGTACATGACTTCTCTCCTCCTTTTTGGAGGGTCCCGATGGGGTCGTGGTGGCCAGGCCAGCGCACGGGGAACACGACATGCATCTATTCGCGCTCGAAGCGCATCCGGGTGGGTCGAAGGGCGGCCAGGAAAGATTTCGAGCTCGAAGCTCATGCGCTCCAACGGCGGTCCCCGCAGCGTGAGGCGGCCGGGACTCTCGGCGCGCGTGCGCCTGCGCTGCTCCCTCGGTACCGGAGACCGAAGGAGACCCG
>DOUU01000502.1:0-1424 GCA_003520425.1 Deltaproteobacteria bacterium
ATCGGCGTCGGCCATTTCGCCGGGTCCGTTCACGATGCAGCCCATGATGGCGATCTTCACGCCGCGCAGATGCTGGGTGCGGGCCTTGATGCGTGCGGTCGTCTGCTCGAGGTCGAAGAGCGTGCGACCGCACGAGGGACAGGAGATGAACTCCGTCCACGAGGTGCGAAGCCGCGCCCCCTGAAGGATCCGGTAGCCCAGGTCGAGGGTGCGGCCTGCATCCCCGAAGAGCGCAGCGGGGAGCGAGATCGCGTCGCCGATCCCATCGCAAAGGAGCGCCCCGAGGTCGGTCGCGGTGGCGAGGAGGCACTCCTCGGCCGGGGCCGGAGGCCCATGACCCCCGCGCAGCACGATGGGCACCGCCTCGGCGCCGCGCGCCGCAAGGCGCGCCGCGACAAGGCGCGCGTCGTGGACGAAGCGTGCGCCCTGCGCTGCGGGTTCGTCGGCCAGGGAGATCAGGACCCGCAGGAGGGAGGCCCGCCGCGAGGCCTCGAGAGCCCGGTCGACGAGCGAGGCGAGCGCCGCTCCGCGCACTTCGAGCGCCCACTCGAGCGGTACGCCAAGGCGCGACGCTGCTTGCGCGGCCCCCGTGAGCTCTGCATCCGACGCGTCTTCGGTCACCCCGATCACCAGGCGCGCCGCCCCTGCTGGAGCGAGGCCCGCCTTATCGGCGGGAAGGCGCACGGAAAGGGGTGCCGCAAGACCGCGCCTTGCGAGGGCATCCGCAAGGAGGCCCACCCGGCGGGCGCCGTCTTCCTCGCGCACGTCGACGAGGAATCCCTCGCACGCGATCTCCGGCCGCAGGGCCAGGCCGACCGAGAGCGCGTCGGCCTTTTGCTCGGCCTCTGCGATCGGCCCGAGTTCGAGCTCGACGCGCACGGGCTCCTCGCCGCCCATTGCCACGTCGCCCACCCGGAGGGTGCGGGTCGCCCTGCGGGCGTGGCTGTAGGGGTCGGCCACGAAGGGCGCTCCGGGATCGGGCACCTCTCGCTCGCCCCCGGACTCGCTCCAGCGCCGGTCGTAGCGCCCCGCGAGGGCGCGGGCGACCGGAATCTCCTTCACCGGGTCCTCGGTCAGCGAGACGCGGATCGTGTCGCCNNCTTGATCCGGCCGTCCTCGCCGTCCCCGGCCTCCGTGACACCGACGTGGAACGGGTAGCCCGCCAGCCCGGGGGCGCGTGCTTCCAGGCGGGCCGCAAGCAGCCGATAGGCCTGGATGGCGACCTGGGCGTTGCTCGCCTTCATGCTGAAGACGACGTCGCGCAGGCCTTCGTCCTCGCACACCGCGAGGAACTCGAGAGCGCTCTCCACCATGCCCCGGGGCGTATCGCCGAAGCGATTGAGAATGCGATCGGAGAGCGAACCGTGGTTGGTGCCGATGCGCAGCGCGCGGCCCAGCTCCTTGCAGCGACGCACGAGGGGACG
>DOUU01000502.1:1495-1682 GCA_003520425.1 Deltaproteobacteria bacterium
AGTGGATGTCCGCGACGAGCGGCACGCGCACGCCCCGTTGCCAGAGCGCGCGCCGGATTTCGCCGAGTGCCTCGGCGTCGCGCAGCGAAGGGGCCGTGATGCGAACGATCTCGCAGCCCGCCGCGACGAGGCGCTCGGTCTGCGCCACCGTGGCCGCGACGTCCTGCGTGTCGGTGGTGGTCATCGA
>DOUU01000502.1:1692-5274 GCA_003520425.1 Deltaproteobacteria bacterium
CGCCGATCGCGACGTCGCCCACCCGGACGACGCGGGTTCTGCGCCGCCGCGGGACGAAGGGATCGACGGCAAAGCCAAGGCTCATGAGGCAGCTTCGACCAGGGCGTAGAGCTTCTCGATCGCAGCCGGGAGCTTCGCCGGCTCGCGGCCTCCGGCCTGGGCAAAGTCTGCCCGTCCTCCGCCCTTTCCACCCACGACCTGCGCCACCTCGCGCACGAGCTCGCCCGCCCGCAAGCGGCCCACAAGATCGGGGGTCACTCCGATCGCGAGGGCGACCCGGCCCTCCCCCTCGGCCGCGAGCATCACGACCCCGCTCGCAAGGCGCGCGCGGAGCTCGTCGACCAGGGCGCGCAGCTCCTTGGGATCTGCTCCTTCCGCCCTTGCGGCGAGGACCTTGACNNCGCAGACGCTCGAGCTCTTTCTCGAGGCCGCGCCGCTCTTCGAGGAGCTTCTCGATCCGCGCCGGGAGCTCCCCCGGCGGCGCGCGCAAGAGGTCGGCGATGGTCTCGAGCGCCCGCTCCTGCGCGCGCATGTGGGCGAGTGCGCCCTGGCCGGTGAGCGCCTCGATGCGTCGCACGCCCGAGGCGATCCCCGTCTCGGCGAGCACCTTGAGGACACCGATCTCGCCGGTTGCGCGGGCGTGGGTCCCCCCGCACAGCTCCGTCGAGAAGTCGCCGAAGGAGATGACGCGCACCACGTCGCCATACTTCTCCTCGAACAGCGCGATCGCTCCCTCTTCGATCGCCTTGGCGTAGGGGAGCTCGCGGATGCGGGCGGGGGCGTTGCGCTCGATCCACCCGTTCACGAGGTCCTCGATCCGCTCGATCTGCTCCTTCGAGAGCGGCGCGTCATGGGTGAAGTCGAAGCGCAGGCGCTCGGGTCCGACAAGCGAGCCCTTCTGCAGGGCCTGGGGCCCGAGCACCTGGCGCAGGGCCGCATGCAGGAGATGGGTCCCGGAGTGGTTGCGGATCGTGGCCTGACGCAGCTCGGCGTCGACCACGAGCTCCGCGGCCTCGCCCGTCGTGACCTCGCCGCGGACGACGCGTCCGCGGTGCACGATCAGGCCCGCCACCGGACGCTGGGTATCCACGACCTCGATCCGCCCGCCCCCGGTGCGAATCTCCCCCCGGTCGCCCACCTGGCCGCCGCTCTCGGCGTAGAACGGGGTCTGGTCCGTCACGACCTCGACCTCGTCACCCAGGCGCGCCCGATCGACGGGCTCCCCCGCGCGCACGATCGCGCGGATCTTGGCTTCAAGGCGCAGGGTCTCGTAGCCGCGGAAGACCACGGGCTCGTCCATGGCGAGCCTCGCGTAGACCTGGGAGACGGCGACTTGGCCGCTGCCCTTCCAGGCCGCGCGCGCACGCTCGCGCTGCTTCTCCATCGCGCCGTCGAACCCCTCCTGGTCGACCCGCAGGCCGTGGCTGCGCAAGATGTCCTCGGTGAGGTCGAGGGGAAAGCCAAACGTGTCGTAGAGGCGGAAGGCCACCTCGCCCGGCAACACCGCCCCCGCTCTTCCCACCTGGTGCTTCACCCGGCGGATCTCCTCCTCGAGGAGCGAGAGGCCCTTGGAGAGGGTCTCGAGGAAGCGCTCCTCCTCGCGCCGCACGCGGTCGGTGATGTACGCGCGCCGCTCGACGAGCTCGGGATAGGCTCCGCCCATCTCGTCGATCACGCTCTCGCACACGGCGTGGAGGAAGGGCCGCTCGAGCCCGAGCAGAACGCCGTGGCGCGCCGCTCGACGCAGGATCCGGCGCAGCACATAGCCCCGGCCCTCGTTCGAGGGGAGGACGCCGTCCCCAATCAGGAACGAGACCGCCCGCGCATGATCCGCCACCACGCGCAGCGAGACGTCCTGCTCCGGATCCGTCCCGAGGGCCACCCCCGAGAGCTCCTGGGCGCGGTCCAAGATCCCGCGGAAGAGGTCCGTCTCGTAGGTCCACTTCACCCCTTGGACCACCACGGCGAGGCGCTCCAGGCCCGCGCCGGTATCGATCGAGGGCTTCGGGAGGGGCGTCATCTTGCCCGCCGCGTCCCGATTGAACTGCATGAAGACGAGGTTCCAGATCTCGAGAAAGCGGCCGCAGTCGCAGGCGGGGTCGCAGCGGGTGCTCTTGCAGTGCGGTTGCTCGCCGAAATCGAAGTAGATCTCCGAGCAGGGCCCGCAGGGTCCGGTATCGCCCATGGCCCAGAAGTTGTCCGCCTCGTCGAAGCGGTAGATCCGCGACTCGGGGAGCCCCACCCGATCGCGCCAGAGCCCGAAGGCGTCGTCGTCGTCCCGGAACACAGTCGCGTGGAGGCGTCCCGACGGAAGGTGCAGCCCCTCGGTCACGAACTCCCAGGCGTATTCGATCGCCTCGGGCTTGAAGTAGTCGCCGAAGGAGANNAGCATCTCGAAGAAGGTGTGATGACGCGGGGTTCGCCCGACGTTCTCGAGGTCGTTGTGCTTGCCGGAAACGCGCATGCACTTCTGGGCGCTCGTGGCCCGCGTGTAGTCTCGGGTCTCCTCGCCGAGAAAGAGGCGCTTAAAGGGAACCATCCCCGCGTTGGTGAACAGCAGGGTCGGGTCCGAGTCGGGGATGAGGGAAGCGCTCGGGATCCGGCGGTGCCCCCGCCTCTCGAAGAAGGCCTGGAAGGCCTCGCGGATCTCGTTTGCAGCGCTCGGTCGGGACGCCATGAAAACTCCCCTGGCAGCGGCCAACGCGCAAACTATAGGGAAACGGCGCACGGGCGGGGGTGATCCTGAAGAGCGCCTGCGCTGCCGAGGAGCCAGCGGGCTTGCGCGCGCAAAGCGCGGGAGGAGAAGACTCGGCCGCCGCCGGCTTCGTGCAGGACTAGAACCGTTCGATCTTGAGCTCGTCCGCGCCCTGGGTTTTGCCAGGGCCTGCGGAGGAAGGCTTCGCGCCGGCGGGCGGCGGCTCTGCCTTCTTGCTCTCCTCGCCCTCTTTGTCGAAGTCGTCCCAGGTGCCGTCCGACGTGCTCGCGATGCCGCGGAAGCGGAGCGCGAAGTCGTCGGCGTTCGAGACGTGGCGGAGAGCCTCCTCGTAGGTCACGAGGTTGCTCTTCACGAGGTGCATCAGCGATTGGTCGAAGGTCTGCATGCCATAGGTGGTGAAGCCCTTCGCGATGGCGTCGTGCAGCTCCTTGGTTCGATCCTTGTCGGCGATGCACTCGCGCACGCGTGCCGTCGTGACCAGGATCTCGAGGGCGGGCACGCGTCCCTTGCCGTCGGCCCGGGGCACCAGGCGCTGGGAGATCACGGCCTTCAGAATCGACCCGAGCTGCAGGCGGACCTGCTTTTGCTGGTAGGGCGGGAAGACGGAGATGATGCGGTTGATCGTCTCGGTCGCGTCCAGGGTGTGGAGCGTGCTCATGACGAGGTGGCCGGTTTCGGCGGCCGTGATGGCCGTCTCGATGGTCTCGAAATCGCGCATCTCGCCCACCAGGATCACGTCGGGGTCCTGGCGCAGGGAGGCGCGAAGGGCATTCGCGAAGCTGTCGGTATCGACACCGATCTCGCGCTGGTTCACGATCGAGCGGCGGTCCCGGATCAAGAATTCGATCGGATCCTCCACGGTGACG
>DOUU01000432.1:0-7470 GCA_003520425.1 Deltaproteobacteria bacterium
ATCCCACTGCGCCATCGGCATCTGGGAGAGCCACGCGAGATTCGCAGGGGGCGGCGAGAGACCGCGTCCGGCCTCGCCATCGCCCCTCCCGGTTACCCCGTGGCACGAGGCACAACTTTTAGCGTAGACCGCGGCTCCCCTTTGGACCGTCTCGGGGGTTCTAGGCAACGGGTTTTTGAGTGAGCTGTAAGGTGCTGGAATGCCCGACATCATCGCTTGATGGTGTCTCGCCACGCTGCCGGGCCCCATCATCCCGGGTCCCATCATTCCGGGGCCCATCGGCCATCGGTCGACGCCGCAGCACCCACCCCACGGATCTTGAGTCGGGGGCTGCGTTTGTTGTGCCACGGCCGGTGTCGCGGTGAGCACGACAATGGCAACCATGGCTCCGAGAATGGATCTCATGCCGCCCTCCTGGACTCGTTTTAAGCCTCATCATAACGCCACGGCGAGGTGCGAGATTCGAGCGGGCGCGCCGCGGACAAGCTCGTGGCAATCAAGTATCCCGGTACTCCGCGCACGCGAATGGATCGCCTCGAAAGAGGAGCANNAGCATCAAGACCCCCCTCCACCGCCCGAACACGAGCGCTGGCGTCACGGAAACCCCTGGCACTGCCGCCGCGACGACGACAAGGATCAGGCACCTCGAAGTCACGATCTGCGTAGTCCAGCAGGCCGTCGCCACGAGAGTAGCCGAGTGGCACGAGCGTCCTGAAGCAGATCTATCGCTGGGGGCTGGAGCCGGGGCTCGATTGACTCCCACGTCCTGCCGAGTAGGCTAAGCACCGTGAAGCACGCCGGACGACGTCTTACTGTGCTCGCATTGTTTGCCGTGGTCGCTCTCACAACCACGGGAATGGCCCGGAGCACGGTCGCGGCCTCGGGCCAGGCGGCGCATGCACCCTGCCATGGCGCGCCGACGACACCAAAGCCGCCCAGTGGGCCCTGCGGATCGCTGAGCCCGCTTCCCTGCTGCAACCAGCCGTTCCTTTTCACTACGACCGATGCGCTGGACGTGCCTTCCTTGACGTTTGCCCTCATTTCGTCCGCGCCGACCTTATTCCCTCCGATCACCCAGGTCGCTAACGTGATGCTTGCGCCTGCACGGGCCGCTCCATCAACCACCTACCACAGCATCCTGCGTCTCTGATCCCACCACTCCCTCCTGGGTTGCTCGTCCCGGACCAACCGGAGTACGGCCGGGACTTGGGCTTTTTTCATCCGTGAGCCGGGGTGCGAGATGCGAGATTGCATCGTTCGCGGTTCTCTGCCGCTGCGTCGTGATTCAATGCCTTGGACAAGTGTATGCGCGCACTCCTTCGCCTCGCTGCTCACCATTGTGCTCGCGGGGTGCGCACTCAGCGCTCCTCAGTATCAGCAGGCACACGATGCTCTTGTGCGCTCGTCCCCTCCCGTCGCAGAGACTTTCGACGCCGAGACGCCATTTCCTGGCGCGGCAGTGCTCGACCGCCGCGCACTCGTCGAGGAGGTGCTTCGGAGAAACCCAAGCGTCGAGTCTGCGCGCCAGGCCTGGCGCGCAGCGCTGGAACGCTACCCACAGGAAACCTCTCTCGACGATCCGATGTTCGGTACTGGCATTGCGCCCGGGTCGTTCGGTTCGACAACCGTCAGTGCCGGGTATTCGTTCGAGCTAAGCCAGGCATTCCCATTCCCCGGGAAGCTTGGGCTGCGAGGCGAGGCCGCTCTCGCCGAGGCAGAGGCAGCGGACCGCGACTACGAAGCGGTGCGTCTGCGGGTGGCCACCATGGCTTCGACCCTGTTCGACGAGTACTACCTCGCCTCTCGCGCGATCCAGATCAACGCGCACCATGTCGAGCTCCTCAAGGAATTGCAGCACGCAGCCCTTGCTCAGTACGAGGCGGGCACAGCCTCGCAGCAGGACCCGCTCCAAGCGGAATCGGAGGAGGCGATGCTCGAGCATCGCCAGATCGAGCTCGAGACCCAGGACCAGCTTGTCGTGGCGCAGATCGACGCGCTCCTCCACCGACCGCCGGACCGCCCGCTCCCACCTCCTCCAGAACGCCTCGAGGCCGAGGGTGCATCGGATCTCGAGCCCAAAGCGCTCTCGGAGCGAGCAATGGCCGAAAGACCCGAGCTGCGCGCCGCTTCGGCGCGCGTCGAGGCGCGTGCGGCGAAGGTTGCGCTCGCCCGTCGGGAGTTTCTCCCCGACTTCACCGTGTGGGCGAAGTACGACACCTTCTGGCAAGAGCGAGATCTCGAGCCCGCGGTTGGCTTCTCGCTCAACCTCCCCCTCGAGCTCGGCCGGCGGCGCGCAGCCCTCGAAGAGGCCAACGCGGAACTTGCAAGGGCGAGGAGCGAAGAACAGCGCGCGGAGGATCAGGTCCGGCTCTCGGTCACAACCGCCGCCCTGCGCGTGCACGAGGCCCACCACTGNNCGCGATCGCCTCCTCCCGGCCGCGCGGGATCGCCTCGCGGCGGCGCGCGCGTCTTACGAAACCGGGCAGACCAGCTTTCTTTCGCTGATCGACGCGGAACGCGGGCTACGGGATGCAGAACTCGCGTACGAAGACGCGCTCACGAAGCTCAGCCGGCGCCGCGCGGAGCTTGATCGAGCCGCGGGGCGCATTCCCACCCTCTCGGTNNCAACCCGTAATGAACGCTGGACACCGAAAACCTCGTCATGTTCGCACGATCCTCGTGGCGCTTGTTCTCTTCACTCTCATCGGACTCGGCGTGTGGTCCGCGCGGGGACCGCTTCTCGGTAGCTCCGGACCTCCTACGGATTTGCAGGGTGCTGGTCTGCGCGTCCGGGTGACGTCAAGGCCCGCCGTCGCGCGTGCCGGCCGCAACGAGCTGCGCTTCGAGGTTCNNGTCGGACGGGATGCCGATTGAGGATGCCGAGATCACCCTGCGCGACGCGATGACGATGCCAGGGATGGCGGACATGGTGGGGCAGGCGCGCGCGGAGCGGATCGGCCCTGGACTCTATCGCGCCGAAGTCAACCTCGAGATGTCGGGCACCTGGCGGGTGAGCTTGGATCTGAAGCGCCCGTCGGGTTCCACCCTCCATGCCGAGGGAGCACTCACCACGGGAGCCACGGGGCTGCATCTCGCGGGTGCGGGTCCGGAATCCACGAGCGAGCCCACGGCCGGCGACGCGATCTCCCACTACACCTGCCCCATGCACCCCTCGGTGCACGAATCGCAACCGGGCAAGTGTCCGATCTGCGGCATGGATCTCGTCGCTGTCACAAAGGAGGACGCCGCAAGCGGAGCCGTGCGCATCGACTCCGCGCGGCGCCAACGCATTGGCATCCGCAGTGCGCCCGTCGAGCGCGCGCGCTTCGAGCGCATCGTGCGCGCCGTGGGCCGCGTTGCTTACGACGAAACCGGCCTGGTCGACGTGTCCCTCAAGACACGAGGCTGGGTGCGTGACCTCCGAGCGAACGCGCTCGGCGCCGCCGTGCGCAAGGGGGAGCCCTTGTTTTCCGTCTATAGCCCTGAGCTCTATGCGGCGCAGGCTGAATATCTCCAGGCCCTCCGCAGCACACAAGCCAGCGCCGAAGAGGGCTCTCAGCGGGGGGACGGGCTGCTACGCGCTGCGCGAACGCGGCTCAAACTTTGGAACGTGTCCGAAGCGGAGATTGATGCCCTGGGGCGGCGGGGCACGCCCCTTGAGGCGCTGCCGATCCTCGCGCCGGCCACCGGCTACGTGATCGAGAAGAACGTCGTGGAAGGCGGGACGATCGAGGCCGGCATGCGGCTCTTCCGAATCGCACCCCTCGATCGAGTCTGGATCGACGCGCAGCTCTACGAAGCGGACTTGAAGGTCGCCGCTGTCGGCCAGACGGCCGTGGTGAGTCTTCCTTCTCTCCCTGGGAAAACCCTCGAGGCCAAGGTGGCCTACGTCTATCCGTCGTTGGACGCCGACACGCGCACCGGCCGCGTGCGCCTTGTGCTCGCGAACCCGGACCTTGAGCTTCGGCCAGACATGTACGCGGATATTGAGCTTCACATCGACCGCGGCGAGCAGACGCTCGTCCCCGTATCCGCTGTGATCTACGCGGGGGAGCACCGCATCGTTTTCTTGGACCGTGGCGATGGCCGGCTTGTCCCGCGAGAGATCCGGATTGGCCTTGGGAACGGTCAATACTTTGAGGTGGTCTCTGGGCTCGAACCCGGTGAGCAAGTCGTTGTCTCGGGAAACTTCCTCGTGGCGGCAGAAAGCCGGCTCGCATCGGCGCTCGAGCAGTGGTAGGGGAGAGCACACCCACGCCGCGGCCGGGGTTCGTGGCCGGTCTCATCGCGGCCTGTGCGCGCAGACGTTTCCTTACCGTCCTGGCGGTCGTGGGTGCACTCGCCTGGGGCATCTTCGCCATCGGCCGTACCCCCCTCGATGCCATCCCTGACCTCTCGGATGTCCAGGTCATCATCTTCACCGAGTGGCCCGGAAGGGGGCCCAGTCTCGTCGAAGACCAGATCACCTATCCGATCTCGACGACGCTCCTCTCCGCCCCGCACGTGCGCTACGTGCGCGGCCAATCCTTCTTTGGTCTTTCGTTTGTGTACGTAATTTTCGAAGATGGAACGGACCTTTACTGGGCGCGGAGCCGTGTGCTCGAGTACATGAGTACGGCCCGCGCGAAGCTCCCCGAGGGCGTGAGCCCCACCCTGGGACCCGACGCAACCGGGGTCGGCTGGGTCTTCGAGTACGCGCTCGTCGATCGCAGCGGTCACCACGACCTTGCAGAGCTGCGGAGCTTCCAGGACTGGAACCTGCGCTACGCCCTCGCCAGCGTCCCCGGTGTGGCGGAGGTGGCCTCGGTCGGAGGCTTTGTTCGCCAGTACCAGGTACAGGTCGATCCGAACCGCCTCCGCGCCTATGGCGTAACCCTCCCCGAAGTTGTCGCTGCGGTGCGCTCGTCGAATCAGGACTCGGGCGGTGGAGTGCTCGAGATCAGCGGCCATGAGCAGGTGATCCGAGGGCGAGGCTACGTCACCAAGCGCGAGGACCTCGAGCTCGTGCCCCTGCGCGTGAATGCCTCCGGCACGCCGGTCCTCGTGCGTGACGTGGGGGAGGTAACGCTCGGCCCGGACATGCGTCGCGGCGTCGCAGAACTGGATGGAGACGGCGAGACCGTCGGCGGGATCGTCGTCATGCGCTACGGCGAGAACGCCCTCACCACCATCGACGCCGTAAAGGCCCGGCTCGAGACCGTGCGCGCGGGCTTGCCAGAAGGCGTCGAGCTTGTCACGACTTATGACCGCTCCGAGCTCATCCGAGCGGCCATCGAGACGCTCCGTCACACGCTCCTTGAGGAGATGGCCGTCGTCTCGCTCGTGATCTTCATCTTTCTCCTCCATGCCCGGAGCGCGCTGATCCCGATCCTCACCATCCCGATCGGCGTCGCGCTGGCCTTCGTTCCGATGTTCTATCAGGGACTCAGCGCGAACATCATGTCCGTCGGCGGGATCGCAGTCGCGATCGGCGCCATGGTTGATGCCGCCATCATCGTGGTCGAGAACATTCACAAGCGTCTCGAATCCTGGGAGGAAGAAGGTAGGCCAGGAGAGAGGTCGGAGATCATCCTGCGCGCGATGCAGGAGGTGGGGCCGAGCATCTTCTTCGCGCTGCTCGTGATCACGGTCTCGTTCCTGCCCATCTTCGCCTTGGAGGGCACGGAGGGGCGCCTTTTCAAGCCGCTGGCCTTTACCAAGACCTACTCCATGGGTTTTGCGGCGGTGCTTTCGGTGACACTCACGCCGGCCCTCGCGGCGCTCTTCATCCGCGGCCGCATCCGAGGGGAGGACGCAAACCCCATCAACCGATCGCTCGTCCGTGCCTATGCACCGGCGGTACGCCTTGTGGTGCGGCACCGCGTATGGGTCCTCGTGGGCGCGGTTCTCCTCTTCCTCTCGGCAATCCCACCGTTCCTGCAGCTCGGGAGCGAGTTCATGCCGCCGCTNNCCGCGAGCTCAAGTCCTTCCCGGAGGTGGACCGCGTCTTCGGAAAGATCGGGCGCTCGGAGAGCCCGACCGATCCGGCGCCCCTCTCCATGGTGGAGACGGTCGTCACGCTGAAGCCCCGCTCCCAGTGGCGGCCGGGCATGACCTGGGACTCGCTCGTCCAGGAGATGGACGGAAAGCTCCGCTACCCGGGTCTCCCGAACCTCTGGTGGATGCCCATCCAGACGCGGACGGAGATGCTGGCCACGGGGGTGCGAAGTCAGCTTGGCGTCAAGGTCTTTGGCGATGATGCCAATCGTGTCGAGCAGGCTGCAATCGCCGTAGCAAAAGCGCTGGCGAGCGTGCCAGGAACCCGCAACGTGTTCGCGGAGCGCGCGACGGGGGCCTCGTACCTCGACGTGCGCATCGACCGAGCGCGCGCAGCCCGCTACGGCTTGCGCGTCGAGGACGTGAACGCCGCAATCGAGGCGGCCGTGGGTGGAGCAAGTGTCTCCCAGACCGTCGAAGGAAGGCAGCGCTACGCCATCAACGTGCGCTACGCGCGGGAGTTCCGGGACAATCCCGAGGCCGTGAGCCAGGTGCTGCTCGCGACCTCGACGGGGGCGCAGGTGCCCCTTGCCGAGGTCGCGACGATCNNGATCGAGTTCGTCCGCGGTCCCGACATGATCCGGAGCGAGGCCGGGAGCCTGACCGGGCTCGTGGCGGTCGATGTCGCAGGTCGGCCGATCGTCGACTACGTGCACGATGCCCAGCACGTCATCGCTCAAAAAGTCTCGCTACCAGCGGGGACACGACTCGCCTGGGTGGGCCAGTTCGAGTATTTCGAGCGCGCGAAGGAGCGACTGCGCGTCGTCGTACCCGTGACGCTCGTCCTGGTGATGCTGCTCCTCTTCCTCAATACCGGGTCAGCGGTCGAGACGGCGATCGTGATGCTCGCGGTCCCCTTTTCCCTGGTTGGCGCAGTGTGGCTGCTGTGGCTCCTCGGCTACAACCTGTCGGTCGCAGTTTGGGTGGGGATCATCGCTCTTGCGGGGCTCGACGCGCAGACCGGGGTGGTGATGCTTCTCTACCTGAAGATCGCCCACCGGGCGCGCGCGGCAGCGGGCCGACTAGCGTCCTTCTCCGATCTCGAGGACGCCATCGTCGAGGGTGCGGCTCGTCGCATCCGTCCGAAGCTCATGACCGTTGTCACGATGACACTCGGGCTTACGCCCCTCTTGTGGAGCGCGGGCACGGGAGCCGACGTGATGAAGCGCATCGCGGCTCCAATGGTAGGCGGCCTTGTCACATCCTTCTTGCTGGAGCTCCTTGTCTACCCCGCGCTCTTCGCACTGTGGAAGGGGAGAGGCTTGTCTCGCGAGGTGCCGCAGTGAAGCTAGGAGGGATGTGACACGCGATTGCTTGCGGGAATATTGTCGCCTACCACACGAGCTTGGAGAAACCGACCACGACGGCGGCTGCCAACAGGCAGTAGTAGCCAAAGAGATGCCACCGACCGTGCTCGAGCCAGCGCGACAGCCA
>DOUU01000432.1:7542-7673 GCA_003520425.1 Deltaproteobacteria bacterium
GCCAGGGCGAAGCTGAACTCTTCTACCCGCCCCTTGTCGAGACCAAGAAGAAGACCCGTCGAGATGGTGGAGCCGGAACGGGAGAAGCCTCGGAAGGGAAGACACAATCCCTGTACGGCGCCCATCCAGGT
>DOUU01000058.1 GCA_003520425.1 Deltaproteobacteria bacterium
CCGTGCCCGCCGGCGAGCTGGCGGCGGCGCTCGCGCGCTGTCGCAAGGAGCCGTACGCCGCCAAGCGCGCGCTGGCGCGCGACGTGGTGACGCAGTTCCACGGCGCGGCGGCGGCGGCGCGCGCCGAAGCGCACTTCGACCGCCTGTTCAAGGCGAAGCAGGCGCCGGCGGAGATGCCGGCCTTCAGGCACGCGCCCGGGAGCCTGGCGGCGGTGCTCAAGGACATCGGGTTCGCCAAGAGCCTGGGCGAGGCGCGGCGGATGGCCGCGCAGGGGGGCGTGCAGCTCGACGGGAGCAAGGTCGAGGACGGCAACCGGCTCCTGGAGCCGGGCAGCTATGTCGTCAAGTACGGCAAGTTGAAGTTCGCGGAGCTGACCATCAGGTGAGACGTGAGGCGTGAGGGGTGAGAAGAACATGTGAGACGTGAGAAGTTCAAGTGAGGAGCAAAGGCGTGAGAAGGTGCGCATCCCCTCTCACGCCTTTCCCTTCTCACGCTTTAGCTTCTCACTTCTCACTCGGACTTCTCACTCCTCACCCCTCACGTCTCACGCATCACCCCGTCCAGCACCTCCACCACCTTCTCCATCTCCTCGAGCGTGTTGTAGCAATGCGGCGCCAGGCGGATCGCGCCTTCGCGCAGCACGCACACCACCCCCGCCTGCCGGAGCCGCCGGTGCGCCTCCTTCGAGTCCGGGGGAGCGATGCAGACGATCTGCGAGCGGTGCAGGTCGTCGCTGGGTGAGACGACGCGCACGCCCCGCTCGCGCGCCCACGCCAGCACCGGCTCGCCCAGACCGCGGAGGTACGCGGCGATCGCCTCGACGCCGAGCTCGAGCAGCAGGCCGATCGACGTGGCGAGGCCGAGGTGGTCCTGGGTCGCGAGGCTCGCGACCTCGAAGCGGCGCGCATCGCCCACCAGACGGTCAGTGTAGCTGACCAGGTTGGTGAAGTCGTCCATGCCCTCGTACGCCATCCAGCCGACGGCCTGCGGCTCGAGGTCCCGGATCAGCTCGCGGCGCACGTAGCAGAAGCCCGATCCCCAGGGCCCGAGCAGCCACTTCTGGCCGCCGCACGACAGCAGGTCGATGCCCGTCGCGGACACGTCGAGCGGTTGGGCGCCGAGCCCCTGGATCGCGTCCACGGCGAGCCGCACGCCGTTGGCGCGGCACGCCTCGCCGAGGCGCGCGAGGTCGGCGCGGAACCCGTTGGAGAACTGCACCATGGACACGGCCAGGATCCGTACGCGCGGGTCGGCGAGGCGCTCCACCAGATAGTCCTCGTCCGGCCAGCCCTGGGACGTGACCGGCGCGCGCTCCACCACCACGCCGCGGCGGCGCTGCGCGAGCCACGGGTAGACGTTCGCGGGGAACTCGCGGTCGCTGAGCAGCACCACGTCGCCGGCGGCGAGCGGGAGCGCCCCGGCCGCGATGTTGAGCCCGGTCGACGTGTTCGGGGTGAGCGCGATCTCGTCGGGCGAGGCGCCGAGCAGCCGCGCCGCCGCGGACCGGGTGGCCGCGTGCACGGCGAACAGCTCGCGGTCCGGCAGCAGGTGCGGCGCCGTGCGCTTGGCGTTGAACGCCTCGACGGCCAGGCGCGTGCGCTCCGGCAGCGGGCCGACGGACGCCGCGTTGAGGTACGTCGTCGCGCCGGTCCACGGGAACTCGCGGTTCCGGAGGTCGCGGACGAGCTCCGCGAGCTGCGCGGCGGGTGCGACGTCGGTCATATGGCGGGTGGCGGCTCCATGGGAGCGAGGGCTACGTTAACCCCCGGCATGCGCGCGCGGCAAGCGACCGCGAAGCAGGGCTGGCGCTTCGCGCTGGTCCTGGGTGGCGGCGGGATGAAGGGGCTCGCTCACGTCGGCGCGTTGCGCGCGCTCGAGGAGCGCGGCTGGGTGCCGGAGGTCGTGGTCGGCACCAGCATCGGCGCGCTGCTCGGCGCCGCGTGGGCGAACGGCTTCGCGATCGGCGAGCTCGCCGACGTCGCGCTCTCCCTCGAGCGCTCCGACGTCTTCCACGTCGCCCGCCGCGAGATCGCCACCAGGCTCATCCGCGCTCCGGCCATCTACCGCGGCTCGCCGGTCGAGGCGCTGATCCGCGGCTTCGTCGGCGGCCTCACCTTCGCCGAGCTGGAGCGCCGCCTCGTCGTCGCCTCCGTGGACCTCAACAGCGGCATGCAGCTCTACTGGGGGCTCCCCGGCCTCGACCGCGTGAGCGTCGCCGACGCGGTGCTCGGGTCGTGCGCGCTGCCGGGGTTCTTCCCGCCGCGGGAGGTGGACGGGCACTGGTGCGTGGACGGCGCCCTGGCCGACAACCTGCCGGTTGCGCTCGCGGCCACGCTCGGCGTGGACGGCGTCGTCGCGGTCGACGTCGGCGCGTCGAGCGCGCTGCGCGCCGAGACGCAGACCGAGGGCTTCGCGGCGATCTTCGCGCGCGCCACCGAGATCGTCTTCGATCAGCTGCTCGAGGTCCGGCTGGCGCGCTGGGAGGCCCCGCCGCTGCTGCTGGTGCAGCCGCGCGTCGAGCACGTGCCCATGTTTTCCTTCGAGCACACGCGCGAGCTGATGGACGAGGGCTACCGCGCGACGGACGCCGCGCTGGACCAGGCGGGCGACGCGATCCGCGCCGGCGGCGGCGGCATCTTCCCGCGCCGCCTCTTCCGGCTCGGGGTCGACCGCGGTCGC
>DOUU01000218.1 GCA_003520425.1 Deltaproteobacteria bacterium
CGCGGGGTACCGGCGCCGCGTTCGGCTCGCGCGGGAAACGTCTCCACGAAGAGGCGGCACCCGGTGGCCTCCGCGATGCGCGCCGCGGAATCAAGAGCCTCACCGCGGCAGCCCGGTCCTCCGAGGAGGAGTGCCGACCGGGATCCGTGTCGGAGGGCCTTGACGACCGCGTCGATCCGATTGGCGTCGGGCGACGCGGGAGTCGCGGACTTCGGCGTAGGAGCTGGTCCGTGGGCAGCTTGGCTCTGGTGGTCCGCGGGAACCACGAGCGTCGCGACCTGGCCGGGGGGATGGGTCGCTGCTGCCACCGCCTCGCCGAGGTCTGACGCGAGCGAGGCCGCGTCTCGCGAGGTGCGCACCCAGCCCGAGACGGATCGGGCCAGCAGACCAATGTCGCTTTCGAGCGGGGAGTCGGCACCGTGGTGCCAGGTGGTGTGGTCGCCTACCAGGTTCACCACCGGCGTGTGAGCCCGCCGGGCGTTGTGGAGGTTGGCTAGCCCATTGGCCAGCCCCGGTCCCAGGTGTAGGAGGGTGAGCGCGGGACGACCCGTCATGCGTCCGTAGCCGTCGGCGGCCCCTGTGCAGACGCCCTCAAAGAGACCCAGCACGGGTCGGATTCCGGGAACGGCGTCGAACGCGGCCACGAGGGGCATCTCAGTCGTGCCGGGGTTTGCGAAGCATACGTCGATCCCAGCGGCCCGGGCCGTCCGCAGGAGGCTCTCGGCGCCGTTCACGACCTATCCCCATTGGATGCCAGGAGCTCGCGTGCAAGCGCCGTGAGCGCCCTCCGCAGGAGCTGGAAGAGCGCCCGGATGTCGGTGTCGGCTGGTTCGATGTGGTGGGCGATGAAGGCGCCGTCCGCCACGCTGAGCGCCAGGGCCGCGAACTGCGGCGCTAGCTCGGCGCCACGCTCGCCGAACGGTTCGAGAAGGGTGACCATCATCTGACGCAGACGCTCGTGGGCAAGCGCGCGGACACGGCGAATGACGGCGAGCGACGTCTTGTCCACTTTAGCCCGCTCCAGGGCGATGAGGAGCAGGAGGCGCAGGAACTCCGGGTGCCGCTCGAGCGATTTCGCAGCGGCCTCGAGCAAGGCCTCCACCGCTTCCAAAGGAGAGGCCGGCAGAACCTCCGGGCCCGGCAAGGCGTCGAACCAGCGCTTCGCCCCCTCCTCGACCACCGCAGCGAGGAGATCCTCCTTGCTGGCGAAGTGCCAGTAGATCGAGCCCGAGGGAAGGCCCGAGCGCCGGCTCACCGCCGAGATGCTTGTCCCGGCAAAGCCCCGCTCGCCCATCAGCGAGCCGGCGGCCTGCACGATTTTCCGCCGTGATTCGATGCCCAGCTCCTCGCGTCGCGTTAGCTTGCGGGTCGGCTCGGCGGCGCGGCTCATGCCCGCTCCAGCTGCGCGCGAAGCCCGGGAAGCAAGACGAGCGCGTTGTCGCGCTCGATGGCTCGCCGTTTGGGTGCGTCGAAGCCGTCGAAGGATGCGGGGCTCCGGACGCTGGCGCCATGGAGCGGCGCCGGTGCGAACGGGTAGTCACTCCAGAACACGACCTGCGACGGTCCCACCAGCTCGAGGAGCGAACGCAGGGCATGGGGATTCGCGGAGAGCGCCGTGTCGTAGAGGAGCTGTCCGAGGTAGTGCATCACGCCCACGGCGGCAGGTTCGAGCATCGTCGGGTGCAGGTTAAGCAGGCTCCAGCGCCAGGCCAGGAAAGGCGCGGTGGCACCGGCGTAGGAGAAGATCCCACGGACGTTGGGCAAGCGCTCGACGGTGCCCGACCAGATCAAATTCAGGATGGGACAGCTCGTATCGAAGGGGAATTCGGAGGCGAACGCCGGAACGTCGATCGGAACGGCTTCAACACTCTTCGGGATGGTGGGGTGAACAAACACGACGGCCGCGCGCCGGTCGAGCTCCGCGACCAAGTCGTCGAAGTTTGGATCCCCGAGGTAGCGACCGTCGCTTTGGCTCGCGAGGAGGACCACTCCATCTAGTTGGAGGATGTCGAGGGCGTACTCCAGCTCGAGGAGCGCACCCTTTACGTCCGGCAGCGGAAGTGTCGCGAACGCTCCGAAGCGCTTGGGGTGGTCGCCCGCCAGGCGTGCGGCGACCTCGTTGCAGCAGGGAACCAAGTCCCGGGCGAAAGCCGTGTCTTCGAAGTGTACGCCGGGCGCGGAGATCGAGGTCACCGCGGCCTGGATGCTGTTGTCGTCCATCACTACCAGAGCAGTCTCTGCGCTCCACGCGGGGAAGGGGATGCCGCCGCCATCGGTGATCCCAATCCCCGCCAGGGCCGAGACATACTCGGTCGGCAGGAGGTGAGGTCGATGCGGTGCAGGTCTCTCACGGGAAGCCGCGCTCCTGGCAGAGCGCACGCAACGACGCGCGCGTGCGTTCGCTCTCCTCAGAGGTGGGGCATAGCGGGCGCACCCGCAGGTCCGTGGCGCCCGCCTCTGCGAAGGCCGCGAGCTGTTCGTGGACGGACTCCTCGGGACCGGTCGCGAGGAGATCCTCGGGCCCCTTTACGCCCTCCCGCTCGAGCATCGCGCGATAAGCGGGGAGCTGGCCGTAGAACTTGAGCTGCTCGGCGGCAAAAACGCGCGCCCGGTCGGGGGCGTCGCTCACGCACACGGAAACGCCAGCCAGGATCCGAGGGCTGGGCCTGCCCGCCGCTGCCGCGNNCTCATTGGGTAGCACTTCGCGCAAGGTGCTCAGATAGGCCATCTGCGGCTGGACTTTCTGGATCTCGGCATGCGCCGCTGCCGCGGCCTCGCGGATGCGCGGCGCGATGTACTCCGCGACGGTCCGCGCACCCACCATCCAGAGCGTGGTTCCGTCGGCCTCGCGACCCGCCAGGTCGAGCATGCGGGGGCCGAGCGCCGCGACGAGGATCGGGCAGGGCGGTGCATCGATGGCAAGTTGGCCGCGCGCCACGATCTCTTCGCCCTCGATGGTGACGGCCTCTCCCGCGAGGAGGCCTCGCAGGGCGCGCAGCATCTCGCGTGTGCGGGTGAAGGGCTGGTCGTAGGACTCACCGAGCATTCCCTCCACGAGGAGCTTGTGGGAAGGTCCGATCCCGAGGACGAGGCGTCCCCCCGTGGCGGCCTGGGCGGTGAGCGCCTGCTGTGCCAGCGGGATCGCATGCCGCCCGTAGAGCGGGACGATTGAAGTTCCAAGCTCGATCCCTGGGGCGTCGGCCGCCACCGCGGCCAGAGCCGTCAGGGCGTCGGGTCCGGTGATCTGCGAGAGCCAGAAGCTCGCAAAGCCGTCTTCGGCCGCACGCCGCGCCTCGTCGCGGATCGCCGCGAGGCTCCGGTGGTGGCCGCCGCCGTTCCAACCGATGCGCATCTCAGGCCCCCGGCACTGCGGGTGGACGGTGCCCCCAGGTACTGAGGCGATCGTAGGTGCGCACCTCCCAGGTGGCGTCATCCACTCTGCGGCCGCCCCAACCGATCTCGACCAAAAAACCCGAGGGCGTCCTCGCGTAGAAGGAGAACATCCCGTCGTTTGGGTGCTGGCCGAAGGTGTTCGCGATCGGGACGCCGGCGTCCAGGCAGCGATCGTAGGCGTGTCCGACGTCCTCCATGGCCCCCAGCTGGAGCATGAAGTGATGGATGCGCTTCGGCAGCGGGGCCTCGGTGAAGGCCACGGTGTGGTGGCGCGGGTTCGCGTGCAGGAAAGTGATGTCGAGTGACAGGCCGGGCGCGAGTTCAGTTTGGATCCGATCTGAGAGCTTCATGCCGAGGAGCTTCCGGTAGAACCGATCGTTTGTCGCTGCATTCCGGGCGACGAGCACCAGGTGCCCGAGCCCCTCGTCGCCGGTCACGAAGCCCGACGGCACCGCATCCGAGCGAAACGGCCCGCTGGCGCGCTCCGGACTGCAAAAGAGCTCGACCGGGACCCCGCTCGGATCCTCGAGCTGGAAGAGCTGCGCGACCCGCCGAGCGCGGGCAACCTCGGGCTTTCCCTCCGTCACCTTGCAGCCAGAATCCGAGAGGGTCTGGGCGAGCGCGCACAGCGCGTGCTCACCATCCACCTCGAAGCCCACGTACGCCAGATCGTCTGCCGCTCCCGGATGCACGACGATGCGCTGGGCTTGGTCGTCCAGGCGCAGGACGAGGGAGCCGTCAGCCCCTCGCTCGGCCAAGCCGAGCCCTATCACCTCCAGCGCGAAACGCTCCCAGGCGCCAAGGTCGCTGGCTTCGAAGCCCAGATATCCCAATCGTGCGATGGCAGGCATCGTGTCGCTCCCGTGGGTCTAGAGGAAGAACTCGGGCGGCGCCTGGCCCGGGTGCAGCTCGCTAAACCCGAAGGTCTGTGACGCCTTGTCTGGGTTGTTGAGCGCGTGTGCCCGCATGGCATGGACGTCGCGGAAGAAGCGTTGAATCGGGTTGTCGAGGAACAGCGCCCGGCCGCCGCTCGCCTCGAACAGCAGATCGACCGCCCGGACGCCCCGCAGCACCACGTTGGCCGCCGCCCAGCGCGCCCGCGCGCGCAACTCCAGCGGGATCGGTTCTTTCTTTTCCGCCAGCTCCCAGATCGGCTCCCAGGTGGAGCGCACCTCCGCCTTGGCCGCGTCGATCTCGACGGCCGCCTCCGAGAGACGTCGCTGGGCAAAGGGATCGTCGGCGACCTTCGATCCATCGTAGGCCGCGATCTTCTCCCGCATGTAGCTGCGGTAGCAATCGAGCGCGCCCTGGGCGGCGCCGATTGCCGGCACGGAGATGCAGAAGGAGAAGACACAGCCGAAGGGCAGCCGGAAGAGGGTGCCTGGGTTCACCGCCTGGCCCGGGTTGGCGAGGTTGTAGGCGTCGACGAAACGGTGGGTCCGGTGCTCGGGCACGAAAGCGTTCCCGACCACGATGTCTTTGCTCCCCGTCCCGGCCAGGCCGGCCACATGCCAGTTGTCGATGATCTTGTAGTCGTCGCTCGGCACGAGGAACGTGCGCATGTCGGGAACGGGGCCTTGACCGGGTACCACACCACCGAGGAACACCCAGCTGCAGTGGTCGCAGCCGCTGGAGAAGGACCAGCGGCCGGAGAGGCGAAAGCCCCCGTCGACCCGCTCCACCCTGCCGGTAGGTGCGTAAGACGAGCTGAGCTGGACGCTCGAATCCTCGCCCCAGACATCCTTTTGCGCCTGCTCGGGAAAGAGGCCGAGCTGCCAGTTGTGAATCCCGACCACGCCGAGGAACCAGGCACTGGACGGACAGGCGGCGGCCATCTCCATGACCGCTTCATAGAGGGTAAGGGGGGCCAGCTCGTAGCCGCCCCAGCGAGCGGGCTGGAGGGCGCGCAGCAGGCCCGCCTCCTGGAACTCCTTGAAGGTCTCGTCCGGGAGTCGGCGCAGCTGCTCGCAGGCGGCTGCGCGCTCGCGGATTCC
>DOUU01000467.1 GCA_003520425.1 Deltaproteobacteria bacterium
AGGTCCGGATGACGCCGTGCTCAGCAGCGGCAGCGGGCATCTGCGCAAGGCGATCCAGCTCGCGTAGCGCCTGCTTCTGCGCCTCCTCGGGCATCCCCGCCGCCTCGATCCGCTCGCGCAGGCGGCCGAGCTCGGCATCGGACTCCTCGCTCTCGCCGAGCTCGCGGCGGATCGCGTCGAGCTGCTGCCGCAGCATGTATTCGCGCTGGGTGCGGCCCATCTCGCTCTGAACTTTTTCGCGGATCTCGCTCTCGATCTTCAGCGCCTCGCGCGCCCTTGCGATCTCGGCCAGGACCCGCCTCAGGCGGGTGGGGACGTCGCGCTCCTCGAGCACCTCCTGCTTCGCCGCGACCGAGAGGTCGAGGTTCGAGGCCACAAGGTCGGCGAGCTTGGAGGGGTCATCGATGTTCGCCGCCAGGCTTTGCAGTTCGTCGGCGAGCTTTGGGCTCTCCGTCACCAAGGCACCGAACTGCTGCGCCACGCTGCGCGAGAGCGCCGTCACCTCGACGGAGCGCACGTCGCCTGTTTCCTCGACGCGGTGCACACGCGCGCGCAGGAAGGGCTTCTCCTCGACGAAACCCTCGATCTGGGCCCGTGTCACGCCCTGGACGAGAAGGCGGTAGGAGTCGTCGGGGAACTTCAGCATCTTCACAACGCGCAGCACGCTCCCAGTCCGATGCAGGTCGTCGGGGCCGGGGCTGCCCTCGAGTTCGCGGTTCACGGCCACCGCGAGCATGAGCCGCTCGGGAGTCAGGAGCACGTGCTCGATCAGGCGCTTGGACCGGGCCGAATTCACGAGCAGCGGTGAAAGCAGAAATGGGAAGAGCACCGTGTTCTTGAGCGGCAGGACCGGCAGCACTTCGGGCAAATCAATCCGTTCGGGCTCGTGGTCGCCGCCGTCCGTGCGGACGACGACCTCGGTGCCCCCTTCCCCGCCGCTGCGCGAGGTCGGGACAGAGGTCGGACGATCGGGGGCGTCCGGCTCCGTCACCGCTCGACCTCGATGCGTCGCCGCTGGGGGAGACGCTTGGGAAGGCTCACGGTCAGAAAGCCTTCCTCGAGATGCGCGGAAACGGCGTCGCGATCGAACGCAACGGGGACCCGCACGACGCGCTCGAAGGGACCGAACGCAATTTCCATCTGGTGAAGACGCAGCACGTCGCTGTCCGGAGGCGGCTTTCTCACGCCCGTGACGCGCAGCACATCCCCATCGATCGTGACGCGGACGTCGGAACTCCGGACGCCAGCGAGCTCGAATCGCACGCTGATCGACTTCTCCGACTCGAACACATCGATCGCCGGCTGCCAGCGGTCTCCGCGCAGCCTTTCGGAAAACTCGCCAAAGAGCTCCGCGAAGGGATCGGTCCGGGACTTGGGATCCACACGCTCCTTTCGGGACTAGTCCCCGCGCTTGTCCTCGGTGTACTCGGCATCGATGACATCGCCTTCCGGCTTGGCGCCCTGCGCCCCGCCGGGTGCGGGGCCCTCCCCCGCGGCCCCTGCGGCGCCGCCTGCCTGGGTCTTGTAGAGCAGTTCGGCCACCTTGTGCAGGCCCTGCTCCACGCGCTGACGGGCGGCCTCGAGCTTCGCGGCGTCGTCGCTCTCGAGGTCCTTCTTGGCGTCGGTGAGGATCGCCTCGAGCTGGGACTTGTCGTCGGCTGGGATCTTGTCCGCGTTTTCTCGCAGCGTCTTCTCCGCCTGGTAGATCATCGAGTCGAGCGTGTTCTTCTTCTCGATCCGCTCGCGCCGAGCGTGGTCCTCGCTCGCGTGCGCCTCGGCATCCTTGATCAGGCGCTCGATCTCATCCTTCTTGAGGCCGCCCGAGCCCTCGATGCGAATCGACTGCTCCTTGCCCGTGGCTCGGTCCTTGGCCGAGACTGCAAGGATCCCGTTCGCATCGATGTCGAAAGTCACTTCGATCTGGGGGACCCCCCGAGGGGCAGGCGGTATGCCATCCAGGATGAAGCGGCCGAGCTCGCGGTTGTCGCGGGCCATCTCGCGCTCGCCCTGGAGCACTCGGATCTCGACCTGGGGCTGGCTGTCGGCTGCCGTCGAGAAGGTCTGGCTGCGCCGGGTCGGGATCGTGGTGTTGCGGTCGATGAGCTTGGTCATGACGCTGCCCAGCGTCTCGATGCCGAGGGAGAGCGGAGTCACGTCGAGCAGAAGGACGTCCTTCACCTCGCCCGAGAGCACACCGGCCTGGACCGCAGCGCCAACCGCGACCACCTCGTCCGGGTTCACGGTCTGATTCGGGTCCTTTCCGAAGAGTTGCTTCACCTTCTGCTGGACGAGGGGAATGCGGGTCGAGCCGCCGACCAGCACCACCTCATCGATCTGGGCGGGGCTCAGGCCGGAGTCCGCAAGGGCCTGCTTGCACGGCCCGAGAGAGCGATCGATCAGCTCTTCGACGAGCTGCTCGAACTTCGAGCGTGTGAGCTTGATGTTGAGGTGCTTGGGACCGCTTTGGTCCGCCGTGATGAACGGCAGGNNCTCGATCTTCGCCTTCTCCGCGGCTTCGCGCAGGCGCTGCATCGCCATGGCATCCTTGGACAGGTCGATGCCCTGGTCCTTTTTGAACTCGGCGACCAGGTAATCGATGATCCGCTGGTCGAGGTTGTCGCCTCCAAGGTGCGTATCCCCGTTGGTCGCCTTCACCTCGACGACGTTCTCGCCGACCTCAAGGATCGAGATATCGAAGGTCCCTCCGCCGAAGTCGTAGACCGCGATCTTCTCGTCCTTCTTCNNTCGTTGATGATCCGCTTCACGTCGAGACCGGCGATTGCACCGGCGTCTTTGGTGGCCTGGCGCTGAGCATCGTTGAAGTAAGCGGGAACCGTGATCACGGCACCGCTCACCTTGGTGCCGAGGTACGCCTCGGCGGCTCTCTTGAGCTTCTGCAAGATGAGCGCGGAGATCTCCGGGGGGGTGTAGGTCTTGCCGTCGATCTTGACCGCGGCGGCACCCTCTTTGCCCTCCACCACCTCGTAGGGCACAAGGCGGATCTCCTCGGGCACCTCGCTCCGCCGGCGCCCCATGAATCGCTTGATCGAGTAGATCGTGCGCTTCGGGTTCGTGACGGCCTGGCGCTTCGCGATCGCGCCGACCAGGCGCTCGCCGTCGTCCGTAAAAGCGACGACCGAAGGGGTCGTCCGCCCCCCCTCCTCGTTGGCGATCACGACCGGTTGGCCGCCCTCCATCACCGCCACGACCGAGTTCGTCGTGCCGAGGTCGATACCAATCACCTTTCCGGTATCCGCCATGGGTCTCTCTCCCCTAGGGTAAGATGCGTAGCGCGGCTGAGGTGCCGCGCAGCCCTGGGAACGTTGGTCTCACAGGGGGGGGTGTCAACCGCAGTCGAGATCGAGCGGCCGGCGCGGGGGCAAGTACAGCTCCTGCGCATGCTCTGCCTGCAGCCCGCGTGGGCCACCCGCAGCATCCGAAGGACTCCATCCGCAGCACCTTCTCGCCGCTGAGGAGGGCATGGAGGATGCGTCGGGGCCGCTCGAAGCGGATGTGGAATGCGGGCCTCAGTTCCAAACCGCGCACGGCCCGGAGTCGCCCCGGCGATGGTGGGTCTTCGCCCTTGAAGCGGAGGACGATCTCGACGCCATCGAGCCCGGCCTGGGTGGCCGGGTCCCGGTTCATGAAGGGGTGCGGTCCCGGGGGGTGTCAGCTGCCCCGCCAGCCCGCCGAGAAGAGCAAGGACGGAAACAAAGAGCTTGGATCGAGACGACCCCGTCGCGCGCTTTCGGGAACGCGGGCAGGTGCGGCGGTGTCTCGGGAATAGGGCACGCGAGGCCGTGGTGGGCGAATAACCCCTCGGAATTCCGAGGGAAGACGTGGAGCCGGGACCACTGCAGGCTATACTTTTGGGGCTTTTCTCCGATCCGAGATGTCGGCGGGGGGCGGGGGGGCTAGCGAGGGGATGGGCCGCATTGCCATCTGGATCGCCAACTTCGCCCTCGGCGTGCTGTGCTGCTTCCTTCTATCGCGCCCCATCCTGTTGGTGCTCGAGGCCCTGCTGCTGCCAGCGCAGACGGTGGCGGTGACGCCGGCCGCCTCTACCCCCGTGGCCCGCATTTCCAGTGACCGGCAAATCATCCTGCGCAGGAATCTCTTCAACGTATCGACGCTGGCCGTGAGCGGCAGCGCGCTTTCGGTGGAAGAGGCCCTCGAGGCCACGAAGCTGCCCCTCCGCCTCCTCGGGACCGCGGCTTCCGCGGATACGCGCCTTTCCTGGGCGGCGGTCGAGGACCTCGAGAGCCACGCGCACAGCGTGGTCCGCATCGACGACGTCCTGCGGCAGCAGGCCAAGGTCGTCCGGATCGAAAGGCGCCGCATCGTGCTGCAAAACGGGGCGCGCCGGGAGGAGCTCGCCCTCGAGCAGAACGGGGGCGGGACCGTGACCACGACCCACGCCGCAGCCGCGGCGCCGGGGGACCCCAATGCCGCCCGGGTCAAACGCCTTGCGGACAACCGGTTCGCCGTGGCGCGCAGCGATGTGGAGAATGCGACTCGAAACCCCGCCGCCCTCTTCTCTCAGGCGCGCATCGTGCCGAAATATGACAACGGCCAGATGGTCGGGGTGCAGCTCAACTCCGTGCAGCCCGGCAGTCTTTTCGAACAGATCGGGATCCAGAGCGGAGACACGGTGACGACCTTCAACGGCGTGCGCATTGACCGGCCCGAGCAGAGCGCCAATCTCCTGCGCGAGCTGACCGAGGCAAAGAGCTTCAACGTCACAGTGCAGGGCTCGGACGGGCGCGAGCGTACTCTCACCTATGAGCTTTCGGACTAGAGGTTGGCGCCGCCTGGCGCTGCGGAGGGAAAGCGTGTCCGAGCGTCGCGCACTCGCCATTCTTGCGAGCCTCGCCGCTGGCCTCGTCGTTGCGCGCGCAGGGGCCCAGACCGCGCCTCCGCCCGTCGCCGCGCCACCTCCCCACACGGCCCCTGCGCCGGCGGCCTCCGCGGGGGCGGCGTCCCGTGCCGACGACCTGGTGCAGCTTGACTTCAACGACGTCGAGCTGTCGGTCGTGATCGACACGATCGCCCGGCTCACCGGCACGAACTTCATCTACGACGATCGCGTGCGCGGAAGGGTCACCATCGTCTCGCCGACCAAGATCCCGGTGGCCCAGGCCTACGCGGTCTTCGAGTCGGTGCTCCAGGTCAAGGGCTTCACCACCGTCGAGGGCCCCGGCGGCTCGGTGAAGATCATCCCGATCCGGGACGCCAAGGAGTCGAACATCGACACCGTGGCCGCGCCCTCGCCCACACCGAACCGCGACACCTTCGTCACGCGACTCATCCCCCTCCACTACATCGACGCGGACGCCATCACGAACTCGCTCAAGCCTCTCATCTCGAAGGACGCGGCCATGGTGGCCTATCCGCCGACCAACACCGTGATCCTCACGGACTCGGCGTCCAACATCCGCCGCGTGCTCTCGATCCTCGAAGCGATCGACGTCGAGAGCTACAAGGAGGAGCTCGCGGTCATCAAGATCAATCACGCCGACGCGAACGTGCTCGGCCAGCAGCTCGCCGACGTCTACGGGGCGGAGGTCTCAAGCGCTGGAGAGGGCGGCCTGCGCGGCGGCCGCGCGCGCCCCGCCCAGGCGCCCGGCCAG
>DOUU01000070.1 GCA_003520425.1 Deltaproteobacteria bacterium
TTTATGCCGCCCCTAACGGGGCTCTAAGGAGCGGTCGAGCACAACAAAGACTTAGTCAACGAACTTCTGACTCAGGACACTGGTGTCCTGAGTCGGAGAGACAATAGATTGCGAGTCCAAAGTTCGCAGAAGTTCTCAAGGAGCATCCATGTCGCGTCCTCCCCGCCCCACGAGTGCAACTGCGCGATTGCCGCCTCTGGATCGCAAGCGGAACGCCACCCGTGCCGTCCAGACCGTCCATCTTCTAGACGTGACGCCGCATGAGGTCGTCGCGCTGAAGCCTGCCGGCTTGGCCAGCGAGCTCCCGCGCGATCCGGCAGCCGACTCGCTCGTGCATCGGCTCGCGGCGCAGGGATTTTCTGGCTTGCGGCTGGTGCACCGGCTGGACGCGCCGTCCTGCGGACTGATGCTCGTGGCCCGCTCGGCCGAGGCCGCGGCCCACTATGCGCAGGAGATTGCCGCGCGTCGCTGGCATAAGTGGTATGTCGCCCAGGTCGCGCTCCCGTGCCCGAAGGCCGAGCAACTCGTGGGGGCTCACAAATCGTACCTGAGGGTCGACGGCCCTTCCGCGCGGGTCGTCCGTGCAGGCGGCAAGCCGTCGTTTCTGGACGTGACTCTGGCCACTCCTGTGCCGGATGTCCCCGACGAGAGTCACTTGCTCGTGCAGCTTCACACGGGCCGCCTCCACCAGATACGGGTGATGCTGGCACATCGGGGAGCGCCCCTCTCAGGCGACGTTCGCTATGGCGGCCCATCCGGGCGGACGATGTATCTCGAGCACGTGATCCTGGCGGCGCGGACGTTTGCGTCCCTCCACTGGCGCGTCTGGCTCGCGCCAGCCCATCCCGACCGGGTGCGGTGGGCGCCTGCTTTGTCCGATGCGGTGGACGCCCGAGTGCGCGCCCTTTCCACCTCGCTCGCACCGGACGGCCTCAGATCCTAGACGTCACGGCGTGAACAGCACGGCGGCCACACGGCCGGACTCGCGGACGTCGACAGGCCACGGCGGGAGAGGTTGCCACGCGGGCGCAGAGCCGAGTGCCTTCGTGACGAGCCGCGCGAGCGCGCCATTGCCAGCCAGTTCTCGCGTGTTCGACGCGGCAAATACCGAGCCGCCGGGCGCCAGCACGCGGAGCGCCGCCTCGACCAGCGCCGGGTAGTCGTCCAGAGCCTTCCACGGTTTCACTCCCCGGCGGCGATCGCCCGCCGCGAACGTGGGAGGATCGAGGATAACGAGATGGAATCTCTCCTCGCGATGCCTGGCGGCGTAGGCCAGAAATTCGAACGCATCCATGCGGAAGAAGCGGGCGGCCGAGGGTTCCAAGCCGTTGAGCGCCAGGTTGCGTCTTCCCCATTCCAGGTAGCGCGCCGAGACGTCCACGTTCGTCACGTGCGCGCCCACCGCTGCCAGCGGCGCGGCGAAGGCGCACGTATAGGCGAACAGATTGAGCACCCGCGGGGGCCTTCGCTGCGACAACGCGCGACGGTGCTCCCGGTGGTCGAGGAACAGGCCGGTCGAGTGCCCATCGTAAAGGCGCACTTCGAAGCGCGACTCGTACTCTTGCACCACGAGGGATTCCGGTTGCTTGCGGCCGGCGCGAGGGGCGGCCGCGCGCAATTCGTCGGGCGACCGGCCACCGAGCCGGCTTCGGTCACGTGCGAACGGTTTGACGTAGACCGCCTCGAGCCCCGCCGGCGCCAGCATATCGAGTGTCAACTGCGCGGCCGTGGTGACCGACGTCTGTGACAGGTGGGCGTCTTCATACACATTCATCACCGCGGCAGGCCCATAGCGATCGAGATAGACGCCTGGCACGCCGTCGCCAGGGCCATCGAGCACGCGATACGCTGTCACCTCTCCGTCTTCGAAGATTGGCGCGCGACGTCGCCAGGCTGCATCGAGAGACTCGGCGAACCGGGCCGCCGCAAAATCCATGCGTGGCGGACGCTGGAGCCGTGGCACACGGGCATCGTAGCAAAGTCGCGCCTGAAGAAGCGCTCGGGCGAGTCAACGCGGAAAACCGACCATTCTGCTGGCACAGCAGGGTGCCAACCTACCATTTGATATACGAAGCTTCAGGCGCGTGTCGCAGAGGCCCCTTTACATCTCCCGCCGCCCCTCCATTGCTTTCCAGATGGTCACTTCGTCGGCGAATTCGAGATCGCTGCCCACCGGAATCCCCATGGCGATGCGCGTCACGCGGATGCCCAGCGGCTTGATCAGCTTCGAAAGGTAGACGGCGGTGGCTTCGCCTNNTCCGGACCGATGCCGCGCAGCGGCGATAACGCACCGTGCAGCACGTGGTACAAGCCGTTGAATTGCCGCGTCGTTTCGATACCGATGATGTTGTGCGGCTCCTCCACCACGCAGAGCACCTTTTGATCGCGTGTTGTGTCGCGGCAGAACAGGCACAGGTCGCTTTCGCTGATGTTGTTGCACACCGGGCACAGGCCCAGCTTGTCCTTCACGTCGAGAATGGCTTGCGCCAGCCGCTCGGCATCTTCGC
>DOUU01000396.1:0-17238 GCA_003520425.1 Deltaproteobacteria bacterium
CCCGGACCCCCGCCGCCCGGCCCTCCCACGTCGCGCGGTGTGGAGGAGGGGGCGGCGAACTCGGGCTCGGCCACCGTGGTCTGCGGTCGGTGCTCGTGGAGGTAGGAGGCGCAAATCGCGGCGAGGTCCCGCCTTCCTTCATCCGAAGACGCCATGGCTTCCACCATGGGAATCAGGCGATCCACCTTCCAGAGCCGATCGCGCTCGGGGATCGCACGCATCTCGTGCTCCACCTTCACTTCGAGCCGTTCCCGGATGCGCGCCAGGATTTGAGCCTCGGTCGGGAGCTTCCGTTCGGTGATCTCGATCTTGTTCACGTGCTGCAGGTGGCGAAAGTTTCCAATGTCCAAACCTGAAACGAGCGAGATGGCCATGCCTGCCTTCCCGGCACGTCCCGTTCGTCCGGTGCGATGCACATAGACCTCGGGTGAATCCGGTGTGCTGTAGCCGATCACATGGGAGAGCTCGCTGATATCGATTCCCCGGGCCGCGACGTCGGTGGCCACGAGGTATCGGAGCTCTCCCGATTTGATCGCGGCCATCGCCCGCTCGCGGGCCGCCTGCGCGAGATCTCCGGAGATCTGGTCCGCGTTGAATCCGCGGCGCTGGAGATACGACGTCACGAAGCGCACTTCATCTTTCGTATTGCAGAAGACGATCGCGCTTTCGGGATCTTCGTATTCGAGCACACGGACGAGATTCGCTTCCTTCTCGGTGGCGGGCGTCACATAGAAGAAGTGTTCGATCTCGCTCGGCGCAAGCTGCCCCTCCGAGAGGGTCACGAACTCAGGATCGTGGAGGAAGACACGAGCCAGGGAGCGGACCTTCTCCGGAATCGTGGCGGAGAAGAGACAGGACTGCCGCATGGACGGCAAAAAGGAGTGGATTTCCTTCATGTCCGGCCAAAAGCCAAGCGAGAGCAGCTCGTCCGCTTCGTCGAGCACGAGGAGCTTCACGTGGTCGAGGCGCAGACGACCGGCATTCAGGTGGTCAAGCAGGCGCCCGGGTGTGGCCACGACGACGTGCGCACCGGCCCTCAGCCCCTCGACCTGCGCTCCGTAGCCGACACCGCCGTAGATCGGCAGTGTCCGGACGCTCCGATGCTTGCCCATGGCGGCGATCTCGCTCGCGACCTGATTCGCGAGCTCCCGCGTGGGTGCGAGCACGAGAGCCTGTGTCTGTGCGAGGGTCGTCTCGACAGCCGTGACGATGGGAATGCCGAATGCTCCGGTCTTCCCGCTTCCCGTCCGCGCCTGCACGATCAGGTCGCGCTTTGTCTTCATGAGCGGCACAACGCGCGACTGAACCGGCGTCGGCTTTTTCCATCCAAGGTCGCGAATGCCAGCGAGGATGTCGTCGGGCAGGTCGGAAAACGCTTGAACAGGCTCCGTCATGCGGCCGCGCGAGGCTATCGCGTGGGGAGAGCACTTGCTAGCCTCCGGCTCATGTCTCGGATCACGCGCGAGGAGGTGGAGCGCGTGGCCACGCTGGCCCGCCTGTCGCTCTCCGGCGACGAGGCCTCGCGCATGACCAGCCAGCTCGACGCCATCCTCGACTACGTGGAGCTGCTGCGCGCGGTCGACACCAAAGGAGTCGAAGCCACCGCCCACGCGGTCCCCCTGCGTACACCCCTGCGCGAAGACCATGCGGTTCCCGGTTTGCCTCCGGAGCTGGCGGTCGCGAATGCGCCCGAGCGTGAGGACTCGGCATTTGTGGTGCCGCCCGTGCTGGAGGAGGAGCCCTGATGACCGGGCCGCTCGGCACCCTCTCCGAACTGCGCGCGCAGCTCGACGGCCGCAAGACGTCTTCGCGCGAGCTGACCGAGGCAGCGCTCGCGCGCGCCGAGGCCCTCGAGCCGAAGCTCCGCGCGTTCGTCGGTTTTCGCCCGGAACGCGCGCGCGCGGAGGCCGCCGAGGCGGACGCACGCATGACGCTCGGCGAGCGGCGGTCTGCGCTCGAGGGGATTCCCGTGGCGATCAAGGACAACATGGTTCAAGCCGGCGAGCCGACAACCTGCGGCTCGCGGATTCTCGCCGGCTTCGTTTCGCCCTACGACGCCACTGTGGTGACGAAGCTGCGGCGCGCCGGCGCCGTGATCATCGGCCGCACGAACTTGGATGAGTTCGCGATGGGTTCGTCGACCGAGAACTCCGCGTTCGGGCCGTCGCGGAATCCTTGGGATCTGACGCGGACGCCGGGAGGATCCTCGGGCGGATCCGCCGCCGCCGTCGCAGCAGGCGTGGTGCCGCTGGCGCTTGGCAGCGACACCGGCGGCTCCATCCGCCAGCCCGCCGCGTGCACGGGGATCGCGGGGATCAAGCCCACCTACGGGCGCGTCTCGCGCTACGGACTCGTCGCGTTCGCGTCCTCTCTCGACCAGATCGGCACGTTTACCCGGTCCGCGGCCGACAGCGCGGCGGCGCTCGAAGTGCTCTGCGGGCACGACCCCCACGACTCGACCTCGTTGCCGGAGCCGGTCCCCCCGTACACGCAGCGATTGTCCGGAGACGTCTCGGGGCTCGTGATCGGCCTGCCCCGGGAGTACCTGGTCGAGGAGGGTGTCGACCCCGGGGTGCTCCAGTGCGTGCGCGAGGCGGTGGCAGAGCTTGAACGTTGCGGGGCCAAAACCCGCGAGGTGTCGCTTCCCCATACGAAGTACGCGATTGCGACCTACTACCTGATCGCAACGGCCGAGGCGTCGAGCAATCTCGCCCGCTACGACGGTGTGCGCTACGGGCACCGCGCTGCGAACGCGAAGGACGTGGGCCTCATGTACCGACGTACGCGTTCCGAAGGATTCGGTGCGGAGGTCAAGCGGCGCATCCTGCTCGGCACCTACGTGCTCTCAGCCGGTTATTATGATGCCTACTACCGCAAGGCACAGCAGGTGCGGACACTCCTGCGGCGCGATTTCGAGCAGGCCTTCGCGGGCTGCGACCTCATCGCGACTCCGACGGCGCCCGAAGTGGCGTTTCGGCTCGGCGAAAAGGCGTCGGACCCGCTGCGCATGTATCTGTCGGACGTCTACACCGTCTCCGCCAACCTCGCTGGCATTCCGGGCCTGTCGATTCCCTGCGGCTTCGCACATGGCTTGCCGGTCGGTCTCCAGCTGCTGGGCAAGCCCCTCGATGAGGCGACGGTCCTGCGTGCGGCGGACAGCTATCAGCGGCGCACCGACTGGCACAGCCGCCGCCCGCCGGAGCCCGCGTGAGCGTCGAGGCGCATGTCCACTACGAAGTCGTGATCGGGCTCGAGGTGCATACGCAGCTTCGCACCGAATCGAAGCTCTTTTGCAGTTGCCGCGTGCGCTACGGCGATGATCCGAACCACCATACCTGCCCCGTGTGCCTCGCGCTTCCGGGGGCCCTGCCGGTCCTGAACACGCGCGCTGTGGAATTCGGGGTGCGGACCGCGCTCGCCATGAACTGTACGGTGCATCCTCGCTCGATCTTTGCACGGAAGAACTACTTCTATCCCGACCTTCCCAAGGGCTACCAGATCTCCCAGTACGAGGAGCCGCTTGCGACGAATGGCTGGATCGAGATCGACGGCGAGGAGCCCGGCGGCCGGAGCTTCGCCAAGCGCATCGGGATCACTCGGATCCACATGGAGGAAGATGCGGGGAAGTCGATCCACGACGCTGCGGTGACGGGCGGCGGCAGCTCCCACGTGGACCTCAACCGTGCGGGCGTCCCGCTCCTCGAGATCGTCTCTGAGCCCGACCTGCGCTCGTCCACGGAAGCCGGTGCCTACCTCCGGACCTTGCGCCAACTGCTGCGCTACGTCGACGTCTCGGATGCAGACATGGAGAAGGGCCACTTTCGTTGCGATGCCAACGTGTCGCTTCGCAAGAGGGGGGAAAAGGAATTCGGGATCCGCAACGAGATCAAGAACCTGAACTCCTTCCGCTACGTCGAGGACGCGATCCGCATCGAGATCGAACGTCAGGCCCGGGTGCTCGACGACGGCGGCCGGATCATTCAGGCCACACGCCTTTACGACCCCGCCACCGGGAAGACGCGTGTCATGCGGACCAAGGAGAATGCCGACGACTATCGCTATTTCCCCGATCCGGACCTGGTACCGCTCGCGCTCGAGCCCGCATTCATCGAGCGGGCGCGGCTCACGCTCCCGGAGCTGCCGGAGCGCCGGCGCATCCGCTTCGAGTCCGACTATGGGCTCTCGGCCTATGACGCGCGTCTGCTCTCGGTGAGTCGTTCCCTTGCCGACTTCTTCGAGGCGGTGGTTGCGGCCCGGGTTCCGGCCAAGATGGCCGCCAACTGGATCCTGCGCGATGTGCTTCAAGCGCTGAAGGAGCGCGAGCAGGAGATCGAGGAGACCAAGCTCACGCCCGAAGCGCTGGCCGCCCTGCTCGGCCTTCTCGACGGGGGCCGTATCACGGCAAAGAGCGCGCGCGAGCTCCTGCCGGAGCTCGTGGATCGCGGAGGCGACCCGACGGAGCTCGTGTCGGTGCGCGGTCTCGAAGCGGTCTCCGACAGCGCGCTGATCGAGCGCGCGGCGGACGAAGTCATCGCAGCTCAACCCGAGAATGTGCAGCGCTTCCGCGCTGGTGAGGAGAAGATCCTGAATTTCCTGATGGGCCAGGTCATGAAGAAAACCGGTGGGAAGGCAAGCCCCGGTGCGGTGCGCGAGATCCTGGCGCGCAAGCTCAAGGCATAGATGCGGTGAGGCTCATGGTTCGCGCGCTCGCGATTCTCGGGGCG
The DNA here is from genome assembly GCA_003520425.1 of Deltaproteobacteria bacterium. Taxonomy (GTDB): domain Bacteria; phylum Myxococcota_A; class UBA9160; order UBA9160; family UBA9160; genus UBA9160. The sequence continues at coordinate 4,725 of DOUU01000396.1, forward strand.
CTGCTCGTGCTCGCGGTCGCTTTGCTGGCTCTCGGGCTGCCCCGTCTCGTGGATCGGCCCGAGGTGAGGGCCCGGATCGAGGCGGCTGCCCGGGAAGCCACGGGGCGGGACGTCCGCTTCGAGGGGCTCGCGATCGGAATCTTCCCGCCACGCGTGCGCGTGCTGCGGCCCGTGGTCGCCGCGGCCTCAGCTGGCGAGCCGCCGCTCTTTTCCGCGGACGAGGCCGCTCTCCGGGTGGCGCTCCTCCCGCTCCTCGCCCGAACGCTCGTCGTCGACTCGCTCGATGTCGTGAAACCCACGCTGCGGATCGTGCGCACCCCCCGGGCGGGGCCCCCTCCCGAGCCGCCGACCGCTCCGGGAGCGGGTGCAGCGCCCGCGGTTCCACGCGAAGAGGAGAGCCTCCGGCTCGCCGTGCGCCACTTTACGCTTCGCGACGGTACCGTCGTCTTGGTGGATCACGGCGTGGCACCGCCGGTCACCTGGAACTTTGAGGACATCCAGGCCGAAGCGACGGGCACCTCGCTCGCTGCCCCGATCGACTTCACGCTCTCGGGCCGGCTCGGCAGCGGCGGCGTATTGCGTGCACAGGGCACGAGCACGACCTCGGGCAATGTCGACATCCAGGCGACACTCGAAGCGATCGACCTGGCTGTGGCGAAGCCGTACGCCGGGAAGGCCGCCACCGCTCTGGCCGGAAAACTCGGGGGTACCGTCCACGTCAAGGGGTCGGCGACGGCGGCCGCTGCGGTCGACGCCGACCTTACGGTCGGCAATGCCGATGTCGTGGCTGCGTCGGTGGCGGTGCACGGTCCCCTCACGCTCCACGCGAAACTGACGGGAGAACCCGCGAACCTCTCGGGAAAGTTCGACGTCGACGCAACCGCTGCGGAGCTCGTCTACCAGGGAGGCTTCACGAAGCCCGTGGGGACGCCGGCGACGGTCAGCGGGGAGCTCGTGCATGACGCGCAGGGCGCGCTCGGTGTGGATGATCTGCATCTCAAGGTGAAGAATCTCGATGCGCAGGGCACGCTTCGCACTGGCCGACGCACGCGGGTCGAGCTGCGTGCGAAGCCTTTTGACGCGGCGGGATGGGAGGCGCTTGTGCCCGCGCTCGGCGGCAGTGGCTTGCGCGGGGAGATCGCGCCCGGGACGCTCGCCATTGGCACAGGGCCCCTCGAGCTCGAGGGCGCACCCGCATTCAACCAGCTTCACGTGCAACTTCCGAACAAGCCGCCCCTAACGATCGATGGCAGCCTGGAGCTCGCAGGGGACGCGGTGCGCACCCGCGATCTGGTGGTGCACATCGCGGGCCAGCCTTTCGCTGTCGCTGCCGAGCTCACTGCCCTTGCGACCCAGGCTCGTTATCGCGCACAGCTTGGCGCGAACCGGGTCGATTCGAAGGCGCTCGTCAACGCGTTCAGCCAGCGCAAGGATGTGTTCGAGGGCCCTCTCACGCTGAAGAGCGATTTCTCGGGCCCCCTCGCGCCGAGCACCGAGCTGGTTCAGACCGTGCGCGGAACCGCGCGGGTCGACGTCGGCCGCGGACGGCTGCGTGGCGTCTCCCTCCTGCGCGGCACGCTGGACCAGCTGGGCAGCGCCGGGCAGCTCGCCCTTGCGGCTGGGCGTGCGCAAGGCGGGAAGGATCTCCAACGCTTCTACGAGGACGAGTTCGAATCGATTGGGGGGACCTTCGTGGTGGCGGATGGACGGGCCACGACAGACGACCTCAGGATGGTCTACCGCCACTATGTGGTGGATCTCCAAGGCAAGCTCGGACTCGCCGACCAGAGCATCGACATGACCGGAAAGCTCACGATGGACAAAGAAGTGGATTCCACCGTGGCGGCGCAGACGGAGGGAGCCAGTGCGGCCTCGGCCAGCGTCCGGGCGATCCCGCTGGCCCACGTGACGGGCACGCTCTCGGAACCGAGGGTTTCGATCCGCCCCGAGGACGCGGCCTCATTTGCGGCGAGCTACGCGCTCGGCCGCGAGCGCGGAAAGCTCGAGCGCAAGATCGATGAGAAGCTCGGCCAGGGCGCGGGTCGTGACGTGCTGAACACCTTGGACACGTTGCTCGGCGGCGGCAAGAAGAAGCAATCGCAATGAGCGACTGGTTCACATTGCGTTGGAGTGAGGACGGGGTTGTGCTCCTCGACCAGCGGCAGCTGCCGAGGGAGGAGGTCTATCTGACGCTTGACAGCGTCGAGGAGATCGCGCGGGCCATCGAGAGCTTGGCCGTGCGCGGCGCTCCTGCGATTGGATGTGCTGCAGCGCTAGGCCTCGCGCGTGCGGCTTGCCTGAGCGCAGCGCAAGACCTCGAGGCGCTGCGCAGCGATCTCGAAGCAGCGGCTACCCGCCTCGCCCGCACCCGCCCCACCGCCGTGAACCTCTTCTGGGCGCTCGAACGCATGGGTGCGCTTGCGGAACGAGCTCTGGCCGAGCCGCATGCGTCGGTCGAGAGCGTACGGGGCTCCCTTGTCGCGGCGGCGCAGGAAATCCTCGCGGAGGATGTGAGGGTGTGCCGGGCCATCGGTCAGGCCGGGCTTCCCCTTGTGCCGGAAGGGGCGTCCATCCTCACCCACTGCAACGCTGGAGCGCTCGCGACTGCCGGATACGGCACCGCGCTCGGCGTGGTGCGTGCGGCCTTCGAAGCGGGGCGCAAAGTCCGCGTGCTAGCGGACGAGACGCGGCCCTTTTTCCAGGGCGCGAGGCTCACGGCATGGGAGCTTCAGCGGGACGGCATCCCCGTCACCGTGATCACGGACAACATGGCCGCACACCTCATGAGACGCGCGGAGATCGATCTCGTCGTCGTCGGTGCGGACCGCATTGCCGCGAACGGCGATGTCGCCAACAAGATCGGCACCTACGGCCTGGCGGTGCTTGCCCGCGAGCACGGGATACCCTTCTATGTGGCCGCTCCGATCTCGACGCTCGACCTCGCGACGCCCTGCGGTGACGCGATCCCGATCGAAGAGCGCGGTCGCGCCGAGGTGGCAGAGATCCTTTCTCAACCGATCGTGCCCGAAGGTGTGCCTGTGCGGCACCCTGCCTTCGACATCACGCCGGCTCGCCTGGTCACCGCGGTCGTGACCGAGCGGGGACTTGCGCGGGCACCCTACGCACTGTCCCTCGCCAAGCTGAGTGGCCTCTCGCGCTGACCGGCAAGCCCTGCCGCCGCGGGTTGCATTCATGGGCGATCGGCGACGCAGCCGCAGGTCTTGCGCAACCTGCCGGAGTCGCGCACGCAGCGCGGACGCAAGCTCGCCGTTGTGACCGTGGTCACGGGCACAGTTCCAGTCGCCGTCGATCCGATACGGGCAGGTGAGGGCGGGCGAGGGCCGGCCTGCTTGAGCTTCGTTCGCGAAGGCGCTCGGAGGGAAGCATGGGTCTTAGCGTCCTGTGCGTCGATGACGACCGCAACCTGTGTGAGATCCTGTCGAAGACCCTGGCCGGCGAAGGTTACGAGGTCCGCACCGCGCACGACGGCGAGGCGGCGCTCCGTCGCCTCCGGGAGGGGCCCGCGGACCTCGTCTTGCTCGACCTTCTGCTTCCCAAGCGCGACGGCTTTTCCGTGCTCGAGGTGCTGCGCGCCGCACCTGCGCCTCTCTCGACGACTCCCGTGATCCTCATCTCGGGCTGCTCGCGCACCCCGCAATACGTCGAGCGCGCGAACGCGCTCGGCGTCGCCGAGTTCCTGACGAAGCCCGTCCCGCTCGAAGCACTCCTTGAAGTCACCGCAAGGCACGCGCGACCGCGGCGCACGCAGAAGGCGAGCCGTGGGGGATCGGTGTCTTCGAAACCGGTTGCGGGCGAGCTCAGCGACGTGCCGTTTCCGGCGCTGCTTCACCATCTGCATGGTCTGCGGGCCAACGGCGTCCTGCGTCTTGAATCGGGCAAGAAGAAGAAGTCCGTTGCCCTGCGCGACGGCCGGCCCGTCGCCGTCAAGTCCAATCTCGTGAACGAGTGCTTGGGGAATCTGCTGGTCCGCATGAAGCAGATCTCGCCCGAGGACATGGCGGAGTCGCTCCGCCGCGTGAAGCGCGGAGAAGGCCTCCAAGGGGACGTCCTCGTGGCCATGCAGCTGCTTTCCGTCGAAGACGTGGCGGAGGCGCTGCTGATGCAGGCTGAGGAGAAACTCTTCGAGATTTTCGAGTGGCAGAGCGGCCGCTTCCGTTTGGAGACGGGCGCTCGACTCGAGGGAGGCAACGCTCTCGCATTCGAGAAGAGCGCCGCGAACATGATTCTCGCCGGCGTGCGGGGCAGGGTTCCGATCGGAGAGGTGGACGCTTTCCTCGAGGCTCGGGCGTACCTGTTCGTCGCACAAGGCGAGAGCCCCTTCTACCGCTTCCAGGAGATCGACCTCGACCCGGGCGAACAGCTGCTCTTGCGCGCGCTCGATGGCACGATGCGCCTGCGCGACCTCGGAGATCAGGGGGAGAGCATCCGCCGCACGCTCTACGGACTGCTCGTCACAGAGATGCTGGAACTGCGGGAAGAGGCCTCGCCGGCGCAGCGCGTAGCAGTCCCTCCCTCTGTGTCGACCTCGGGGTCGCCTCGCCCCGTCGCGAGCGAGAGCGATCCGGCCGACAGTGTGCTGCGCGCCGAGCTGGCACAAATGGCCGCGGGGCTTCGCGGCAAGAGCTACTTCGAGGTCCTCGGCGTTCCGGAGTCGGTCTCGGACGACGGCGTGCGGCGGGCGTATGTCGAGCTCGCGAAGAAGACCCACCCTGACCGCTACAGCAACGCGAGCGATGCGGTACGGCGGCTTTCCGAGGAGATCTTCGGCTTGGTCTCGAAGGCGCACGAGACGCTCTCGGACTCGCGCCGCCGCGCCGAGTATCTCCTGGAGCGGCGACGCGGGGAGCGCGCTGCGGCCGAGCTCGAAGAGGGGCAGCGAGCGGTCCAGGCGGAGCTCCAGTTCCAGCAGGGCGAGGTCAAGCTCAAACGCCGCGACTTTCTGGGAGCGGTCGAATGCTTCCAGTGGGCGGTCAAGCTGTATCCCGAGGAGGGCGAGTATCACGCCCATCTCGGATGGGCGAAGTACCTGGCGGAACCGAACGACCGCGCGGTGCTGAGGGAGGCGCTCGAGAACGTGAAAAAGGGAGCCAAGCTGGCGCCCGATCGCGAGAAGCCCTACCTCTTCCTCGGCCGCTTGTACCAGGCCGCTGGCCGCGCCGACGTCGCCGAGAAGATGTTTGCGCGTTGCGTGCAGATCAAGTCCGACTGCGTGGAGGCGCTGCGCGAGCTCCGCCTCATGCACATGAGGCGCGAGAAGGAAAAGGGGCTGATCGGGCGGCTTCTGCGCCGGTAGCCCGGCGAGGAAGCATGGCGGGAGCGACAACCCCTCGTGTGACGGGAGAGAAGATCTGGCTGGACGGTCGGCTCGTGAACTGGGCCGACGCGACGGTTCACGTTCTTACCCACACGCTGCACTACGGCCTCGGCGTGTTCGAGGGCATCCGCTGCTATCGCACCGAGGGCGGACGCTCGGCCGTCTTCCGACTCCGCGAACACGTGCGGCGACTGCTCGATTCGGCCCACATCAACCTCATGAAAGTTCCGTTCGGGCAAGCCGAGCTCGAAGGGGCAATCCTCGAGACCCTTCGGGCGAATCACTTGTCTGAAGGCTACATCCGACCGCTCGTCTTTATTGGCGACGGGGTCATGGGTCTGAATCCCGCCGACAACCCGATCCGCGTCGCAGTGGTCGCGTATCCGTGGGGCAAGTACCTGGGTGAGGAGGGCATCGAGAAAGGAATTCGCGCCAAAGTCTCGACCTTCGCTCGCCACTTCGTGAACGCCAAGATGACCAAGGGCAAGACCTGCGGCGACTACGTGAACTCGATTCTGGCCAAGCGAGAGGCCCTGCTCGATGGGTACGACGAAGCGATCCTCCTCGACACACAGGGGCTTGTGGCCGAGGCGAGCGGCGAGAACCTGTTTCTCGTGCGGGACGGTGCCATCCGGACTCCTGCGCTGCCCACGATCCTCGACGGGATTACCCGCGCGACCGTGATCGAGCTGGCGAAGGACAAGGGCATGCAGGTCACGGAGACGCCGCTCACCCGGGACGAACTGTATGTGGCGGACGAGGTGTTTCTCACCGGCACGGCGGCTGAAGTGACGCCGATCCGAGAGATCGACCACCGCCGGATCGGCACGGGGAGGCGGGGGCCCGTGACGAAGGCGCTGCAAGAGGCCTTCTTCGCCGTCGTGTCAGGCCGCGACGGCAAGTACGAGCGCTGGCTGACCTATCTCTAGCGCGGTGCGGGAGCGGCCCCATCGCCCGCAGGCACCGCCCTTTCGTGGCATGGCACGGGCTTGGCGATCGAGGGCGCCTGCCTCGTTCTGGTCGCGCGGCTTGCGCCGCCGACTTTCCCGGGGAACCCCCCGGCGCAGACCCCACAACAAGACGATCCCCGCGGAAAAGCGAGGGCCGCCGCCCCGTGGATCGCGGGCCCCACCCCTTCGGCAGCTCGGGCGCCTCGTGACCGGCGGAGGGGGCTTGCGCGTGGCGCACTCCCCCCACCAAGAGCAGGCCTTCCGCCCTTCGGCAAGACGCTTGGCAGGACGGCCGTCCACGGGCTCGCTCGGCTCGGTAGAAGGAGGGCGGCATCCGGCCTTCCACGCTCTATACTGGCGGCCCGGTTGACTCTCCAGTCAAAGAGGAGTTGCGCGGCATGAACTTCGAATTCTCCGAGGACCAGAAGCTCGTCCAGAAGACGGCTCGCGACTATCTGGCCGAGCACTCGGGCCTTGGGGTCTGTCGCGCCGTTCTCGAATCCTCGAAGCCCTATGACTCGGGCCTTTGGAAGGGGGCTGCGGAGATGGGGTGGCTTGGCGCCGCGGTGCCCGAACAATTCGGCGGCGCGGGCCTGGGCTATCTCGAACTCGTCTTGATTGCCGAGGAAATCGGGCGAGCGCTTGCTCCGATTCCCTTCTCTTCGTCGGTCTACCTGGCGACCGAGGCGCTGCTGCTCGCTGGGAGCGAACCCCAGAAGAAAAAGTACCTGCCTCGGCTCTGCTCGGGCGAGTTGATCGGCACGTTTGCCTTCGCCGAAGGCGCCAGTGATCTGCTCGACCCCGGTTTTGTCTCCACACGTTTTGACGCCGGGCGACTCAGTGGCGAGAAAGTCCCGGTTGCCGACGGCGACATCGCGGGCCTTGGCGTCGTGCTCGCGAAAGACGCGAAAGGGGCGCCATGTCTTGCCTTGGTGGATCTTGGAGGCAGCGGCATCACGCGCACCACGCTCGAGTCGTTTGACCCCTCGCGGTCCCAGGCCCGCCTGCGCTTCGAGGGGGCGACGGCGGAGCCGCTCGGTGACGCCGGCAAGGGGTTTCAGATCTTCGAGCGGGTGCTCGACCGCGCGGCCGTGATGATGGCCTTCGAGCAGCTGGGCGGGGCCCAGCGCGCTCTTGAGGTCACCCGCGAGTTCACCATGAACCGCTATGCCTTCGGCCGACCGGTCGCCTCCTTTCAGGCGCTCAAGCACCGCATGGCGGAGGTGTACTGTGCACTCGAGCTCGGTCGCTCCAACGCGTACTACGGCGCGTGGGCGCTCTCCAGCAGCGCAGAAGAGCTGCCGGTTGCGGCGGCCGGCGCCCGGGTTGCAGCCTGCGACGCGTCTTCGCTGTCGGCGGAGGAGATGATCCAGCTCCACGGCGGTGTGGGCTTCACCTGGGAATACGACTGCCACCTGTACTACCGCCGAGCGAAGCTGCTCGGCCTCGCTCTGGGAAGCGCGGCGGAGTGGCGGGAAAAGCTGATCCGACGACTCGAATCGCGCGACGCTGCCTAGTCCCCTCTTATTCGATAAAAGGAAGCCGAGATGGACTTTAACGATACACCCGAAGAGGCAGCCTTCCGCGCGCGGGCACGCGGCTGGCTCGAGAAGAACGCAGAGCCGCTCGATCCTTCGAAGGTGGCCCCGAATGAGATGGGCGAGCGCGAAGACGCGGCCACCATCCGGCGGTGCAAGGCCTGGCAAGCCAAAAAGGCCGACGCGGGCTGGGCGTGCATCACGTGGCCCAAGGAGTATGGGGGGCAGGATGCAACCCCGATGCAGCGCGTGATCTTCAACCAAGAAGAGGCGAAGTTCCGGGTGCCGCCCAACATCTATGCGATTGGTCACGGGATGCTGGGGCCGACAATCATGGCCCACGGTTCGCCCGAGCAGAAAAAGAGGTATCTGCCTTCCATGTTGCGCGGCGAGGAGGTGTGGTGCCAGCTCTTCAGCGAGCCCGCGGCGGGCTCCGACCTCGCGGGTCTTCGCACCTCGGCGGTCAAGGAGGGCACCGACTGGCTTCTGAACGGCCAGAAGATCTGGAGTACGGGCGCGCACTTTTGCGACTGGGGCATGATCGTGACGCGAACCGACCCAAGTGCAGCCAAGCACGCGGGTCTTACCTACTTCATCGTCGACATGCACTCGCGGGGCATCGAGGTGCGCCCCATCAAGCAGATCAACGGCGCATCGGGCTTCAACGAGGTGTTCTTCAGCAATGTGCGCGTGCCCGATTCCAACCGGCTCGGCGCGGTGGGAGACGGCTGGCGCGTAGCGCTCACCACCCTCATGAATGAGCGCGTGGCGATCGGCGCGGGCACAGGCTCGGGGCGCTTCAAGGACCTGCTGCGCCTTGCAAAGCAAACCCGTCGCAACGGTCGTCCCGCGATCGAAGACTCGGCGGTGCGGCAGAAGCTCGCCGACTTCTATGTGCGCTCAAAAGGCCTGCAGTACACGGGCTACCGCACGCTGTCCGCGCTCTCCAGGGGCCAGATTCCCGGTCCCGAAGGCTCCATCGGAAAGGCTGTGGGAGCGCCCCTCGGGCAGCAGATGGCAGCCTTCGCGGTGGAGCTGCAAGGCGCACTCGGTGCGGTCGCGGACAAGGAGCTCGCGCCGCAGGAGGCGCTCTGGCAGGAGGCGTACCTGAGCGCCCCGGGCCTGCGCATTGCGGGCGGCACGGATGAAATCCTGAAGAACATCATCGCCGAACGGGTGCTGCGGCTGCCGCCTGAAATCCGCGTGGACAAGGAAAAGCCGTTCCGCGACATCCCGAGCGGAAACATTACGAAGTAGGGCGTGCCGGGAACGGGTTTTGCGCCCGCGTAGGTGCTCGCGAGCCGCCCGTTTCCGAGGCTCGTTCGCCGGAGACGCGGCGCCGCGCAGGACTCATTCTTGGATCGACATCAGGTACGCGACGAGGGCGTCGATTCGACCGCGCGCGACTTCGTCCTCGGTCGTACCCTCTGCGATCTTCTCGCCAAGGATCCGTCCCCAGACCGGCATCTCGCGCGGTCCGTGGGCAGAGACCATGGCTCGGCCGTCAATGAAGGCCGCGATCTCTCCGGCGGGGAACTTGCCGCCGCGGCGTTTCGCGATGCGCGTGAGGTCAGGTGGAGGGGTGCGGAGCGTCTCTGCCACCGGACCCTTCCCGTGGGCGTCGACGCCGTGGCAGGACGCGCAATAGCGCAGGTAGGCGTCCCGGCCGGACTCGACGAGGACGGTCGACGGCTTGTCTTGCTCGGGCCCGCCCGCTCCGGCCCCCCCGAGAGTGAAGGCGATCGCGGTCAGGGCCGCCGCCCCCCACAAAGAGGTGGCGGAAGCCGAGGGGCGCGAGAGGGAAGGCCGGGTCATGCTCCATCCTCCTTTGGGCGGTGCGTAGCAGATTCCATCGCCTGCGGGGGTCGGCCAGGCGACCGCGCCTCTCCGGAAGGCACGCAACGCCCCGCGTGAACTTCCCCGTCCGCCCGCCTCCTGCCACAGCGTTGGCAGCACGGCCTCGTTCCGTCACGGCCTCGCCCAAGTTAAGCTTTTCTCCCACCCATGGAACTCGATCACGTTCTGATCCACGGTGCTCGCGAGCACAACCTCCAGTCCGTCGACGTGCGCATCCCGAAAAAGAAGCTCGTCGTCCTGACTGGCGTTTCGGGCTCGGGCAAGTCCTCCCTGGCCTTTGACACCCTGTACGCCGAAGGTCAGCGTCGCTATGTCGAATCGCTCTCCGCCTACGCCCGCCAGTTCCTCGGTCAGATGGAGAAGCCGAAATACGACACGATTCGCGGCCTCTCCCCGACGATCTCGATCGAACAGAAGACCACCGGGACCAATCCGCGATCGACGGTCGGCACCATCACCGAAATCTCCGACTATCTGCGCGTCCTCTTTGCGCGCGTCGGCACGCAACATTGCCCGCAGTGTGGCCGCACCGTGCGCGGCCAGACCGCCCAGCAAATCGCCCGGGAGATCCTGACGCTGCCGCAAGGCACACGCCTTGCCCTGGTTGCACCGCTGCTCGTGAACCGAAAGGGCGAGCACCGTGAGCTCCTGGCCGATGCCCGCAAGTCGGGTTTCGTGCGCCTGAGAATCGATGGCGAAGTCGTGCTGTCCGAGGACCTGAGTGCTCTCGACAAGCGCCGGAAGCATCACGTCGAGGCGGTGGTGGACCGGATCGTCGTGGCATCGGGTCTCGTCTCTCGCGTCACGGGGTCCGTGGAGACGGCGCTCAAGGTCGGCGGCGGAACGCTGATCGCCGCGGTCGAGGGCCAGAAGGACCGCGTCTTCTCCGAGCGCATGGCGTGCAGCGCCTGCGGGATCTCGTTTCCGGAGCTTACGCCGCAGAGCTTCTCCTTCAACAGCCCGCAAGGCATGTGTTCGGAGTGCAACGGATTGGGCTCGCGGGTGGAGATCGACCCTCAGCTCGTGATTCCCGACGAGTCGCTCTCCATCGATCAGGGTGCGATCAAGCCGTGGGGAAAGGAGATCTCAAAGAAATCGAGCTGGAGCGGCCTGCGCACCCAAATCCTGAAGCAGCTTGGCATCCCGTTCGATGTGCCGATCCGGGCGCTCACGAAGAGGCAGCGGCAGGTCTTGCTGAACGGCGCTGGGAGCCGCGAGTTCCGTGTGACCTGGAAGGGCAAGGAGGGCGGCAAGGCCTCCTTCGTCATGACCTGGGAAGGTGTCTTGCCGCGCCTCATGCGCCGCTTCCGCGAGACGAGCTCCGAGAGCGCCAGGCGCTGGTACGCGCAGTTCCTCGGGGATACCGAATGCTCGGCATGCGCCGGTGTACGTCTGCGACCCGAGAGCGCGGCCGTGCGGATTGGCGGCAAGAGCATCGCCGAGCTTTCGGCGCTGACGATCGAAGACGCACGCCAGTTCCTCTCCGAGCTCGCGCTCGAAGGAGCGGCCCGGGAAATCGCAGCGGAGCTCCTGAAGGAGATCCGCGGCCGCCTCGATTTTCTCGCGGCCGTCGGCCTGGCGTACCTGTCTCTCGACCGCGCTGGACCCTCTCTTTCCGGCGGCGAATCGCAGCGCATTCGGCTGGCTTCCCAGGTGGGGAGCGAGCTCACGGGCGTGATCTACATCCTCGATGAGCCGTCGATCGGCTTGCATCAGCGCGACAATCGGCGCCTGCTCGACACCCTCTTTCGCCTGCGCGACATCGGGAACACGGTGGTGGTGGTGGAACACGACGAGGAGACCATCCGCGCCGCCGATCACGTGATCGATTTCGGACCGGGCGCCGGCGTCGCCGGCGGACGGATCGTCCACGCCGGCACGCCGTCGTCCCTTGCGCGCAACCGCGAATCGGTGACCGGTGCCTATCTCTCCGGGCGCCTGCGGATCGAGGTGCCCGCCGAGCGCCGCCGTCCGACCGGGGCGCTCAAGCTGCTTGGGGCCCGCGAGAACAATCTCGCCGACGTGGACGTGGAGATCCCCCTGGGTGTGCTGACGGCAGTGACGGGGGTCTCGGGCGCCGGCAAATCGACCCTGGTGAACGATATCCTCTATCCCGCCCTGGCTCGCAAGCTTCACGCTGCGGGCCGACGGCCTGGCGCGCATCGGGCGATTGCGGGCACCGAGCAGCTGGACAAGGTGATCAGCATCGATCAGCGCCCGATCGGACGGACGCCGCGCAGCAATCCCGTCACTTACATCAAAGTCTTCGACGCGATTCGGGAGTTCTTTGCCCTGCTGCCGGATGCGCGCGTACACGGCTACAAGCCCGGACGCTTCTCCTTCAACGTGAAGGGTGGCCGGTGCGAGGCGTGCCAGGGCGACGGCGTACGCCAGATCGAGATGCACTTTCTGCCTGACGTGTATGTGAAATGCGAAGAATGCCAGGGCCGCCGCTTCAACGCGGCCACCCTCGCCGTCCACTACAAGGGTCGGTCCATCGCAGACGTGCTCGAGCTGACGGTCGCCGAGGCCCTCGACCTGTTCGCCGTGCACCCGACGATCGCTCCGCCTCTGCGGTTGCTTGCGGACGTGGGCCTCGAGTACCTCCACCTCGGTCAACCGTCTCCGACTCTCTCGGGTGGAGAGGCACAACGCATCAAGCTGTCGCGAGAGCTCGCCCGCCGTGCGACAGGCCGGACCCTGTACGTGCTCGACGAGCCGACGACCGGCCTTCACTTCCACGACGTGAGGAAGCTGCTGGACGTGCTCGGGCGCCTCGTCGACGCCGGCAACACGGTCCTCGTGATCGAACACAACCTGGATGTCATCAAGAC
>DOUU01000396.1:17256-17845 GCA_003520425.1 Deltaproteobacteria bacterium
CACCGGCTTGCAGCTGGAGCGCGTGTTCCAGGGGGAGCGGCGGACGCAGTAGGTGACCGCACGCCCCCGTTCCTGAGGGTGCATCCCCGTTGACAATCCGGGGTGAGTCCGGAAGGCTGCAGCTGCCTGGGGGAGGACGCCGGCCTTGCTGACGCCCGTCCGCAAGCAGTCATTCTCGGACGCCGTTTTCGGCCCGCTGCGCCACCGCATCGCAGGCGGCGAACTTGACGCAAGAACCCATGCGGCGGTCGGCTTCGAGCACAGCCCGCGCACGCTGCGCGAGGCATTGCCGATTTTCCTTCGCCACGGCAGCCCGCGGGTTCTGCTGCTGCTCGTTGGGCTCGCCTTCGTCTGCCGCGTCCGCGCCGGCGGCTTCTCGCTCTTGGACCTGGTGCCCGCGGCCGTGGTCTTCTTGTACTGGCCGGTCCAGGAGTGGCTGATCCACGTGTTCGTGCTGCACGCCAAGCCCTTCGTGCTCTTCGGCCGCACCTTCGACTTGCCTGTCCCCCGCAGCCATCGCGCGCATCATCAAGACCCTTGGAACTACCACATTCTCTTCATTCCCTTGCACAGCTATCTGTATACACTG
>DOUU01000198.1 GCA_003520425.1 Deltaproteobacteria bacterium
ATCGACGTCACGAGCTACGGCGGCGAGACGAAGGAGTATCACGTCGACGTCGATCCCTACCGGTTGCGGGGCCAGGGCGTCACTCTCGGACAGGTCACCGCGGCCCTCCCGAATGCAAACCAGAACGTGGGTGGCCAGCGCGTGACGCTCGGCGAGCAGTCTTACGACGTGCGCGGCCTCGGTCTGTTTCGATCGATCCACGACATCGAGCAGACCGTGGTGCAGACGGTCAAGGGAGTGCCGATTCGGATCCGCGACGTCGCAAACGTCGTCGAAGGCGCGCGGCCGCGGCTCGGCATCGTCGGCCATGATGATGAGTCGGATGTCGTTCAGGGCATCGTCCTCATGCGCTACGGCGGTGAGACGAGTCCGACGCTCCAGGGGATTCATCAACGCGTCAACTACATCCGGGAAAACCACCTGCTGCCCCCTGGGATGGACATCGAGCCCTACTACGACCGCGGCGAGCTGGTGCGGCTCACGACCCACACCGTCATGGAGAATCTTCTCCTCGGCATGATCTTGGTGTCGATCGTGCTCGTATTTTTCCTGGGCAATACCCGGGGTGCGCTGATCGCGGCCGTGAACATCCCGCTGTCGCTGCTCGTGGCCTTCTGCGGGATGGTGGCCACCGGGACCCCGGCGAACCTGATCTCTCTCGGTGCCGTCGACTTCGGGATCATCGTCGACTCGACCGTGATCGTCGTCGAAAATATCTTCCGACACCTCGGGTCCCACGGCACGGGTTCGATGAAGGAACGGGTTCTCGCCGCGGTGGGAGAGGTCGGGAGGCCTCTCGGCTTCTCGAGACTCATTATCTTCGTGACCTTCCTGCCGCTCTTCACCATGACGGGCGTTTCAGGCGTCATCTTCGCTCCCATGGCGCACACCTATGCTTTCGCCATCGGCGGAGCGGCCGTGCTCGCGCTCATGCTCACGCCGGTTCTCGCGGTGCGGTTCGTCCCCGTGAACGCCGAGGAAACCGAGAATGCGCTGATGCGCTTCCTGCATCGGATCTACGACCCGATGTTCGATCTCGCGCTTCGGCATCCGAAGGGTGCCGTCGTCTTCACGCTGGGCCCCCTCGTTCTTTGCGTCGTCTTTTTCTCGCTGCTGGGACGCGAGTTCATGCCAAAACTCGAAGAGGGGAACTTCTGGATCCGCGCCACGTTTCCGAAGTCGGTCTCGCTCGAGCAATCCGCGCAGTACGTGGGCCGGATTCGACAGATCGTCCGCCAGCACCCGGAGGTCGAGACCGTGGTGTCACAGCTTGGGCGCCCGGACGATGGAACCGATGTGTCGGGGTTCGACAACATCGAGCTATTTGCGCCGCTCAAGCCCTTCGACACGTGGCCCGCGGGACTCACCAAGGAGAAGCTGACCGATCAACTCTCGCAAGAGCTCAGTCAGGCCTTTCCGGGAGTCGTATTCGGCTTTTCGCAGATGATCTCGGACAACGTCGAAGAGGCGGTGTCCGGAGTAAAGGGCGAGAACAGCGTGAAGATCGTCGGCCCGGACCTGCACACGAATCACGAGATCGCAGACGCCGTGTCCGACGTCCTGTCCAATGTTCGCGGGATTAAGGACGTCGGCCTTTTCTCCTCGCTCGGACAGCCGGACATCACGATCTCCGTGGACCGCCGGGAGGCCGCCCGCTACGGCCTCAACACAGGAGACATCGAGACCGTGATTCAGGCCGCAATCGGGGGTCAAACAGTGACCCAGGTCTTTGAGGGCGAGAAGAGGTTCGACGTCGTGGTCCGCTGGCTCGAGCCTTACCGGCGCACGGTCGATGCCATTCGCCAGATCACCGTGGCGACGCCCGACGGCTCGCAAATTCCTTTGGGTCAGATTGCGAAGATCGAACTCGTGGACGGTCCCTCGGTGATCTACCGCGAGGACGGTCGGCGTTACGCACCCGTGAAATTCTCCGTGCGGGGGCGCGACCTCGTGGGCACGATCGGGGAGGCTTCAGCCGCGATCGCGTCGAAGGTGAAGATCCCCTACGGCACTCGGCTCGACTGGGCGGGAGAGATCAACGAACTCCATCAGGCCGAGGGGCGCCTCCTCGTCATCATTCCAATCACGATCGGGCTGATCGCCTTCCTGGTCTACAGCGCGGTGAAGGACTGGCTCTTTACCGCCGTCGTGCTTCTGAATATTCCCGTTGCGTGCGCCGGGGGTCTTCTTGCCCTGCTCTTGACAGGCATAAACTTTTCAGTGTCGGCAGCGATGGGCTTCGTTTCCATCTTCGGCGTCGCCATCCAAGACGCCATCCTCATGGTCACATACGCGCAGACCCAGTGGTCGGAGGGGCGCTCCGTCGAGGAAGGGGCGAAGATTGCCGCCGAGCAGCGCTTCCGCCCGGTGCTCATGACGACGCTCGTGGCGATGCTCGGTCTGTTTCCGGCGGCCGTATCCCACGGGATCGGCGCGCAGACCCAGAAACCACTCGCAGTGGTGGTGATTGGAGGTTCTTTCGTCCTCGCGGGCCTGACGCGCGTGCTTCAGCCGCCGCTTCTCGTCTTGGCTCATCGCTGGCGCGAGCGCTGGGGCGGATAGCTTGCGCCCGCGCGCGGGAGCAGGTCCAAAGGCACAGAGTGGGCCAGCGTCGCGAGAAGGGAAGCCTTGCCCAAAGCGGAATTGCCCGGACCCCAAGAGAAGCGCGCAAACCCGCTCCTCTTCCAATACCGACTTGGAGAGTCCCGGGAAATACTTCGCTTTTTGGCAAGCCGCAGCCGGCGTTCCGCGCGCCTACTTCGCCCGGCGCCGATGAAGCGCGTATCCGATCACAACCGCACCGACACCAAACACCGCAGCAGCAGCGGGCTCCGGGATAGAGGGCTGGCCGCCCCCGCCTGCCCTGTCCGTCCGACGGCGGATCGATCGCCTGGGGGCACGGACCCGACGCAAGGAGCAGCGAGAACACAAGGCCGCTGGCGAGGAGCCCCCTGGAGCAAGACGGAGGGAAGGGACCCCCCGGGGAGGCGGGGCTCCGCCTCTCCCGTCCCGGTTTCCCCAACCGCGAACCTTGTCCTAGGACTGCCTTGGCGCACCGAGCCGGTACCCGCCCATCTCGGAAGGAGGTGGGAGGGCTGAATTTCGACAAAAGCCGCGGGGGCGGGCCGCCTCGCGAAGATCCGGCGGAGGCGGCGGTCCAA
>DOUU01000466.1 GCA_003520425.1 Deltaproteobacteria bacterium
CACAGGCGATATGAACTAGAATGGATTCGCGCCCAGCGGCGGCTTGGATCCATCGCGGAGCGAGAGGGGGATTCTTCAGTTCCATTCCGCAATGCGCCGAAACAGGCCGAAGGCGAAGCTTGCCCAGCTTGAAGGAGTGTCATCATGACCATCGCGTACACGCCGTTCTCGCCGGAGGTTCGGGCGAACCCGTACCCGTTCTATCGAGCTTTGCGCGACGGCGCGCCCGTCTACTTCATCGAGAGCCTCGGTGCCTACGCGGTCTCCCGCTACGCCGACGTCCACTTCGTCCTCACCCACCCCGAACTCTTCTCGTCGGACGCGATGCGCACGATGTTCATCTCGGCCAAGCCCGGTGCCGACCCGACGCGCGACCCCGAGCTCCTGGCCGGCATGGTTTCCATCGCACAAGCTCTTCCCTTCACTCCCCACGAGATGATCACCGCACGCCAACTGATCTCCGTCGACCCACCGGAACACGGAGTGATGAGGAAGATCGTAAGCCGGGGCTTCACACCGCGGCGAATCGCCTCCTATGAGGCTCGCGTGCGCGAAGTGGTGGCCGACTGCATGAGGAGGCTCTACGCGAACGGGGAGTTCGATCTCGTGCGCGACTTTGCGATTCCCGTGCCGACGGTCATCATCGCCGAGATGCTGGGTATCGAGCCGGATCGTCACGAAGACTTCAAGCGCTGGTCGGACGTCGTGATCTCGCAGTCGAGCGGGTCTCGCCGCGGACAGAGTCTCAGGAAGAGCGGCTACATCGAGGTGATTCGGGAGCTGAGTCACTATCTGGTGGAGGTGATCGAGGCCCGCAGAGCGAAGCCGGCGGAAGATCTCGTGACGACGCTCATCGCGGCGCAGGAAGATGGAGGAGTGCTGACGCCCATGGAGGTCGTCGCTTTCACGCTCCTGCTTCTCGTGGCGGGAAACGAAACCACGACCAACCTGATCGGGAACACCGTCAACACGCTCCTCGCGCACCCCGAGCAACTCGAAACGGTGCGCCGCCGGCCGGAGATGGTTCCCGCCGTCATCGAGGAAACGCTCCGCTACGAGGGGCCGATCCAGTTTCTCTTCCGGCGAACCCGCGAGGAGGTCACGATCGCCGGCACGACCCTACCGCCCAACGCATTTGTGATGCCGATCCTGGGCTCGGCCAACCGCGACGAGCGGCAGTTTCCGAATCCCGACGTCTTCGACGTCGAGCGCGACACGACGGGGCACGTGGGTTTCGGGCTCGGTGCCCACTACTGCCTGGGCGCCTCGCTCGCCCGGCTCGAGGCGCGAATTGCCGTCGAAGCACTCGTCGACGAGCTGCCGAGGCTGCGGCGGCGGAGCTCGGTGATCGAGTACGTCGACTCCTTCCTGATTCGCGGGCCCCATCACCTCGAGCTTGCCTGGGCCGCGTAGCCGAGGACGGCGGCACGGTTCCCACCTGCCGGGGAATCCCGGGCGAAGCCTGCGGGCTCGCGGTCGCCTCTCGCGAAGGGCGCCGCAGTCGCTCGCTCGCGTCGGGGGCGACCCGTCGCTGCGCTTGCGGCCCGCCGCTGCGGGCAGGGGCACTCCTAGAATTCGGCGACGGCTGGGATCACCTCCTTTCCGAAAGTCGTGAGCGGGGTCAGCGCGTCCACACTCGGGAAGTTGAAGATCGCATGCCCGATCCCAAGCTGGCCAAGCGCCTGCAACTGCGCCACGAGATCCTTGGGGCTGTGCTTGGCCAAGTTCGCCGTGCCAAGCGTCGTCTTCTCGATTTCTTCGTATGCGCGCCCTTCCTTCTANNTGGCGCTTTAGGACGTCGAGCTTCTGGCCGAGCGCTGCGGCTCCGACAAATGCGAAGAGGTTGCAGGCATCGGCGTGTCGCGCGACAAGACGGAGCGTCTTCTTCTCGCCCATCCCGCCGATCAGGATCGGTGGGTGCGGGCGTGCAAGCGGGGGTGGGGAGCCAAGCGTCTCGGACAGCTGGTAGTGCTTGCCCACGAATGGNNGTCGCCTGGCCCGACCAGAACTGCTTCACGATGCGGAGTGCCTCTTCCAGCCTCTCGAATCTCTCGCGCAGCGCCGGGAAGGGCACCCCGAGTCCCTGGTGTTCCCGATCGAACCACGCGGCGCCGATCCCAAGGTAGGCGCGGCCGCCGGAGAGGATGTCGAGCGTGGTGACCGTCTTGGCCAGCACGCCGGGATGGCGATAGGTCACACCAGTCACCAAGGTGCCGAGCTTCACGCGCTCGGTGACTCCGGCGAGATACGAGAGCGCGGAGTAACCCTCGAGCATTTCCTGCTCAGCAGGCCCGACCGGTGGNNATCTGGAAGAAGTGGTCCATCACCCAGACACTCGCAAATCCCGCATCCTCTGCGGTACGGGCGATCTCGGACAGTTTCCCCCGGATCGAACCAGGGGATCCCGCCCAGGTGAAGCTCGGAATCTGGAGTCCAATGCGCATAGGCTCTCCTTCGCATGCCGGCCCGCGCAGGCTACAGGACGCGAGAGCGCTCTGTCTTGCGAAATCT
>DOUU01000452.1:0-125 GCA_003520425.1 Deltaproteobacteria bacterium
TCAGCTGCTCTTTCGGCCGCTGGTGGCGTGGGCGGATAAATTTCGGTTTGAGCAGACGGCCGCTCAGATCGTACCCAGGAGCTGGTTGCTCGATGTGCTTCGAGGAGCGAACCTTCTAAGGCGCG
>DOUU01000452.1:182-383 GCA_003520425.1 Deltaproteobacteria bacterium
ATCGGCTTAATTTACGTCGGTTGCAAGCTCGTGCAGTTCGCTGCACCCGAGCTGTCGTGGAACGATGTCGGCATTGCGGCAAGTAACGGCGCGGTCACGTTGCTTCGCGTCATTATCCTGATGGCCCTCGCGACGGTGGTCTGGGTTCCAATTGGCGTCGCTGTCGGGTTGCGGCCCAGGCTCGCGGAGAAAGTCCAGCCA
>DOUU01000452.1:410-4125 GCA_003520425.1 Deltaproteobacteria bacterium
GGGACGCAGTGGTACATTCTCTTCAACGTGATCGCTGGGGCGAGCGCATTTCCGAGTGACTTCCGGGAGGCCGCCGCGAGCTTTCGCATTCCGGGCTGGCGCTGGTGGCGGAAGGTGATGCTGCCCGGGGTCTTCCCCTACTACGTAACCGGGGCCATCACGGCTTCGGGTGGAGCGTGGAACGCGAGCATCGTCTCCGAGGCGGTGAGCTGGGGGCCAACGAAGCTGAGCGCATCCGGCCTCGGCGCTTACATTGCCGAGATGACCGAAGCCGGCGATTACCCTCGGATCGCCCTCGGAATCGCGGTGATGTCCGTGCTCGTCATCTTGATGAACCGGGCCTTTTGGCGGCCCCTTTATGCCTTCGCCGAGCGGCGGACGCGGCTCGATTGACAGGAGAGATGACCGCGGGTCGCCCGGTACTCGAGATCCGGAAGGTCTGCATGGCTTTCGCCAAGCCATCTGGGGAGCCGCTCCCCGTCCTCGAGGACATCGACTTGTCCCTGAGACAGGGGGAGATCTTGGGCCTCCTGGGTCGCTCGGGCTCGGGGAAGTCGACGCTCCTGCGCATCGCGGGCGGACTCATCAAGCCGAGCTCGGGGGAGCTCCTCTATCGCGGGGCGCCGCTCACGGGGCCTGCGGAGGGGGTCGCCATGGTATTTCAGACGTTCGCTCTCTTCCCCTGGCTCTCCGTCCTCGAGAATGTGGAAGCTGCCCTCGATGCACTCGGGCTGGGTCGAGACGAGGCCCGGCGCCGGGCATTGTCTGCCATCGACCTGATCGGCCTCGACGGGTTTCAGTCTGCCTACCCTCGCGAGCTCTCCGGCGGAATGCGCCAGCGGGTTGGCTTCGCAAGGGCGATTGTCATCGACCCCACGTTGCTCCTGATGGATGAGCCGTTTTCGGCCCTGGATGTTCTGACGGCGGAGACGTTACGAACCGATTTCCTCGATCTATGGGTTGAGGGTCAGCTGCCAATCAAATGCATGCTGCTCGTGACACACAACATCGACGAGGCGGTCCTGATGTGCGATCGAATCCTCATCCTCTCGTCGAACCCTGGGCGTATCGCCGCCGACATTCCGGTTGCCCTCGCCCATCCGCGAAACCGGCTGGATCCGGCGTTCCATAGCGTGGTGGACGAGATCTACTCGACGTTGACTTCTCGCGCAACGGAGTCGATCGGAGCACAACGCCAGATCCACGGCGGGCTGGTGCAGCCGCTTCCGCCGGTTTCGATCAATCGCATTGGCGGGCTCATCGAGGCGTTGGCCTCGGCACCCTACAGAGGACGTGCCGAGCTCGCCAAGCTCGCGCGCCCGCTCACCCTCGAGGTCGATGACCTTTTTCCCACTGCCGAAGCCCTTCACATTTTGGAGTTCGCCGAGCTTAAGGATGGTGCCATCAAGCTCACCGCAGCTGGCCGCGCCTTTTCCGAAGCGGGGACGGAAGGGCGCAAGAGGCTCTTTCGCGAACATCTCCTCCGGTTCGTACCTCTCGCCGCCCACATCCGGCGTGTCCTCGATGAACGGGAAAGTCATCGCGCACCTCGGGTGAGATTCGAGTCTGAGCTCGAGGACCATCTGACCCGAGGCGATGCAGAGAAGACACTGCGGGCCGTCATCGGTTGGGGCCGGTTCGCCGAACTCTTCTTCTACGACGATAAGAAACGGAGTTTTAGCACCGATCATTCCGCGAGTTAGCCAAAAAAGCTTGCGAACGTCGCGCGCCTAACTCGATAGCGATGATCACGATGCCATCATGGGCTGCACCTTGGGTTCATCGATTGGGCTCGCGTCATCCTCACGCGATGCCGTGCATAGGTTCCGCGTTCCTTATCTCCGCGCAGCTCCGGCGCTGGAGTTCGTCGAACGCTTGTATCTGGAATCGCATGGGCGTCCGCTGCCGAACCCAGCGCCAGTCCACCGAGCCGCCGGTTACCGATCGGTGTGCAGCAGTTCCCGGCATTTCGCCCCGCGGCCACTTCCTGGTCGGATTCGGCACGCACCATGTGGGCATGGCTGGCTTCTCGCGAGGGCGACCAGCCAGGATGAGTTCTCGCCAGGCTCCGTCATTCTAGGTAGCGGTTCTCAATCGCGGACAGCAGGCCCGCGCGCGCGACGTCCACATCTACGTCTGCCGTCTCATCTGAAACCTTTGATTCGAGCTCCTGCACGATGGCACTGAGCTCGTCGTCGTGGATCACCTGGCGGATCCATCGCGAGAAATCCGCGCGCGTTGCATGGAAGCGGATCGTGCTAGGTGCGCAGGCTGTCAGCGCCCGGTGGAAATCTTCAAGATTGGCTGCATCGTACGCGGGCGCTGGCGCCTCCGCATGGAAATGGAAGGACTGATCCTGGGGAAGCGTCGCTCGCGCGTACTTGTGCCAATGACGCACATGGGAGCTGGTGCGGGGCGCACGGGTGAAAACACGAGGCGGCTGCACCTCGTCACGCCGCGCCAGCACCGCTTCGCCAAAGCGCGCGGCATCGACGATGCGCACGAAGGGCTTCTGCCACATCTCCTCGATCACGGCGATCGGATCGGGCGAGCTGGCGGGGACAGCACGACGCCCTGTGGGCAATGCCAAGGCAACGTCGAGCTCCTTCCACACCTCATCTTTCAGCTCTCCTGGCTGATAGGTGACAAAGCAGTAGCCCTTCTGGGAAGGATCGAAGTACTCCGAAGTTTCGGCATCCTGTCCGAATGGAACGTGGGCCTCGTCGACTACGATCCAGTGGGGAAGGCCCGTGCCGGCTCGCTCCCGTTCAAGTTGCGCGAGTATAGAGGCTTGGTATGCACGCCGAGCGGGCCCCTCAAGGCGGGAGACGTCCACGATGACACTGCCGAAGCGGTGCTCGATGAGTCGATCGATGCCGCCCGCAACCGGGAACCCAGCGCTTCCATCGATCCACAGCACACCGCGCAGCTGCCCGATCGGCTTGTAGTCGCCTTCCGGGTCAATCACGCATACCGAGTAGCCAAGGCCAATCAGCTGTTCCACGATCGAGCCCGCGAGGTGCGACTTCCCGCTCTTGCTGCGGCCCGTGATGAGCAGGTTGATCTGGGAGGCGGCCAAGCGCGCCCGCGAGCCGTCGTCGTAGCGGCCGAGCTCCAACTGCCAGCGTTTCGGTTCGATCCGCACCTCGCCGCGCAGGACCGGACCGCGTAGCCACGAAGCCACGCCGGCGCCTGCGTGCTCCTCCAAGACAAGGTCGGCGTGCCTCTTCAATGCATCCACGGCATTGCCGACGGCCACTCCGAGCTCACAGGTCTCAAGCAGCGAATGATCGTTCTCAGCGTCACCGATCGCGATCGCACTGTGGTGAGAAACACCAAGGTCGCCCAGCGCCTGGAACACACCGAAGCCTTTCGAGACCCCCGGCGGCAGGATCATCATCTCCCCGCGGTTGCGCACGATCTGGCACTCGAGGCCCAGTTTTCGGATCTCCTCCGTCACCGGGATATCCCACGCCCCATGGGAAGCCAACACGACTTGGCCGCGACGGAATGGAACCCCTCGCCTCAGCAGCGCCTCGTCGAGTTCAAAATGGACGGGCGGTGCGACAAGACGGGGCACGTGTGCTGCGCACAGCACAGCTCCGTTCTCTGCGACGATGAGATCAAAGTGCTCGTCCGCGTCGGGAAAGACCTCGCGCAGCTCGGCGAGGATCCTGCCTGTCACAAGAATGATCTTCGTGCCGCACCGGCGTGC
>DOUU01000319.1 GCA_003520425.1 Deltaproteobacteria bacterium
TAGGGATGGCCGATCGAGATCGAGCCCCCGAGCGGGTTCAGCTTCTCGAGCGGGATGTCGAGCTGGCGCTGGCAGTACAAGAGCTGCGAAGCGAACGCTTCGTTGAGCTCCACGATGTCGATCTCCGAAAGCGAAAGGCCCGTCCGCTTGAGGAGCTTCGGCACCGCGAAGACCGGGCCGATCCCCATCTCCTCAGGGTTGCAGCCCGCCACCTGGAAGCTTCGGAAGATGCCAAGGGGCCGGAGGCCGAGAGCCTTGGCGCGCTCCGCGGA
This sequence comes from Deltaproteobacteria bacterium, assembly GCA_003520425.1. Classification (GTDB taxonomy): domain Bacteria; phylum Myxococcota_A; class UBA9160; order UBA9160; family UBA9160; genus UBA9160. The sequence goes on from DOUU01000319.1 coordinate 273, forward strand.
CATCACCAGCGTGGCCGAGGCTCCGTCGGAGAGCTGCGAAGCATTGCCGGCGGTCACCGTGCCGCCCTCCTTCTTGAACGCGGGAGGGAGCTTCGCGAGCCCCTCGAGCGTCGTGTCGGGGCGGTTGCACTCGTCCTTCGAGACGAGGACGTTTTCCTCGGTCGTCTCGGTTCCGTCCTTGTGCTTGACCTTGCGGCTGACCGTGATGGGCACGATGTCGTTAAGCCACCCCTCGGTCTGGGCGCGGGCGGTGCGCTGCTGGGAGACGAGCGCGTAGGCGTCCTGGTCCTCGCGGGAAATCTTGTAGCGCTCGGCGACGACCTCGGCGGTCTGCCCCATTCCCATGTAGAGACCGGGCCACTGCTGCGCGACCCGCGGGTTCACCATGTCGGAAACGCGCATCTTCTCGTTCTGCACCATCGTGATCGACTCCACGCCACCGCCGATCGCGACGTCGCAGCCGTCCACCATGATGCGGTGGGCAGCCATCGCGATCGCCTGGAGCCCGGAGGAGCAGAAGCGGTTCACCGTCGTGCCCGGGACGGAAGCCGGCAAGCCGGCGCCGAGGAGCGCGACGCGCGCCACGTTGTGGCCCTGGGGGCCTTCGGGCAGTCCGCAGCCCAAGATCACGTCCTCGACTTCTGCGGCCTCGACCTCGGGCACCTTGGCCAAGGCGGACCGGATGGCGAACGAGGCAAGGTCGTCGGGACGAGTCATGTTGAACGAGCCTCGCCCGGACTTCGCGAGCGGCGTCCGCGCGCTCGCCACGATCACGGCTTCTCGCATGGGGGATCCTCCTTGGGGTTCCGCCGGGATGCTATCGCGTTGGCGTCCCCGCACTAGCGATCGGTGCGCAGCGCCCTGCCGATTTTCCGTCGTCCCTGGTTGATCTCGCGCAGCTCCGCCATCGCGGACTCCGCGATGGCGTCGCCGACCATTTCGTCGCTCTCTCCCGCGAGTTCGTTCATATCGACCCACGCGGCATAGAGCGGCTTCGTCCGCTCGGTGATGATGCCGGCCTTGAGCAGGGTCTTGATCAGCACCCGGAAGATGTTGGTGCTCTCGGTCATGGCGCGGCGTCGGTGGGCATCCGTGAACGACTCCATGACCGCGGCCCGCACCCATCTCCAGTCGAGGCCAAAGGGCTGATAGATCACCTGCTTCTGCTCTGCGTTCACCAGGTTGAAGAGCAGGGTCTGGAAGCACTTCGCGGCCCAGTCCTCCACCTTCTGGTGCTCGTCCGCCGAGAGCTTGGGCACCGTGCGATCCGCCCAGATCTTCCCGAACCGGTGATGGAACGCCTCGTCGGTCATCACGAGCCGAACCATCCGCACGAGCAGCGGGTCGTTCGCCCTGGAGTGGAGGGTCGCGAAGGCCCCCATGGCAAGACCCTCGACCAGCATCTGCATGCCGACGAGCTTCTTGTAGACCTCGCCGGCCGACACCAGCTCGTGGAGCAGGCCGCCCAGCGTCTGGCCGACCGGGAGCGGCTTGCCAAAGCGCGTGTGCATGTAGCGCGCGAACGCCGTGACGTGGCGGGCCTCTTCGCGCGCCTGGTTGGCGGCATACTCCTGCGCCCCGGGATCGCGCAGCAGCTGGGATAGAGAGACGGACAAGGAGAGCGCACCTTGCTCGCCGTGGAGGAGCGCCGAGAGCATCCAGCGTGCACTCGCGTTCGCGAGATCGATTCTCTGGCCCTCGTCGAGCTTGTCCGCGACGGCGCAGTTGAGCTCGACGACAAAGTCCCGCGGCAAGATCGTGTCTTCGCGCAGATCGAAGGGTTTCTGGAAATCGAGGTACGCCGGGTCCATGGGATCCCAGAAATGGTCGTTCGTGGCGGCGATGATCTGATCGAACGCCCCCGTCCGCGCGGCATAGCGATCGACCTCGATCATCGCCTGAAAGTCCGTCGGTCTGACCGTGTCGTAGATGGGATCGTGCTGGATGGAGTCGCTCATCTTCGGGGTTCCTTGCGGGAGGGTGCGCCGCAGCGCGTGCGCGGGGCACGGGGGGAAAGCGGGACCGCGGCACCGGGGTGATAGATGCCGCTCACCTGGATGCGCGAGAGGCTCTCGATCACGGCCTCGCGCGGGATGCGCCCGGGCTCCTCTGCCCACCATGCGACAATCCGCGCGCGCATTCCGACGAGTGCCTGGGCGGCCACGGCGGGATCCACGCCGTCGGCCAGAAGGCCCGCCCCGCCTCCCGCACGCAGGTTGCGCTCGATCTCCTCGGCCAGGAACTCGAGCACGTCGACGCCGACGCCCGCGGCCTCGTGGTTTCGGCCGAAGAGGAGCTCGACCAGGCTGCGGTTCTCCTCGGCGAAGGCGAGCAGCTCCGCCGCGCGCGCCCGCACCGCGAAGCCGGGGTCGGGGGAGGCTGCGGCGGCGCGCTCGAGCCTGCCGCGGAGCGTGAGCGCGGCCTCGAACACCACCTCGCGGAAGAGCGCCTCTTTGTCGTCGAAGTGGAGGTAGAAGGTGCCCGCGGCAACGCCGGCCGCACGTGCAATGTCGTGGCTCGTGACCCCGTGAAGTCCGCTTTCCGCAAAAAGACGGGTCGCCGCACCGACCAGGCGGCGACGCCTCTCGGAGCGGCTGCGGGCAGGGGCCGTTCGAGGCTCGGAACTGACGTTCATGTCAGGGAGTGACATTACTTTCAGCGAGACGAGCCCGTCAACGGAAAATTGGGGGTGGAGCTCCGGTCTGGAGTCGAACCGAGCCACGAAATCGTGTCCCAGGGGCGTGGCTCCTGCGCCCCCAGCGCGGGCGAGCTCACTCGAGAGGGCGAAGGCGAACCCGCACGGGGATGCGGGTCATCGCGGCACCCCCGCAGCCGCTGACCACCCCATTGCCACAGGTTTCAATTCTTGGAAGCGCCGTCCTCGGCGCCCCCCGCCCGCTCCGCCGCCCGCTGCTCGGCGAGATAGGCCTGGATGGCTGCGAGGTCCGCGGGGCTTAGGCGTTTGGCGAAGGACGGCATGCCTTGCTTTGCGCGCGCGCCACCGAGCACGATCGCCTCGAAGTTCCGATTCACCTCATCGCTCAGCTCGCGCAGATCCGGCAGCACCCCTCCACTCACCGCCCCGACCCCGTGGCAGACGGCGCAATTCGTGGCGTACAGGCCCTCCCCGCGCTTGGCTTCCCCCTCGAGCTTGGGAAGCTTCGCGTTCGCCGCCCCGGCGCCTTGGGGCGGGGCAGGAGGCTCGGGNNGGGAAGCCGGGCCGTGCCCCCGAGCCGGAAGGTCAACAGCCGACCCACGTTGCGCACCCCTGCCGCCGCGGCGGCGTCTCCGGCGGCCAGCGCGAACGCCCCTCCCCAGCCCGCCATCACCGACACGTACTGCTCACCGTCCACGGTGTAGGTGATCGGCGCGGCGATCACCCCCGTGCCGGCCGGCGCCTCCCAAAGTTTTTCGCCATTGTCGGCGCGATAGGCGACGAACTTTCCGGTGGCGGTGCCCTGGAACACGAGATTTCCGGCGGTCGTGAGNNCGCGCTGCTTCACGGGATCCCAGGCCAGGAGGTGACCCGAGGCAAGGCGTCGCGGAGCCTCCGTGAGCCCCGAGAAGTCCGTCGCGGTGTTCCACTGGCCCGGCGTGTACCTCCACTGCTTGTCGGNNGGATTGAACGACATCGGCTGCCAGTTGTGTCCGCCGTACATGGACGGCTTGACCAGCGCGGGCTTGTCGCGGTACTGGCCGCTGGGCGTCTCGACGGGCTTTCCCGTCTTCAAATCGACCCGCTTCGCCCAGCTGACCTCGACGTATTTTTCGGCGGAGAGAAGCTTTCCGCTCACGCGATCGAGCACATAGAAGAAGCCATTCTTCGGTGCGTGGAGCAGCACCTTGCGGGGCGCTCCCTGGATCGTCAGGTCGGCCAGGATGATGTGCTGCGTCGCGGTGTAGTCCCAGGAGTCGCCCGGCGTCTCCTGGTAGTACCAGACGAGCTCTCCCGTGTCGGGGCGCAGGGCCAGAATGGACGAGAGGTAGAGGTTCGCGCCGCCGCCGGGGCTGCGGGCATACCGATTCCACGGCGACCCGTTGCCCGTCCCCACGTAGAGCAGGCGCAGCTCTGGGTCGTAGGCCATCGAGTCCCAGCATGTCCCGCCGCCCCCCACCTTCCACCACTGGTCCCCGTGCCAGGTCGGAAGGGCGCGCTCGAGTGCCGGCGATTCCTGCGGCTTTCCGGGATCGCCGGGGACGGTGTAGAAGCGCCAGGCGAGCTTGCCCGTCTGTGCGTCGTAGGCGGACAAGTAGCCTCGCACCCCGAGCTCGGCGCCACCGTTGCCGATCAGCACGTTGCCCTCGACGACGCGCGGGGCACCCGTGATGGTGTAGGGCCGCGAGGGATCGACCGTGAGGGTCTCCCACGCGACCTGGCCCGTCGCTGCGTCGAGGGCGACCAGCCGGCCGTCGAGCGTGCCAACGTAGACCTTGCCCTTGTAGAGTGCGACGCCACGATTGACGACGTCGCAGCAGGCATCCTTGCCCTTCTCCCGGGGCACCTGCGGGTCGTAGCTCCAGAGCAAACGCCCCGATCGCGCATCGATCGCGAAGACGATGCTCCACGATCCTGTCGTGTAGAGGATCCCGTCCGCCACGATGGGGGTCGCCTCGAGGCCGCGATGGGTCTGCGTGTCGAAGCTCCAGGCGAGACCGAGCTCACCCACGTTGTCCACCCGGATCTGGTCGAGGGTGCTGTAGCGCTGCTCGGCGTAGGTGCCGCCATGGGTGAGCCAGTTGCCGGGTTCGCTTGCGGCCCCGCGCAGGCGTGCATCGTCCACCGACGCGGTCGCGGCGCTGACGCGGGCGATCAGCGGAGCACCCGCCGGTCCCGCGTCCGGCGCCTTCTCCGGACCTTTGCCCAAGCTGCACGCCGCCAAAAGAACCAGCACCCCCGAAATGCACGCTCGACGGGTCACAGAGAGAGCCCTCCTCGGGTCACTGTGCGACGGTGATCTGTTGCAGGGCGGTAAACACCACGCGACCCGAGGCTCCTGTGAATCCGCCCCGCGGCGCGGCACGCTTGAGCGGATCCTTGGGATCCACCTTGTAGCCGAGGGGCGTCGCGAGTTCCGTGCCGTAGAAGTACGCGGCTGCGAGGGGGTAGGTCCCCGGCTGGGCGGGAGCCTTCACTTTCCAAAGCACGCTGCCTGTGGCGTAGGACTGTCTGTCGACGCTTGACTTGATGCCTCCGACGTTCACGTAGGAGAGGTTGCGCCCGAGAGCCGCCGGCCGCTTGTCCAGCCAGGTGAGCTGAAGGGGATCCGCAGGCTTCGTCGGATCGTCCGGGGAGCCCATCACACCGGACCGGACGATCGGCACGTCGACGATCTGCCAGCCCGCCGAGCTTGCCGGACGCGCGTACCAGCGGTGCGCCGCATCGACGAGGGCAAGGCCTGCCACCGGGCCGTCTCCTCCTGTAAAGGTGACCTCGACCTCGAAGACCTGGCCCGGGGAGACCTGGGCGGGGACTTGGATCCGCACCTTGCTCGCCGCATCAATCGCGCGGATCTGGTCGGCGAGCGCCTGGCGCTCGGTTTCGCTGAGTTCGGCATATCCGGTGTTGGGTGCCCCGGCCAGGATCTGGGCGATGTGTTTGTTCGCGACGAGCTCCTTGGTGGCCCGGTCGCCCGGCGCGCCCTCGAGCTCGGAAGTCGTGACCGACGAGTGGCAGGCCGCGCAGTACGGAGCTGCGTCGGTCTGGTAGTCGGGCGTACCGCCGGGGTAGGCCCGCGCAAGGCCCGGGATGCAAACGACCGCGATCCCTGCGAGGCGAACAAGAAATCGTGCAGCCATGGTTTCCCCTCCTCGTTGCGCGCCTTTCTAGCACGCCGCCCGCCGGGCGGACGATGGGAATCGGCTCGCCGTGCGCTGTAAGCTTGGGCCATGGTGGCCCCGAGCGGCGAGGCGCGGCTCCTTGTCGACCGCTTCTCCCGAGCTCTGCGCAATCTGCGCCTTTCTGTAACCGACCGCTGCAACCTCCGCTGCGCGTACTGCATGCCCGAACAGGAGTACGTCTGGCTCCCGCGCGAGCAGTTCCTGCGCTTCGAGGAGCTTTCGGTCTTGGTCGACGCGTTCATCGGACTCGGCGTCGAGAGGCTGCGGCTCACCGGCGGAGAGCCGCTGCTTCGGCGCGGGCTGCCCCAGCTCGTCGCTTTGCTCGCGGCCAAACCCGGCCTGCGCGAGCTCGCCCTCACGACCAACGGAGTGCTGCTGGAGGAGTTCGCGGAGCCGCTGTTCGCGGCTGGGCTCGACCGCGTGAGCGTGAGCCTCGACACCCTTACGCGCGAGCGATTCGCAGCCCTCACGCGGCGCGACGACCTCGACCGGGTGCGGGCCGGGATCGCCGCCGCGCAGCGCGCCGGCGAGGCGCACGGGAGAGGCCCCCTCAAGCTCGACAGCGTCATCATCCGAGGCACGAACGACGACGAGATCGACGCCCTTCTCGAGTACGCAAGGGAAGTGGGCGGCGAGGTGCGCTTCATCGAGTACATGGACGTTGGCGGCGCCACGCGCTGGTCGATGGAGCGGGTCGTCCCGCGCCGCGAGATCCTGGACCGGCTCGAAGCGCGCTATGGGCGGATCGAAGCCTTGCCCGAGCGGAGTAGCGCGCCCGCCGAGCGCTTCGCTCTCCGGGATGGGACCATCTTTGGCATCATCGCCTCCACGACGGCGCCGTTCTGTTCCACCTGCGACCGCAGTCGGCTCACGGCCGATGGAATCTGGTACCGCTGCCTCTATGCGCGCAGCGGGACCGACCTGCGGGGACCCCTGCGACAAGGTGCGACCGCCGAAGGGCTCTCCGCCCTCATTGCCGACGCGTGGCGGAGCCGGGCCGACCGCGGCGCCGAAGAGCGGCTGCACCTCGCGGCGACCGAGCGCGCACGGCGGCTCGTCGCCCCGATCGAGCTCAGAGGCGATCCCCATCTCGAGATGCACACCCGGGGTGGGTAGCTCACGGGCCCGCGAACTCGGAGTGACAGCGCGCGCACTGGCTGCGCAGATGGTCTGCGTCGAGAAAGTAGGCATCTTTTGCGGTGCCGACTTCATGCGCGGTATGGCACTCGACGCAGGCCAGGCCGAGGCTGCTGTTGTGAACCGGCAGGGCATGAAAGGGCGGCGCGCCCGCGTCGCTCGGCGCGCGGCGTAGGGATTCGTCGAATCGGGCGTGGCACTTCACACAATCCGAGTCCCAGAGCGGAAAGCGCATGGCCCGCGGCTCGTCGAAGCGGCCTACCGCGTAGAAGAGCGCGTCCTTAGCCGCGAGCGCCTTCACACGCGCGCGGCCAAGGGGCCCGCTTCCCCCGTGGCAGTCGATGCAGCGAAATCTCGGGTCCTCACGTCCGCGAACGCCAGCCGCCGCGTGGGCCGCGGCCAGCGAAGCCGCAGGGCGCCCATCGAAGCTCTCGCGGATCTCGCTGTGGAGGGGACGGCTCGGGGCGAGATGGCACGCGTTGCAGAAGTCGTTGTTCCGCTCGAGACGGTCCGTGGCGAGCCAGCCCGCGGGCGCCCCGACGAGGCCGGCCGCGGCCACGAGCACAAGCGGGAAAAGCCGCCCTTTTCGAGCTGCGCGCAAAGCCCGCGGCCACCCCACGCACGCGACGATAGGTTACGCTGCGGCTGGCTCAAGGCTCGCGAGGAGGAACGCGATGGGGCTTTCGCAGCTTGGCAAGCTTGGCGTGTGGACCTGGCTTGACATGCTCGGAGCGGCCGAAGCCGCCGAGTTCGCGCGCAAGATCGANNACGGCGCCCGAAGCCGCCGAGTTCGCGTGCAAGATCGAGGCCTTGGGTTACTCGATGCTGTGGCTGCCAGAAGCGGTGGGGCGCGACCCCTTCGCGCTTGTCGGATTCCTTTCCGCAAACACCTCGCGCCTCGTCTTCGCGACGGGCATTGCGAACATCTACGCCCGCGATCCCATGACCATGCATGCGCTGCGAATGACACTCGGCGAGCTCACGGGCGGCCGCTTTGTGCTCGGGATCGGCGTGTCCCATGCGCATCTTGTCGCCGGCGTGCGCAAGCACGTCTACGGCAAGCCGGTCTCCACGATGCGCGCCTACCTCGAAGCCATGAAGGGCAAGCCCTACCTCGCGCCCGCGCCGCCGTCGGAGCCGCCGGTGGTGCTGGCCGCTCTGCGCACCCGCATGCTCGAGCTCGCGAAGGAGCTCGCGCACGGCGCCCACCCCTACCTTGTCCCGCCCGAGCACACCGCGCGCGCGCGGCGGATCCTCGGCCCGGGGCCTTGGCTCGCGCCGGAGCAGATGGTCTTGCGCGAGACCGACGCGAGCAAGGCGCGCGCCGTCGCCCGGAATCAGATAAAGGTCTATCTCGGCCTTCCCAACTACCAGAACAACTTGCGCTGGCTCGGATACGGCGATGACGACTTCCAAAATGGAGGGAGCGACCGGCTGGTTGACGCGATTGTGTGTTGGGGGGACGAGAAGGCGATCGCTTCCCGTGTGAAAGCGCATCTCGATGCGGGGGCGGATCACGTCTGCATCCAGCCCTTTCGTCCCGACGGGCAACCCGGGCCGGACCTGCGGCTGCTCGAGGCCCTTGCGCCCGGACGCGCGTGAAGGCGGCGGTGCGACGCAAGTTCTGGGGCTGGGGGCTCGAGGGCNNCCGGGCCCTCGGCCGACCAGACGGCGGGAATCGCGCGCGGCCTCGAAGGCCGCTTTCCGGGCACGCAGCTCGACTTTCGCCCGCCGCCCACGCTCGAAGAGGTCGCGCTCCCGCCGCCCCGCCTTGCGCCTCCCCCGGCACTCGCCCCCCTGTGCTCGAGCGCGGCCTACGACCGCGCGGCCCATTGCTACGGCAAGTCCTTCCGCGATCTCGTTCGGGCCTACGACCGCCACTTTGAACATCCACCGGACATCGTCGCGTTTCCCCGAAACGAGGAAGACGTGGTGGCGCTGCTCGACTTTTGTGCGCGCTCCCGCGTGGCGGCCATCCCCTACGGCGGCGGCTCGAGCGTCGTGGGCGGCGTCGAAGCGGTGGTGGGCGATGCCTTCC
>DOUU01000399.1 GCA_003520425.1 Deltaproteobacteria bacterium
GCGAATGCCCACCATATCGCGCGCAATGCCGAAGTGACTCCTCAGGTTGCGGAGCAGGCCCGTCAAATCCTCGAGGCGGGCAATCGCAGCGTAGAGCTCACGCGGGAGCTCCTCCAACTGGCGCGACGAACACCACGGGCGCCACGCGTGTTTGATCTCGCGAGGGGCGTAGAGGGAATCCTTGGCATCCTGCGAACGGTTGCGGGACCCGCACATCGAGTTGAGCTTGTGGGCGGCGCCGCAGTGGGCTTTGTCTTCATGGACCAATCTCAGCTCGAGCGCCTGCTCGTGAATCTCGTGGTGAACGCGCGCGACGCGATGNNTCATGAATCTGGCCGTGAACGCGCGCGACGCGATGCCTCAAGGGGGGACGATCACCCTGCGGGTCAGTGAGGCCTCGCCATCCGGAGAGCTCGGCGCCTCACGCGACCACCTGCTCCTCGAGGTGATCGATACGGGCGTCGGCATGGATGCGGCGACGCGCGCGCGGATTTTTGAACCGTTCTTCACCACGAAGCTGCGGGACCAGGGAACGGGCCTCGGTCTCTCCATCGTCTACCAGATCGTGAGTGACTGTGGCGGCGCGATCGAGGTGGATAGCGAGCTCGACAAGGGGACCACGCTCCGTATCCATCTCCCTCGTGTGGCCGCTCCCAGGTAGGACAGGCCTAAGCAAGAACGGGCGCCGGGCGGCGGCCTGCCGCCCCCTTGAGCGCGCGCCATGCTTCACCGATCGCCACGCGCTCGGCGCTCCTGCTGCGCGCCAGCGCCTCCCACCGGCGGGCCGCACGCCGCCGTCTTCGGCCAGCATGAGGCGCCGCGCACGCGCCGCGAATGCTCCGGCGTAGTCGATGGGGCGGACGTCGCACTCGAGCGCACACACCAGCGGGTCGGCTTCTCCTCGGAGAGCTCGCGCCGCGCTGGGCCAGGAGGCATGATGCGCCCACTCTGGATCCACGCGCCCCGAGGCGTCGGGGAGCGACCCGCCGCCTTCGAGGCCGGCGCTCGGGAGCAAGAGGGCTGCGGGCACGAGTTCGGGCCGTGCGCCGGCGAGAAGGAGCGCCACGTAGGCTCCGATCCCCTCGCCCGCGAGGCACGCAGGGCCGACCTGGGCCAAGGCTGCGTCCCCATCGCCCGCCAAAAGTTCGGGCGTGTAGGCACCGCCCGCGATCCAGCTGGACCCTCTCCGTGGCCGCAAAACTCGACGGTAAAAGCCGCCCCGGGCCAGTCGACGGGCGGGGCGGCCAGACGCGCGGCACTGCCGTAGAGCGCGTGCAAGTGCAGCAGCGCGAGCGCGGAGCGGGCGTGCAGCGGGTGGAGCGCAAGTCTCACCCGCCCGTGGCGCAACTCCTGCGCCGCCACCCGAGCAAGAGCTCCGCTGGCTCCGCCGGGCGCTCCATATGGACGAAATGGCCGGCGGCTTGGACGGTCACCCGCTCGAGCCGGGGGACGTGGCCCAGGCACTCCTGCAAGAGCGAATCAGGCAGAGGTCCCCCGCTATCCGGCTCGGAGCCGATCACGGCCAGGAGGGGGGCCTGGAGCCTGCGCCAGCCGGGCCCGATCCATTCCGGCTTGAAGGGCCCGAAGCCGCCCGCAGCGAGCGGATCCACCTTCCAGACCCAGCCGCCCTCGACCTCCCGGGCGGCGTGGAGGAGGAAGTAGCGCAGCCACTCTTCCGAGAGCCGCGGGTTCATGCGCCGGCGCCGGGCGACTAGGTCGTCGAGGCTCGAATAGGGCCGCCACGCCCGCTCCTCGCCTGCGCGACGCCGATCGAGGAAGTCCGCGAATCACGACCGAAGCCGTCGATGTTCACGACCTGGCGCACGAGGTCCGGGTAGAGGGCCGCTGCATCCGTCGCCTGCCCTCCTCCCATGCTGTGTCCGGCCAGGTGCGCAGGCCTCCGAGCGAGCGGAGCACATTGGCAATGTCGGCCACGTCCACGAACCAGGCGTAGGCGTCGGCCAACCCGAGTCCCCGTGGCCGCGGGCAGCGATCGAGATGACGCGGAATCGCGTCGCGAGAAGCGGCGCCAGCGTATCGAAACCGCGCCCGTGGTCGAGCATGCCGTGGCACAGCACGACGGGGGGGCGCTCGGGATAACCCCATTCGTGGAGCCCCAGGCGCACGCCCACGCACTCGAGGTCTCGGCTGCGTTTGTGCGCCAGGGCCAGGCTCTCCCACATCGCCCGCCGAGCGTACTGGCTCTCGCGCCCGGCCCGATCTATTGCCTTCAAAATCTGACGAGGCGTAAGATGATCTGACGAAGCGTAAGATTGGCGCCGAGGTGCCCTCTTGAAGATCGACCTTCTCTACGAGATCCAGATCCCGAAGCCTCACGACGAGCGGAGCGAGTATCGTGCGTACTGGGAGGCCATGGAGCAGATCGAGCTTGCCGACCGCATGGGCTTTTCCACGGCCTGGGCTGTCGAGCACCACTTTCTCACTGAGTTTGCACATTCTTCGGCTCCAGAAGTTTTCTTGGCCGCGGTGGCGCAGCGCACGCAACGGATTCGCGTGGGCCACGCGGTGACGCTTTTGCCCTATCCATTCAACCATCCGATCCGCGTGGCCGAGCGCATCGGCGCCCTCGATATCGTCTCGAATGGGCGTGTGGAGTTCGGCACCGGCCGCTCGAGCGCCTATGAGCAGGAGGGCTTCGAGGTCGCCCCCGATGAGACGCGGGAGATGTGGCAAGAGGCGCTCGAGATGATTCCGCGGATGTGGTCCACGGAGGAGTTTTCACACGACGGAAAATATTTCCGGATTCCCCGGCGCAACGTCGTGCCGAAGCCCATCCAGAAGCCCCATCCCCCGATCTGGGTCGC
>DOUU01000168.1 GCA_003520425.1 Deltaproteobacteria bacterium
GTTCTCATGCTCGACGGCAAGATGCAGGACGACGCCACCTGGAAGCAGTGCAAGGTGATGGTCTCGCTTGCTCAAATGCTGGCAAAGAAGGACCCCGAGCTCGCGAAGGCGTACGGCTTTTAGGCCCCCGCCGGATGGCACCCGGGCCCACACCCGGCGAAGCCCTGCTGGCTAGCGGACCGTCACCTCGACACGCCGGTTGTTCCTGCGGCCTTGCGTGCTCTCATTCGAAGCCGCGGGAAACTGCGTGGAGAAGGCCTGCGTCACAATGCGGGAGCTCTCAATCCCCTTCGACTCGAGGTAATTCGCGACCGTGTCCGCGCGTTCCTTCGAGAGCGCCTGGTTCGTGGCCTCTCCGCCCGTGCTGTCGGCGAAGCCATTCACCTCGATCACGGCTTTCGGGTAGGGCTCCATCTGCTTCACGAACCAGTCGAGCTCGCGCTGGCTCGCCGGCCGAAGCTCGGCGCTCCCCACGTCGAAGTACGCGACCGCCGCGTACTTCTGCGCCTCCGCGTGGGCCGCGCGCTCTTGCTCCGTCTCCTCCTTCTGCTGGGTCTCCAGGCGCTGGGTCTCGCGGTTGTAGGTACGCTCGTAGGCGGACGGACAGCCCATCGATCCGGCAACCCCGAGGGTGAGTGAGAGCACGGCGAGCCCGGAGCCCTGCCTGATCATTTATTCGCCTTCTTCTCGTACGCGCTCACGACTTCGTCGAGCGAGAGCACGCCGTCCCCGTTCGTGTCGACTTCATCGAAGAGGGCGTTGCGCACCCACAGGAACTCCGAGAGCGAGACGCGTCCATCTCCATTGCGATCCGCATGGGTAAAGTCCTTGGGAACGATCACCCCATGCTCGAACTCCTCCGGGCTTAGGTAGCCGTCCTTGTTGGCGTCGGCGGCGTAGAAGACCTCGACCGTGCGATCGATGAACTCGGCGCGATCGATCACGCCGTCGCCGTTCTCGTCCGTCTCGGCGAATGCCTTTCTCACGTCGTAGGAGCCCTGCTCCTGGGCGCGACCGGCGGGCGCCGCGAGCAGGAGGGCGAGCGCAATCAGGACGAGTACAGATCGCATGGCAGGGACTCCTTCGACGGCCGCTAGCTCTGGATCTTCCAGCTGCCGTCGGCTTGACGGCAGGCCGTGCCGTAGGTCTGGTGGGGCTCACCACCGATCTTGATGGTCTGCTCGTAGTGCCTGCAGTATTGCCCGTTCGCAAGCTGGTAGGTCTTCGTGGGCGTAATCGAGCCTGAGTTTCCGCTGTCGGGATTGTTCCAGACCGACGCCTGTCCGACCCGGTTGTTCTCGAAGGCCCTCGCCGCGGCTTCCGCCGCCATGCGCTTGTCGCGAGCGTCGAGGCGGTTGCCGATATACCCGCCGAGAAGGCCGCCGAGGAGGGCTCCGCCGACGATCCAGCCCGCGCCTCCGCCCGCAGCCGCGGCGATGAGGCCGCCGGCGGCCGCGCCACCCACGCTCCCGAGGACGGCCTTCGGATTGTCCTGGATCTTTTCCCCGAGCTCGGCACAGCCGCCGACGACGAAGACAAGTAGTACGAGCGGCGCGAGCCTTCGCGCAGTGGCGCTCTTCATGTCCCTCCTCTCCGCCCGCGCGGAGAGGAGTGACCCCAGGCTCCACGCATGTCCTTCGATTCCCGCGCCGAGGCACCGATCGTCCTCACCTTACGCCAGGGATGCCGAGGGCGCCGCACGCCCGCGCGCCGCAAGGGACGCAGAGCCCTCGTGTGGCCTCCGCGCAAGAGCACAAGCTGCGGGCGCGCGAGGGGGAGACCTCCCTTGGGCCCTGGCGGACCGTTAGGCGGACCCGCGTCGAAGTCGCGCCAGCCCCGGAGGACCCAGACCGCGACGCGCACCACCGCGACGATGAGGAAGATTTCGCCTCCAAAGAGGATGAAGAGCGGCATGGCGCCTCCCAAGCAGGGCAGGCGAAGCGCCGGAGCCGGTCCGGCGCCGGGCCATCCACACCCTATCACGCCGCAAAGAATGCTTGACCCCGTGCGGCGATCCGCGCAGGCTTGAGCCCAACCGAGCCGGCAGGGTGGGTGCTGAAGCTCCGTGGAGGTGGGATCGATGCCTGCTCAGCCTGCTTTTCGTCTGTGGATCGGCCGGCTCGCCCTGATCGGCGCAACTCTTGCGCTCTCCACAACTGCCTTCGCCGGGTCGGCCGTGCATCCGTCCCAGCCGGTCTATCCCACCGATCGCTGCGTCGCCCGCAAGCTCGCGGCCGCTGCAGACGCGTGCCAGGACCTCGTCCTCGCCGAGAGCGAGCGCTCACGCGATCCCCGCGAGTTCGACGAGCGGGTGAGCGAGGTCACTCAAGATCTTGCCAACGCCTGGCAAAAGGCGGAGACCGATTCGTCCGCGGCCGGCGTCGATTGCGTGCAGACCACCGTGACGAGCCAAGAGATGGAGACCCTCCTTGAAGACGGCGCCCAAGGCCTCGCGGCCGCCCTCGCAACTGCGAGCGGGAAGGGCAGGATTCACGGGGAGGAGCTCCACCTGCTAGGTGCCGTCGCAAAGGCCTGCTCTGGGCTCATCTTGGCGGAGAGCCGCCACCTCTTGGAGCGCTTCAAGGAGCGAAACACCCGCGAGCTCGAGCGCGAGCGCCGACGGGCGCTCCACGAGCTCGAGGCCTCCTTCGACAAGGACGACGGCACCGACGCATCCCTCAAGTCTCTCAAGGCGGGCGTGAAGGCGCTTGCCGAGGACGCGATCGATGCAGCGATCGTGTCGCCGAATGTCTCGACGAGCTGGACCATGGTGAGCCCCGACCCGCAGGTCCCCTATCTCGGCCAGACCCTTGAGCCAACCTGCGCGGGAGGCACGCCCTGGGTCTACTTCGTGAAGCGCGGGACGGTGAACAAGCTCATCGTCTACTATGAAGGCGGTGGCGCGTGCTGGGACTACTTCACCTGCGCTGTTTTTCCGACCTACGCGCAAACCGTAGGCGCCAAGGATGATCCCAGCAATGCAACCACGGGTCTTTTCGACTACTCAAACCCGGAGAGCCCGTTCCGAGACTGGAATGCGGTCTTCGTCCCCTACTGCACCGGCGACATTCATTGGGGTGATAATACCGTGGTGTATACCGCTCCAAACTCTCCTCCGGTCACCATCCAGCACAAGGGTTTCGTGAACGCGCAGGTTGCGGAGAAGTTCGCCCGAGAGCATTTCGTGGATCCCGACGAGGTTTTCGTGACTGGATCGAGCGCCGGGGCGTACGGCTCCCTTCTGGGGTCAGTCTACTTTCAGGAACGTGTCTACCCTTCAGCCAGGTTTGCCACGCTCGGCGATGCGGGCAACGGGATCGTGACACAGGACTTTCAGCAGAACGACTTCCCCAAGTGGGGAATCACAGCCACCTTCCCGAATTGGATCCCGGGCTGGACCGCCCAGACCGATCCAAAGGAGCTCTGGACGATCCCGGCGCTCTTCTATCCCGAGAGCCGCTTCGCGAACTACGCGACCGCATATGACGGAGGACTGGGAGGCCAAACCGGCTTCTACAACATCATGCTGAACCCCGGGAACGTCCTTGCGTGGCTCGACTGGTGGCATGCGAGCTGCGCCTGGCATGACGCGATGGAGCAGCAGACCGCGGCCGCGGCGGCCGCCGCTCCGAACTACCGCTACTACATCGGCACGGGCTCGATGCACACGATGTGGGGCAGCAACAAGGTGTATACGGACACGACGGGCGGCGTCCCCCTCCTCGTCGACTGGGTGACGGCCATGCGCGACGGGACGAGCGCCTGGACGAACGTCCAGTGCACGAACTGCGGGGTTCTCTTGCCTGGCGATCCGCGCCCCACTCCCGCGCAGCCGCCATTTACGCCCGACGATTCGAGCATCGTCTGCCCGGCAGCGCCAGGCCCTTAAAGGCCCAAGAGCCAAGAAGGGTTCGCCGCGCGGCAGCGCCCTCAGGGCGCGTTTGTGCCCGGAGTGCCGATAATGGGCTCCCCGTAGAACTCCAGCACCTCGCGAAGGGTGGAGACCCGCCCGCGGCGGGCTTTGGAAACGATGGCATCGGCGACCTTTGCAAGGCCGGGCGTCACGACGAGCACCTCGGAGCCGCGCCGCGTGAGGGAGGGCGGCACGGGGTAGCCGGCCCTTGCGCAGAGGCTCCCGGTCACGTTCCAATACGCCGCCTCGAACTCGCTCGCATCCCGCTCGCTGTCCCAGAGTGTGAGCCAAAGGAACTCGCGATGGCCGTCGCAGCGCGCCACGAGGTAGCGATCCCCGTTCCATCCCTCCCAGGCCGAACGATCGGGAGGCATCTCGCGTGGCGCGAGGTCCTTCAAGAGGACCGAGAGCCCAAACTCCCCCACCCCGTTCTCGTGCACAAACTTGCACTCTGCGGGAAGGAGGCTTCGGCCGGCGCCCAGGTCGAGCGCCACGAAGGGCTCGTGTCGACGTTCGGGGTGCATGACCTGCTCGGTCGAGACCGGCGGATCGAAGAGCAGCGCCCCGTGCTCTCCAAAGGAGAGGGCGTAGCCCCATGCGTAGGGGAAGTAGAGGCCCTCGCGCAGCAGGGCCGGCGCACCCGCGAGCGCGCCCTCGGAGCGCCCGCGAGCGTCGCGCTCCATGTCCTCTCGGAACGCCGTTGGGTCCGACGGCGGAATGGGAGGATCGGGAACCTCGAGGCTGAAGAACGTCGCGTCGCCTTCGATCGTGGCCTCGAGCGCGCTGCCGAGATCGTCCTGGTCCTTCAGAAAGCGGTCATGCTCCACGAGATCGGGAAAGTTCTGGTGCTGGAGGGCGTGGATGAGCTCATGCCCGATCACGATCTCTCGAACCGTGTCGTGTCGCGCGAAGAGAGAGAGCACCTTTCCCCAGAAGGGAATGTTTGCGTCGCGCACGATGTAGAGCACCCGATCCTGCGGCACGTAGAATCCGATCACCTCCTCCTTTGCCACCGAGAGGTATTCATCGACGATGCCCGGCCCTTCCGGCCACAGGCCCACCGCGACGAGCGCATCCTGGTAGGCCGCAATCTCTTCCGGGCTGAGGCCCGCCTCGAGGGTCGTCCGCAGCACCGCCGGAACCTGCGCCTGGTCGATGACGCGCGCGGGAACGGGCTCGCGCAAAGGGAGCCCCCGCACCGCGACCGTGCGCGCGACGAGCCTCTGGTACTCCGTCGGCTGAACGCCCGTGTCCGAGACGAGGGAGGTCGCGCAGCCCGCGAGCGCGAGCGCGCCAAGCGCGGCGGCCACCCGCCACGCGCGGGCGGCCCGGATCACGCCGAGAGCTGAAGCATGAGTTCGATGGGCCGCAGGGCACGCACGCGCACGGGCTCGGGAACAGAGACGGTGGGCGCGAGGTCACGCAGGCACAGGTACAGCTTCTCGAGCGTGTTGAGCCTCATGTAGGGGCAGCGGTTGCACGCGCAGCTCTCGTCCTGGCCGGGTGCCTGGAGGAGCGTCTTTTCAGGCACGCGCAGGGCGATCTGGTGGAACACACCATCCTCGGTTGCGATGATGAGCGTCTTGGCCGGCGACTTCACCGCTCGATCGATGATGCCGCTGGTCGATCCGATGTAGTCGGCCTGGGAAAGGACGGCGTCGTCGCATTCAGGGTGGGCGAGCACCTCTGCATCGGGGTGCTTCACCTTGAGCTCCGCGAGCTTCTTCGCGCTGAAAAGCTCGTGGACGATGCAGCTTCCCTGCCAGAGGATCAGGTCCGGCCGCTTGGCCTGCTGCGCGACCCAGCGCCCGAGATGGCGGTCGGGGGCGAAGATGACCGGCCGACCCGCGAAATGCTGCACCATCTTCACGGCATTCGAGGAGGTGCAGATGAGATCGCTCATCGCCTTCACTTCGGCCGAGGAGTTGATGTAGGTCACGACGGCCGCCCCTTTGTGCTCGTCCACAAAGGCGCGGA
>DOUU01000160.1:0-3443 GCA_003520425.1 Deltaproteobacteria bacterium
CTACCATCGTTCTCGGGGAGGGTCTCGTCCTCGGCCCTCGCCAAGACGGGTAGTCGTTGAAAAGACAGGGATTTTTAGTTTACAGCCGGGCGCTCCTCGCTGACACAGGGGGTCGGTCGGCGGATCATGCGGCCCACGGGAGCGCTGCGTACTCGTCCGTGAGGACCGGCTCGTCCCGGACGTAGCGCCCCCCCGCTACCACTTCGTTANNTCCAATTAGGGGCACCTCGAAGAGCCCTTCCACGCGCCAGCCGTGCCGCTGGTCGGCCGCGACCCGCCTCCGCTGCTCACCCAAGAGGGCCCGCAGTGCGGCCCGGGCCTCGTCGGGCGCAGCGTCGAACGCGGCGCGGAGCTGCCAAGCCTCCTCGATGATCCGACGGCGTAGGGCCTTGGTGACCTGTGTGCCCGGCCGAGCGGCAGGCCGCAGTGCGGCGGCCTCGGCTTTCAGCGCGGCGATCGCGCTCGCTACCTCGGGGATGTCTCCTGTGGCTGCGGCGAGCCGAACGAGGTTCGCAAGCTCGCGGTCGATCTCCCGCAGCCGGCTGGGGTCGGCCTGGCCCCTCTGCTCGTGCGCGGCCAAGGCGGCGAAGGCCATCTCGACGATGTAGGCCACGGTGTCCGGGCTCAAGACGTGCTCCTGGATCGCCCTCAGCACAGCCCCTTCCAAGGCGGTGCGCCGCACGGCCAGCGTGCTGGCGCAGACGCTAGGCCCTCGAGCCCTGTGCCACGCGCACCCGTAGCGCTCAGGTCGGCTGAGCGCGTGGAAACTCCCGCCGCACACCCCCCACTCAAGAAAGCCCGCTAGCAGATGTTTGCGCGGCGCGGTGCGCGCGGTGTGCGTCGCCAGGCGGCGTCCATCCGGCGTGCGCACGTAGGGAGCGGCCCGGCGCTTCTGCTCTACTGCGACCGCCGTAGCGACCTCGTCGGAGACGATGCGCAGCTCGGGCGTTTCGCGCCGGATCCACTCCGCTTCCGGCCGCTCGTGGCGGCGACGCCTCTTCGTTTCATGGTCCTTGATCCACTCGCTGCGATTCCACACGAGCGTGCCGCGGTAGATGGGGTTGAACAGGATCACCCGCATGGCAGAGGGCGACCACGAAGGAGTCTTACCCTTTAGGGCGCGGGGTCGGGGTGCGGGGACTCCCGCGTGGTTCAACCTGTGGGCGATCTCCTTCCACCCTGCCCCGCTCAGGTACAGCTCAAAGATCTGGCGCACAACCGCTGCTTCGGGCTCATAAATTACGAGCCGTTTCGCGGGGTGCTTCGCCTCTGGGTCCGCGCCAGGGACCAGCTCCGTTCGGTAGCCGTACGGTGTGCCGCCAGCCGCCAAGCCTCGCTCCGCCCTGCCCTGTAAGCCGCGGTGCGTGTCGAGCTTCAGTTTCCCCAGGTATTCGGCGGCGATGACTCCTTCGACCCGCGAGCCGAGATCGAAGATCGACCGGCCGCTCGTCACCGCGATGGCATCTTTCTTCGCGGCCTTCAGCCGGTTACGAACCCAACCGGCGTCCTCTTCGTTCCGGGCAAGCCGGGAGAAGTCCCAGCAGAGAAGCACGTCCCACTCAGGGATGCGCGCCACCAGCTCTAGGAACGCGGGCCGCTCGTGGCGCGACGCCCCAGAGATCCCCGCGTCTTGCACCACAAGATCGTCGGCGATCGTCCACCCACGCGCCGTGGCGAACTCGCGACACCGGGCGATCTGATCCACAGGCGAGTCTGCGCTCTGCTTGTCGGTGCTCATGCGCGCGTAGATAGCCGCTCTCATCCGCACTCCTTCGGGCCTTTGGGCTTCGGTTTCATGGGCTACGCTCCTCTCCTGATCCCGGTTGAACCGGATGTGCGCGACGGACCTGCAGCTCGGCTTTCGCCACCGACACCTTTGACATTTGGCCTGCCACCAACCATCCGACTGCGTAGACAATGGCAGCAAGGGCGAATGCCAGCGCGATCCCAATCACACGGTTTTCGTGAGTTCTCTCATCGCGACGCGGAGGCCAGAGGGCGCAGAACTGCAGAAGGAGCGAGAGCAACAGAACCGCGAAACCAACGCGGGTATTGGCGCCCTGGACGGCCAGACTCTGAATCACGTCCGAGCTATAGCCGAATCGCGTGGTCGCCAAGTCCGCAATGTCGTCTGCGGAGAGACCAAAGCTAGACCGCAGGAGAAAGAAGGCAGCCAGGAAGGTCGTTAGCACCGCTAGCCATTCGATACAGGTTCGTACGAGCCCCTTCACGCCGAATCCCCCACGATCGGCTGCTCGACCAGCCGAGCCGCCCCGCTGACCCTCACGGCGCCGCCTCCTCGGGCCTGATCGCTGGCCAAATGTGTGATCACGGCCGGCGGGCGAGCCCGCGACCGACGAACTCGTACGCCACGGTGCCCAGCGGGAGGTTCTTCTCCTCGGCCAAGCGGTGCAGCTTGGCCAGCTCCGCGTCGGTGAGCATCACCGCGACCCGGTTGCGCCGAACCGTCTCCGGCGGCGCCGGTTTTTTGCCCGAGCCCCTCCGGGGGCCACCCCAGCTCCCTTTCTTCATGGCGCCCATCCTACCCCTGTTGTACCTTGCTATGCAAGTGAACCAAGATCGCTCTACTGGAGAACTCGCCATGCCCCGCCGGGTCGCGATCTACGCCCGTGTGTCTACGACCGAGCAGCACTTGGAGCCGCAGCTCTATGCTCTTCGCACGTATTGTGAGGCACGAGGGCTCACGATCGCTGAGGAATTCATCGATCACGGCATCTCGGGCGCCAAGGACCGCCGTCCGGCGCTTGATCGGCTCTTGGTCGCAGCCCGGCGCCGCCGCTTCGACGTGCTGGCCTGCACGAAGCTCGACAGGCTCGCCCGGAGCGTCCACCACCTCACAAGCCTCGGCCGCGAGCTTGAGGCCCTCGGAATCGACCTTGTGGTGCTCGATCAATCGATCGATACCACCACACCGGCGGGCAGNNAGGCTCCTATTCCACGTTTTGGGATCGATCGCCGAATTCGAGCGGGACCTCATCCGCGAGCGCACCGCTGCAGGGATGCGTGCGGCAAGCCGGCGAGGTGCCAGGATCGGACGGCCTGAGGCCAACGTGGACCGGATCGTGCTGCTTCAGGGCATCCGCGCCGGAACATCGGTCTCCGAGCTGGCGTCCGCCCTGCCATGACCAGGCCCACGACTGCGCCAACTTCTCGGTTCTCGATCCAGCAACGCTGCATCGACCAGCACTGTCTCGGTCGACGCGATGGGCGGTTCCACCAGTCCGACGTTTGCCGCTCCACAAGCGGGGGATCCACCCAACCCGCGATCGTGCCTCTCTAGGCAATCTCGCCGGGCTGAGAAGGCATTCCTTAGGCATGGGACGGATTCGGATGCTGTGAGGACAGCTGTCGGACGATCACGGATCGATCGCAAGCCGGAGTAGTTCGGCGAAAGTCCCAACGAACATGATCGAATACGCTCA
>DOUU01000160.1:3502-13420 GCA_003520425.1 Deltaproteobacteria bacterium
CCCAGCGAACCCTACGGTGCGCCTCACTCCGTGATTTTGCAGGCCCTGCAGAGACCGTGTCCTCGAGGGTGATTACGCTGGATTACCACCATCACGCCATGTCGGCAGCATTGAGGACGACGTTGTAGTCTAGAACCGTGGCGCGAGCTGCGTCCGCGACTAGGCAGGAGCCGAGCCCGATGACGAGATGACGGAAGCGAATCCTGACCACCGATCCCTTGGGCAACATGGGCGGAGTCCCCTAAAGCCCTCCCCTCCATGAGCGTGGGAGCGTGAGGTACGCGCCTCACAGTCCGTTCGTCTTGCGCCGCTTGAGTTGTAGGCGATTGCTCGAAGAGCCGACCAAAAAATCAATTCTCACCGCCGTCTCTCGGCGAGCCACCCGGAGGCCCCGGGGCGGATCCGGCGATTTTCAACTCGTTGCCGTCTCCTCCGAACAGAGAGAAGGACCAGCGCTTGGAGCAAGAGCAAGGGAAGACGCGCCGGTCGCGACGGAGCCTGCCACCCCTCTCGAGACCTAGAAGTTGATCGTTGCCTGGAGGCCCAACACCACTGCGTCGTGGCGGCTGTAGTGCGGATCCAGCACAAACTGCAGGTCTGGCTGCACGAGGAGCCAGCCCGTGAGCGCCGCTTGATAGGTGAGCTCGACGATAGACTCGTGGCTTGTCACGTCCTGGCCGGCGGCGCGTTGGCTCTCCAGATAGTCCGGCGCAAAATTGGTGTAACTAACGCCCACGGAAAGCACATCGTGGGTCCGGCCGGGGAACGGGGCGAACACCGTGAACCCGGCATTGCCATACGCGCGAAGAAGCGCACGGTCCGACAGAGGGTCGTAGCCCACGCGCAAGAACGCTCCGACTCTTGGCTTACCATCGGCACCAAGGACCAACGCCTGATCGATCATGAAGTAGACGCCGAAGGTCCCCCGGACGTTGCCCCCCGTTGAAAAGGAAGTGAGCTGCTTCGTGGTACCGAGAACACCAATCGTATACTGCCCGGGAAGATCCATTGGGCGCCGGCTTGTGGCGAACTCGGTGCCGATGGACGCGCCCTGATTGAGGCTCCAGCCGAAGCCGTAGTTGGCGCTGGTGTCATCGCCCGGATCCGCCGTATATGCGCCCACACGAAGCGCCCACTGCTCGAAGGGCCGCGCCATGAGATAGAGGCCAGGCGCCGCCAGCGGATAGAAAGGTGCAAGCTGCTGGGCGCGACCGCTCCCAAAGAAGGCGAAGCAAGCGTTTAAGAGCGGACTGGCGTAGCGGGAGACAAAGAAGTCGTCGTCTACAGCAAGCTGGCCCGCCTTCACGAGCAGCGCATCGTTCCAGAGTCTTTGTTCAAAGTAGATCTCATAGAAACGGACCGCATTCGCTGACTCGAGGCCGAGCACGGCGTTCGTGGGGAACTGGCCCACCAACTCCTGCGAGGGGAGTCCGCTCACATTGGAGTGCCAGTTCAGGTGAAACCGCCCGCCTTGCCACCCAAAAAGACGCTCAAGATCGAGATCGACACCCCAATTGGCAAACCCCTCGTATCGTACGCCGGTCGCGAAGCCACCATGCACGTTCGCCCAGATGCCCGTCGTGTAGCTCGCGTAGGGGACGATCCCCAAATCGGCGAGCCGACTGCGTAGGCCGCTCCAATCTCCTGTGAGGTAGGGTCGGTCCCACAGGGTGTCCGAAGGTTCAGCTTGGGCAGCGAGGGCAAGCAAGAACAAGCTCGGGACGGCAAGGAGGGGAGCCACCCTCCGCCAGCGTGAGAAGGCCGTTCGGCATCGAGTGGATGAGTCACGAGGGGACCCCCGGCTCGTCGCATCGGCGTCTGCGCTACGGGTCTCATGGTTCAACGAATAGAGCGCGCTCAGCACACGGTTCGGATCTCCCTTCACCGCTGATCCGTGTCCCTCGCTTGGGGGTAACAACCCCTGATTGCGTTTAGATGAGGCGCCGTCGCCGTAGCCACACTGTTGTAAACAGAACAGTCAACGCGGGAAGGACCACGCCCAACCCAAAGAAGGCCCCCGCGCCGCCGACGAGACCGTTCAGCCAAGCGAAGTTCATACCAAAGAAGCCCGTCAAGAAGGTGATCGGAAGAAAGATGAGGGAGACGAGTGTAAGCCGGTTGATCTGCTCACCCTGGCGCTGCGCGATGGCCGTCGCATAGTCCTGAACGATGTCTGCACTCCAGCGGAGGCGTTCGTGAAGTCGATGCTCGATGTCCTGGACCTGCTCCGCGTAGTCGTTTAACTCGCTGGCACCGCGAGCATCCATGCCAGGTACCGCTTCGACACCGACCATCGCCAACCGGACTGCACTGCCGTAGCAGTCGAGATCAAACCACACAGACTGGACGCTCTGGAGTCGTTTCTTCAACGTCGTGAAGTCGATGGATCCCGGTTCCCGTTCGAGCTGGTCGTGAATACGCTGAATCCTCGAGTCGGCATTGCTGATCGCCTCGCCAAGGGTGCCAAGAAGCAGCTGCAGAAGGATAGCGGCTGCCTGGTAGGGGCTCTTCTCAAGCTCCGCGACGCGCTCCGCGAAATGCCGCCGTACCTCGTCCAGCACCGCTGGATCGCCGTTCCATACGGTCAATAGATGGTGACGGGTGCAAAGGACGTGGATCTCCACCAGGTTGCCCGACCGATCTGCCAACCAGGTAACCACGCGCAGACGTTCCTTGGATACTGCGATGCGTCCTGCCTGCCCGAAGGGCCGCACCCATCCGAGGTCGGGGTCTTCCAACCCGAGTAGGGAGAGGAGATCGGTACGCGCTGCTTCATCGGCATTTGCGAGATCGAGCCAGAAGAATTTGCCGGACGCAACGAGCTCGCGGAGGTCGCTCGTGTCTTTCAATGGCCGTAGGCCGATTGAGTTCACGATCGTTGCGGTCGTGGGGACGCATGACGACATCAGCTTGTCTCCTTTCCGGATCACGGATTGGCAGAGCCAAGAGACTCGGTGGGCTCGCTGATCGGCGAGGTCCTACCACAAAACGCAAGATCAGCGTACGCGGAAACCACCATGAACTCGGGCTTCAACAATTTGCTTCCCACACCACTCGCGGAGCTCAGGCCATGAAAGGGAAGGACCGATCCCGCTTCCCGGACGAGCTCCGGATTGCTCTCGTGGCTACGACAGCGCATCGGGCCTCCCGAATCGCGGAGGCCATCTTCTCCGGCATCGGCGTATGGAGGCCGCGGCCCAATTCCGTGGGGCATCCATGCCGGATACCGCCTCGACACCGACCATCGCCAGCCGAACCGCACTGCCAAAGCGGTCGAAAGCCGACCACGCGGATTGGAACCGATGAAGTCGCTTCTTGAGCATCGCAAAGTCGATCGAGGCAGGTTCCCGCTCGAGCTGATCGCGGAGGTCCTGAATTCTCGAATCCAGATTGCTGATGGCCGTGCCCAGCGTTTCCAGCAAGAGTTGCAAGAGGATGCCTGCTAAAAAATACGGGCTCTTCTCGAGCTCTCCCTCCCGTTCGGCGAAATTTTGCCGGGCCTCGCTCAGGATGGCGGGATCCCCGGACCACACGGTTACCAAGCAACGCCGGGTACAGAGAACGTGTAGCTCGCAGAGGTCCCCAGCGGGCCCGGCCAACCAGGTAACTGCGCGTAACCCTTCCTTCGAGATTGTGATGCAACCTTCCTGCCCGAAGCGTCGCATCCACGAGATCTCAGGCCCTTCGAAGTTCAGGTTTGTCAGCAGATCGCTCCAAGCCTCTCCATCGCCAATCGAGATGTCGAGCCAGAAGAGTCTCTCGCTTGCGACAATCTCACGGAGGGTGTTTTCGTCCTTCACTGGCCGCATGCCGGCTGAATCAACGACCGTCACACTCGTCGGAGTGGATGAAGACATTGGCCAGCCCTTCTCATCGGCTCACGGTTTTTCGCAGGGCCGGAACCGCGGGAGGAATCGCTGGAGCTCGGGAGCGCGGCGGGGATGAAATGGCTAGCGATCCTCGGGGGCTCCCGTTCGATCGAGGACACGCCGCCGTCCCGTAGGCCGATCGATCCCTTTGGATGCGCATGATACTCCTGCTCGCGTCATGCGGAGCCGCGGCGCTACGTCTCCACCGGAGTTTCAGGTTGCGTGCAGGCTGTGGCGGCGGCTAGCGGACTTGCCCGGGCGCGCCCTCTTCTCCTTTCCCTGTTCTTCTCCCTCGGCCTCCGCCGCATGGTACTTGGCGCGAATCTCCTTCAGGTTCACCTGGGTAGGCGGCAGCTTCAGGTTCATGTCCTCCATGGTCTCCGTGATGATCTGCGAGATCGCCAGATCCCGGAACCACTTGTGGTTGGAGGGAATGACGTACCAGGGCGCGTGCTTCGTGCTCGTCTTTTCCATCGCCTCTTCGTAGGCCTCGATATACTTCGGCCAGAGCTCGCGCTCCGAATAGTCGCTCTCGCTGATCTTCCAATGCCGCGCCGGGTCCTCGAGCCGCAGCCTGAAGCGCTCGAGCTGTTCTTCGGGACTGATATGCAGATAGAACTTGAGGATGCGCGTGCCATTTTCGCTCAGCATCTTCTCGAAGTCGTTGATGAGCCCGTAGCGCCTTGACCACGCGGACTTCGGGACCATATTGTGCACGCGTACCACGAGCACGTCCTCGTAGTGCGACCGGTTGAAGATCACCACTTGGCCCTTGGCGGGCGCGCCGAGGTGTGCACGCCAGAGGAAGCCGTGGGCCGCCTCGAGCTTGCTTGGCTGCTTAAATCCGATCGAGATCGTCCCCTGTGGGTTCATGCCGCTAAAAAGATGCCGCACCACGCCATCCTTGCCGCCCGCATCGAGCGCTTGAAGCACCACGAGCAGCGACTGATCGCCGTCGGCGTAGAGCAGGTACTGAAGCTTGTCCATCCGCTCCACGTGCTTTTGAATCTCGGGCAAGGCCTTCTCATGGGATTCATGCTTGCCGGTGTAGGAAGGATCGACCTTCGAGAGGCGGACCTTCGTACCGGGTTCGACCAACAACTTCTTACGACAGTTCATAAGCCCTTGTCTCCTACGACCGCGCCAACGGCGATTTCGCGAAGGCGTGCGCATGCGGATGCAGCGCTCGGTTCACGAGGCCCACGCTCTTCCGCTGACGGGTCGTCCCGTGATCGGCGAACCGCTCCGTGGCGAGGCGAACGCCGCCCAACACTGCCATCCAGGCCAGGTTGTACGCCCAAACCCAGCCGATCAGCTTCCAGGAGATCGCAGGAACCAGCCAACCCGAGGCACACATCAGGACCGCGAAGACTTGCGTGCCCATGATCGACCAGAACAGCGCCGGCGCGGGGAAGGGAGGAAGGAAGAACCATTTGTCTGTTCGCGTGACGAACAGCATCAGATGCCCCCCGGCAATGAGCTGGAGGAACATGGCGGTCTGCAGTTCGCCCTTCATCGTGAACCCCAAAAGCTGCTGCGCAGCCGGGTCGGAGAGGGCTTCCATCCCGATCATCAGCATCAGGAAGGACTGAGCTACAGAGAACAAGCCGAGAACGCTAGAGACTCCAAGAATTCGCGGCATGCGCCAGCGGATCGGCTTCGCGCTCACGGTCGTGTTGTCGTACGCAATGGTCATGATCGGCAGGTCATCGAGCAGCGACATCACGACGATCATGATCGCCGTCACCGGAACGAACCTGTAGGCGAGCATCGACAGCACCACTAGGAACATGATATCCATGGTGAGCGCAACACGATATATTGTATAGCTCGTGATGCGAGCGAAAATGCGGCGCGCCTCATCGATGGCACTGTTGATGACAGACAGGCCGGGGGCGGTCAAGATCAGCGCTGCGGCGCTGCGCGCCGCATCGGTGGCACCCGAGACCGCTGTGCCGCAATCCGCCTGCTTGAGTGCAGGGGCATCGTTGACGCCGTCCCCCGTCATCGCCACGAGATGCCCCCGCTGTTGCAGCGACTTGACGATCGCGTACTTGTGCTCCGGGAAGACGCGGGCGAAACCATCGGCCCGCTCGATTGCTTCGATCACCTGCGGGTGCACGTTGTTCGGGTCCATTTCCTTCGGGAACGCATCGGCGGCGGCGACGATGTGTGTCCCCATGCCGAGTTGGCGCGCCGTCTCGATCGCAATGGCCGTATCGTCACCAGTAATCATCTTGACGCGTACACCCTTCGCGTTGGCTTGGTCGATGGTGGCCCTCGAGTCGTCCCGCGGCGGGTCGAACATGGGTAGAATTCCAAGCAGGGACCACGTCTTGCCGCCGTCCTCCGAGCGCGCGACGCCGAGCGCGCGTGACCCCTTCGAGGCGAGCGCATCTACGGTCTGCTTAACCTTCGCAGCCACGTCGGCCGGCGGCTCGGCAAGGTCGACGATCGCCTGTGGCGCGCCCTTCGCCACCATGATCGTTTTGCCGGAAGGGTCGGTGACCGTACCCACCGTACGCTTCGTCACCGGATCGAAAGGTGTGAATTTGACCAGTTTCCAGTTCTTGAGCGTGGCCGAGTCCTTCAACGCTGTGATCACTGCGGTGTCGATGGCATCGCGATCCTCGAGCCTCGAGGCCAGCGCAGCCGCAAGGATGCAGTCCTGCTCGTCCTTGGCGGCAAGCAAAATGGGTTCGCTCAGCGAGAGCTGATTCTTGGTTAGCGTGCCGGTTTTGTCTGAGCAGAGGATCTCGACGCCGGCCATCTCCTCGATGGCAGAAAGCTTGGTCACGATTGCTTTTTCCTTCGAGAGGCGCAGCGCCCCGAGGGCCAT
The DNA here is from genome assembly GCA_003520425.1 of Deltaproteobacteria bacterium. Taxonomy (GTDB): domain Bacteria; phylum Myxococcota_A; class UBA9160; order UBA9160; family UBA9160; genus UBA9160. Next base: position 10,211 of record DOUU01000160.1, read on the forward strand.
CGTGATCGAGAACACCGCCGGCGTGGTCACAGGAACAGCCGCAACCATCAGCACGAGCACAAATTGCAAGATATTGAGTGCCGGCTGGACGCCCCAGTTGTGTGCGACGACGATGTCGTGGTGTACCGCAGCGATCACCATCGCCAGTGACAGCCCCACGGCAAGGGCGATTAGGAAATTCGTGATCTGAAGCATGGCTTGCTGCGCGTGGCTCACGGAGCCCGCGCCGGCCACAAGTTTCGCCGTTCGGCCAAAGAACGTGTTGGAGCCGGTGCTGATGACCACACCCTCCATCTCGCCCTGCTTGACGACGCTGCCCGAATAGGCGGCGTCGCCGATCTTCTTGTTTGCTGGAACCGATTCGCCGGTCAGCGCCGCCTGGTCGATCGCTGCGAAGTCGCCGGCGAGTAGCCTCATATCGGCCGGCACGATGACTCCAAGCCGGATCTTGGCGATGTCGCCTGGGACCAACATGGCCGACTGTACGGTCTGCCATTTTCCATCGCGCAGCACCGTCGCCTCCGGTGCGAGACCCTTGCGAAGCTCAGCCAGCGCATTGCTCGCTTTGCGGTCCTGCCAGAACTCCAATCCGGCGTTGAACAGCAGAACGCCGAGGATGATGGTGAAGTCGTCCCAGCGTCCAAGCAGCGCCGAAACGAAAGCCGATGCTTCGATGATGTACGCCATCGAGCCGGTGAAGTAGCCAACGATCTGGTGGGCGAGGCTTTCTGGTTTTTCGATGAGTGCGTTCGGCCCATATTTCGAGAGGCGCTGATTGGCTTCGGCGCTGCTCAACCCCAGGTCGGGCTTGACGCCTAGTTTGGCGACAACATCACCGACCGGTGCCTTCTCGAGATCGATCTCAGGACCAGAGGCTCCTGCGTTGAGACCGGCACGCAATTGCGGTGTGGCCTGCGACATGGTGCCCTCGCGGTTGGATTTCCATCGTCCAGGCTGCTGCAAAGGGCGTTCCACGGATTGAGGGCCAGGACCAACCTATCGCGATATCGCGCGTGCCCCAAGGAGCCACATAGCGGGACATTCTGGCCCAGTATTAGGACCAGTCGTCGTGGGATTTGTGACTTCGCGCCAAACCCTACGCCCGCGAGCCCGGCCCAAATAACGTGCCACCCCTGCTTCAGATCACCAAGGCCCACACCTCGCCGTTCATGATCGTCGTGTAGCTATTGGTCACGTGAGCGTTTCCTTGGGTGTCGCCTTGATGTTCCTCATGCCTGTTTTGAGGTTTTCCAAGGCGGTAAAGATACGTCGATGATTGCCCGAGCTTGACTACGCCGCCCAACTCCAAGACGGACACCTGAGGCGCGTCGCTGCCGAGTCTCCCATCGGCCAAATCACCCCCCCGCTACCTGACCGAAGCCCTCGGAATCGCGACGGTTCCGGGGGCTTCCTGTTCTTGGCCGATTCCAAGGTGGGAGCCCTTAACACTTTCGGCTTGCGGACACCACTTATCCACTAGGTGGAGTGGAGCAAGAGCCACACTCCTTTGGGCAGGAGAAACATGCGGGGCGTCACCTGGGGCTGCGGTTTGGGCGGGATGCTGTGCTTGCTCGTGCTAGGGCTGCCGGTCGGGGCTCGTGCCGACTACCTGGCGGGGTGGGAATTGGCCAATCCCTGCGTTTCCCCCGTCCCAATCAATACGCTCCCGAATCCTGTTTCCGGAGCTGGTGAGGTTCCCCCCACCCAGGTCCTCAGCTCTGCCACTTGTGAAATACCATTCTCTACCGACATCACTTACGCCTACAGCGATGCCAACCTCATAATATCTGGTACTGGCGCGACCACGCTGGGCACATCGTCGTATCTCAGTCTTTGGGGCGCTTGGGCCATTAACTTCAAGCCGCCTGCGGGAGCCGGAGTAGGCAATCAACTGACGAACCTGACACTATCCACACAGTATTCGCTCGGGATCTCGGGGATTTCGGGAATGTATGCGCCTGAGATGAGAGGGTTGAGTTCTATTCTGATCGGATTGTACGACGCAAACTTCGATTCCATCCCAGGGTCGATAAACGGCGCCTCGCTTCCACCCGACCAAAATGGCTCAGCAAGCGGCGTCTTGCAGTCGCTGGGACAATTCTCGGTGACCTGTTGCACGGTCTTCCTGTCAGTTAGTGGTAACGTTGACGTGGCAAATGGAGCGTCTGCCCGTGTTAGCGACGATCCCCCCACGCTGAACAATCTACCGGCTGGCTGGACATATACGGTGACGCCGGTGCCCGTACCATTGTCTCTCTTCGAGGCCGCGGTCCCCGAACCCTCGACCGCAGCGCTCTTCGCAGCGGGGCTTGGCGTGTTGTCGGTGGCACGACGCCAAAGAACAGCGTAGGCCTCCAACGACCGCGGCTTAGGCACCCTCCGACGCCATCGTGCGCGAGGGGCCACCATCGAATGAGGTTTAGGCCGCCACTCGGTACTCGATCTCCGGTGGGAGTCCTGGCCGCATCCGCACGAGCAAAAGCGGAGGGTGGACCTCCGTGATAGCGCCCCCTGCTACCACGGATGGGAGACTCCCGGCTCGCGGACCAACGATGACATTCCCGGAAGACAAAACTCCGTTACGTCCCGAGAAAGACGGACTCCTCTGGCATGAGCCTGGTCATCCGCACGCTCTCTTCCCAAAGCGCACGTGCTCGCTCCATGTCGTAGGATGCAGCAGACGACGCTGCCTCTCGCCACCGCGAGTGCGATGGAAAGTACTTGCCCGACACCCTCGTAAGCGCGGGGTCGGTCACGAGCCGCGCGAGCGCGCGCCCGGACTTCTGGGCCGTACTGATAGCCGGGACGAGGGGCGTGAGTAGCCGTGCCACTCCCGGGAGAATCCAATCCCAGACGAATCGCAGCGCGGGCGGGTACTCGCGTGCCAAACCCGAGCCCGGCACCAGACCCGGATCGAAGGCATTCACCGAGAGCGGGTGCTCGTCGTTCGAGAGGCCGGCGGCCTCGATCCGGCGGACGAGTTCGTAAGCGAACCACAGGTTGCAAAGCTTGCTGTTCACGTAAGCGAGGCGTCCGTCGAACTCCCCCTTCCGAGGGCCGCCGTTTCAGGCGGCGATCGCGAGAGGGATCCGGGACGGCAGCGGCGCGCTGTTCTCTCGTAAAAATCCCCCCCCGCTACCACCGCGTCGCACGCCCTGGCGGTCCCCTGACCCCAGGGCGTGCGCATTGTGCGCCCGGCATGGGCACTGA
>DOUU01000024.1 GCA_003520425.1 Deltaproteobacteria bacterium
TGGCCCCGGTGGCGGGGTCGCGGGTGAAACCGACGCCCGTGCCCGATCGTTCGTCGCGGTTGCCGAACACCATGGCCTGCACGTTCACGGCCGTGCCCCAGGACTCGGGGATATCGTTCAGCTTTCGGTAGCGGGCGGCGCGTTCATTGTTCCAAGAGCGAAAGACCGCCCCCACCGCTCCCCAGAGCTGAAGCTCGGGTTCCTGGGGGAAGGGCGCGCCGGTCACGTCCTGCACCACCTCGAGATACTCCCGCACGAGCCCGCGCCAGTCGTCGGCGCCAAGGGCCGTGTCGAGCTCCGTACCGCGGCTTCGCTTGAGCGCTTCGAGCCGCTCCTCAAAGCGCTCCATGGGAACGCCGAGGACGACGTCGCTGTACATCTGGACGAAGCGCCGGTAGCTGTCGTAGGCNNGATGAAGCGCCGGTAGCTGTCGTAGGCGAAGCGCGCGTCCGCCGACGCCGCGAGCCCTTCGACGGTCTCCGCGTTGAGGCCGAGGTTCAAGATGGTGTCCATCATGCCTGGCATGGAGGCCCGCGCGCCCGAGCGCACCGAGACCAGAAGCGGACGCTTCGCATCGCCAAAGCGCAGCCCCATGATCTTCTCGACCTTGGCGAGAGCGGAAAGAGCGCTGCGCTTGACCTCCGCAGGCAGCCTTTCGCCCGCCGCGTTGTACTCGTGGCACACCGTGGTCGAGATTGTGAAACCGGGAGGGACCGGAACGCGAAGCCGGGTCATCTCCGCCAGGTTCGCTCCCTTGCCCCCGAGCAGCGCCTTCATCTCCGCGCGGCCCTCGGCCTCGCCGGCCCCAAAGAAATACACCTTTTTCACTGATTTCGAAGATTTCTTGCGGGTGGCCGTCGCTCCTCGCTGCGTCACAGTACGACCTCCAATCGATCTCGCAGATACGCCTGCACTCCCTCGAGGGAGATCCTGTCCTGCGCCATCGCGTCACGCTCGCGGACTGTGACCTTTCCGTCCGTGCCCGACTCGAAGTCGTAGGTGACGCAGAACGGGGTTCCCACCTCGTCTTGCCGCCGATAGCGCCGCCCGATGTTCCCCGACTCGTCGTAGAAGGTCGTAAAACGCCTCCGGAGCTCGAGCGCGAGCTTCTGGGCAGGTTCGGCGAGCTTCTTCGAAAGCGGCAAGACTGCCACCTTGATGGGCGCAAGGGCGGGGTGGAGGCGAAGCAGCGTGCGGGTCTCGCCATCGGGCAGCGTCTGCTCTTCATAGCCATGGACAAGCAAGGCGAGCGCAGTTCGGTCGATCCCCACAGAGGTCTCGATCACCATGGGGGTGAAGCGTTCCTTGGTCTCCTCATCGGTCACTGAGAGGTCCTTGCCACTGTACTCGGTGTGGCGCCGCAGATCCCAGTCGCCCCGGTCGTGAACGCCTTCGATCTCCTGCCAGCCGAAGGGGAATAGAAACTCGATGTCCGCGGCGGCCTTTGCGTAATGCGCGAGTTCGTCGGGGGCGTGGGCCCGGATGCGCAGACGGTCCGCGGTGAATCCAAGCTCGCGGTGGAAGCGCTGCCGCTCGTCGAGCCAGTGCGCAAACCACTTCTCGCGCTCGCTCGGGTGGATGAAGAACTCGAGTTCCGCCTGCTCGAACTCTCGAGAACGAAAGGTGAAGTTGCGGGGATTGATCTCGTTGCGGAAGGCCTTGCCGATCTGTGCGATGCCGAACGGAATCTTCTGGCGGGAGGTGTCTTTCACCCGCCGAAAGTCCGTGAAGATCGACTGGCAGGTTTCGGCCCGCAGGTATGCCACCGCGGCGGCATCCTCTGAGGCGCCGATAAAGGTCTTCAGCATGAGATTGAAGCGACGGACTTCGGTGAAGTCGTGTTCGCTCGTTCCCTCGCGCGCGGGGCATGGACCCGCATCGTCCAGCTGATCGGCGCGGAAGCGCTTCTTGCACGCGCGGCAGTCGACCATCGGATCGCTGAAGTGCTCCACGTGGCCGGACGCTTCCCAGGTGCGGGGATGGCAGATGATCGAGCTGTCGAGCCCCTCGACGTCGTCCCGTTCCCGCACCACGCGTTGCCACCAGAGCGCCTTCAGATTGTTCTTGAGCTCGACGCCGAGCGGCCCATAGTCCCAGAAACCGTTGATCCCGCCGTAGATCTCGCTGGACGGGAAGATGAACCCCCGGCGCGCACACAGCGACACGAGGTCGTCCATGCGCCAGGGATAAGGGCTCTTCGCGGCGTCGGCGTTGGACATCGGCACCCTTGGGGTCGCATCGCTCGCGCGCGGCGCGTGGGGCGGCGAGTATTCCTTTCGCGGGGGAGGCGTGTCAAGCCGGCGCCGATTCTGCGGCGGGCATGATTTCGTCGAGGAATCGCTCACTTCGAAGCTCGATGCCGAGATGAAAGCGGCTGAAGCGCGCGAGCAGCCACCGTGCCTCGCGGAGCGCCCCGGGCGGGAGCGCGAGGCGGTCCAGCCGCCCTTCGGGCAGGCGAAGTCCTTGGTCGAGGGCGCGGAGCGTGCCGAGGTGGACGCGGAGCAGACCCTCGGCCCGCGGTGCGCAGGCTCGGCACATCGGTCCCCCATCGGCCACGTGGAAGTCCACCTCCCCTGCCGGCCCGACCTCTCCATCACACCGCACGCAGCGGCGCAGTTCGGGCCGCACNNATGGCGGAAAGCGCCCCGGTCGCGAAGGCGAAGAGCCGTTGCATATCTGCCCGGGCCCCTCCTTCGGGAGCCAGCCGACCGAGGAGTTCGAGCAGGTAGCAGCCGAGGGCAAAGCGCGGGGGGGAGGAGCGGATCTCCTGGAAGGAATGGAGCAGGACGGCGTGCTCGAGGCGGGCCATGGCCCGCGAGGGCCTGCGGTCGGCCTGCACGCGCAACCGGTTGAAGAAGTCGAGGGTGCCGCTGAAGCGTCTTCGGCTGCGCTTGGCGCCCTTTGCGATGGCCGCAAGGCGACCGGTCTCCGGCGTGAGCAGATGGACGACGACGTCGGACTCGCCGAAATCGAACACCCGAAGCACCAGCGCCTCGGTCACGAAGCTCGCCACGCGGACACCCTAGCGTGTCTCGGTCGCCGACGCGTCCTCCTCCGCGGGCGGCTGCGGGCGAAGCCCCCGGGCCTGCGCCTCGTCCACCAGCTCGCGGATGGCGTCGCGCCGGTGCACGATCGCGCGCTCCGTGGGCGGACGCAGCGAGAAGCGCGGCAGCCGCACTCCCACGCGCCAGAGCGCAAATGCGGCCCCGAGCGCCGCCACGACCGCGCAGAGCGCAAGCACGCGGCCCATGCGCAGGCGCCGCGCGCTCCCCATCCCGGCGTCCGGCGACGCCTCCGCGAGCATGCGCGTCACCGCTTCGTTGGCGTCGAGGCCGAGCGCGGTCGCCACGGTGCGGACAAAGCTTCTCGCGAAGGCATCGCGGTCCCGATCGAAGGCGCCAGCCTCAAGCCGCTCGAGGGAGCGGCGCGGGATGCGGGTCGTGGCCTCGAGCTCGTCGAGGGTAATGTGGCGGAGCACACGTTGCCGCCCGAGATACGCCCCGATCGAGGAGCGATCCCCGGAAACGCGCTCTTCCTCCGCTAGCGGAGGATCTTGAGATAGTCCTCGGAGCGCTTCCCCCATTCCCCGCTCGGCTTTGTCTGGACGGCCGCGGTCAGGTGGCTCAGGGCGCGGTCGCGTTCACCCATCGACACGTAGATCTCGGCGATCCGGTAGTTGATCTCGGCCTCCGTTAACGGTCCCGGCTTCTGCGCCAGCGCACGGGTCAAAAGCGGTAGCGCTTCGGCATTGTGACCCGCCTGTGCTTCCAAGATGCCGAGATTGAGCAGCGCGCGCCAGAAGTTGTCTTTGTATTGCAGCGCAAGGCCCAGGGTCTGCCGGGCCTGATCGATCCGCCCGAGCTTGAACTCGGCCCATCCCTGGTTGTTGAGCGCGATCCACGGCGCCGTGAACGTGGGATCGCTCGCCAGCATCTTGCTCTGCTCGATCGATTCGGGATACCGCTCCATCTGGACATAGAGCGACGAGAGGTTGAGCCGGGCCAGCTGGATGGTGGAGCGCGCGCTTGTTCCTTGTCGGCTGGCAAGCTCGATGCAGCGGAGCAGGTGCTGCTCCGCCTCCTTCAAGTGACCCTGACGCCGGAAGGCTTCCGCCAACCCGGACTCGGTCTCCGGGTCCTTTGGATTGATCTCCTCCGAGAGGAGAAGCTCGCGCAGCGCCAGCGCGTTGTCCCCGTGCTGCAGATGATCCGCACCGAGATCCCGATGAGCGAGAGCGCGCCGGAAACGCTCCTCCTCTGTCCCCTGCTGGCTCGGCGGCTTCGCGCAGGCCAGGCCAAGGGCAAGCGGAAGGGCGGCAAGAGCCATGCCCAAGACGGAAAGGTGGGCGCCGCGGGGGCCAAGCCTCGGGCGGCGAAGTCGATGGAGCGGGTACGGCATGACGGTCCTCCTCCTGGGCCGATGGGATCAAAACGAGCCGAGAAGGCGCGCAAGCCAACTCGGTCCCGCCAGTGCGTCGTTGGAGCGCCGGCGCTTGATGAGCTGAAGGCGGCCGAGGGCCGGTCCGTGGGGGGTCATGAGAACGGCCTTGCGGGCGGCTTGGGCTGCCTGCGAGGCCTCGGAACGGCCTTCCCCTTCCGCGCGGGACGCGGCGGCTGCCGCGCTGCGCTTGCGAAACTTGGTGAGGGGAACACCCCGCCCGGAAGCCTTGGCACCTCCCGCCGCGGGAGCCTTCTCTGCTGCATGGCCCGACGCCTTGGGCCGGGGTTGCGCCCCCTCGGCGCGGCGCGGCGGGGGGGCCTGCGCCGGGGCGGGCTCTTCAAGCTCGACNNGCTCGACGGTATCCTCCAGGTCCTCAAGGACGAGTTCCTCTGCGGGCGCAGCCTCTTCTGCCGATCCTCTCCGCGATTCGCTCACCACCTCCCGCCAGCGGGCAAGGGCTCCCCTGCGCTGAGCCGGGGTCGCGATTTCGATCTCCTCGTCGAACAGAAAGCCCATCGCCTCGCCAAAGGAGAGAGCTCCGTCGATGGCGCCGAGAACCGCCCCATCGTCTGAGAGGTCTTCGTCGAGGGTGAAGAGCACGACCTCCCCTCCGCGCAAGGCCCGGACGGCGATGGTGAGGGCCCTCTCTCCGCCTTTTTCGGCATGGACGGCGATGGCCGCCGTCGCGGGACCCGGGGGAAGCTCTTGGACCGAAAGGACAGGGGTGTTGAGGGCGAGCCGAAGGCTTTCCAGACCCGACTCATCGAGGTGGAGCGGCCGCTGGCGCGGGAAGAACATGACCCGCTATCGGCGGGTGGGCTTTGCCTCTTGAGGCTCAAACGCCCGCAGCCAGGGCGCGAAACACAGCGGCCGCCCAGCGCTTTGCCCGCCCCGGGCAGAGCCAGGCCCCTGCGGCGGGACCCTTTCGCAACAGGGGCGCGCGGATAGAATGCTCCACGCGATCAACCGCAACGAGGTGCATATTCCTTGAGTCGAAAACGCGTCGAAGAGGTCGACCGAGTTGCCATCCGCTTCACCGGGGACTCGGGGGACGGCATGCAGCTCACGGGAACGAAGTTCACCGAGACGACCGCCCTCGCGGGAAACGACCTCTCGACCTTCCCAGACTTCCCGGCCGAGATCCGAGCGCCCGCGGGCACGCTGGCGGGTGTCTCCGGCTTCCAGATCCATTTCTCATCCCTGGACATCCGCACGCCGGCCGACCAGCCCGACGTGCTGGTCGCGCTGAACCCGGCCGCCCTGCGCGCCAATATCGACGACCTGCGCCCGAAGGGCATGCTGATCATCAACAGCGACGCCTTCGTGGACCGAAACCTAAAGCTCGCGGGCTACGATGCGGATCCGCTCCCTGCCCTGCGCAACCGCTACACCGTGGTCGAGATCCCCCTCACCAAGCTGAATCGGGAAGCCCTCAAGGACCTTCAGCTCTCCCAGCGCGAGGCGGATCGTTCCAAGAATTTCTTCGCGCTCGGCGTCATGTACTGGCTCTATCACCGAGATCTCAAGCCGACACTCGAGTGGATCGACCAAAAATTCACGGGTGACGTGCGCGAGGCGAACCGGCGCGTCCTGCTGGCCGGGCACGCGTTCGCGGAAACGACGGAGCTCTTTCCCGTCTCCTACGTCGTTCCTCGGGCGAAGATCGAGCCCGGGACCTATCGAAATATCACCGGCAACCAGGCCCTCGCCTGGGGCATTGTGGCCGCGGGCGTGCAGATGCGGCGACCGGTCTTCCTCGGGGCCTATCCCATTACACCAGCGAGCGACATCCTGCATGAACTCGCACGCTATCGGCATTTTGGCGTGAAAACCTTCCAGGCCGAAGACGAGATCGCCGCCATCAGCGCGGCGATCGGCGCCTCGTATGCCGGGCTTTTGGGAGTGTGCACCACCAGCGGTCCGGGCTTCGTCCTGAAGCAGGAGGCCCTGAACCTCGCGGTCATGGTCGAGCTCCCGCTCGTCGTGGTCGACGTGCAGCGCGCAGGGCCCTCGACCGGGATGCCCACGAAGGTCGAGCAGGGCGATCTCCTGCTCGCTCTCTTCGGACGCAACTCCGACAGCCCGATGCCGGTCCTCGCGGCCGCAACCCCGGGAGACTGCTTCTACTCCGCGCTGGAAGCCTTCCGGCTGGCCGTGAAGTACATGACGCCGGTCGTGCTGCTCTCGGACGGGTTTCTCGCCAACAGCGCCGAGCCCTGGCGGATCCCAGACGTGGAGACGCTTCCACGGGCCGCGGTTCAGCTCTCGGCGGCCTCGGGGGACGGTCCCTTCGAACCGTACCTGCGCAACCCGGACACGTTGGCGCGCGGCTGGGCGGTGCCCGGAACCCCCGGCCTCGAGCACCGGGTGGGAGGCCTCGAGAAGGAGGATGTGTCGGGCAACATCTCCTACTCGCCGTCCAACCATGAGCGCATGACGCAGCTTCGCGCCGAAAAGGTGGCGCGCATGGCGCAGGACATTCCACCGGTCGAGGTCAATGGGAGCCAGCAGGGCGGCGAGCTGCTCGTGGTCGGTTGGGGAGGGACCTACGGGGCCATTACCTCGGCAGTCGAAGACGCTCGCGCCGAGGGCCTCGACGTGTCGAGCATCCATCTGCGCCACTTGAATCCCTTCCCGCAAAACCTTGGCGAGGTGCTCCGACGGTTCCGGCGCGTGCTGGTTCCCGAGCTCAACCTCGGCCAGCTTGCGACGCTCCTGCGGGCCGAATTCCTGGTGGACGCCGAGCGCCTCTCGAAGGTCCAGGGACAGCCGTTCAAGGTGAGCGAGATCAATGCCAAGATCCACGAGCTCCTGGGAGCGCGGGCCGGGCAGGAGGCCCATTCGTGAGCGAGACGCCGACGACTCTCACACGCAAAGACTTCACCTCCGACCAGGACGTGCGATGGTGCCCGGGCTGTGGGGACTATTCGATTCTCGCGAACGTGCAGAAGGTGATGCCCGAGCTCGGCGTCCCGCGCGAGAACGTGGTCTTCGTGTCGGGAATCGGCTGCTCGAGCCGCTTCCCCTACTACATGAATACCTTCGGATTCCACACGATCCACGGGCGCGCGCCGTCGTTCGCGACGGGCATCAAGGCCAGCCGGCCGGAGCTCTCGGTGTGGGTGGTGACAGGCGACGGAGACGGTCTTTCGATCGGCGGAAACCACCTGCTCCACACGCTCCGCCGGAACCTCGACCTGCAGATCCTGCTCTTCAACAACCGCATCTATGGTCTGACGAAAGGCCAGTATTCACCGACTTCAAGGCTCGGCATGAAGACGAAGTCCACACCCCAGGGCTCCGTCGACTACCCGGTGGACCCGGTGAGTTTTGCGCTGGGGGCGGGCGCGAGTTTCGTTGCGCGCACGGTCGACGTGGATGCCAAGCATCTTCAGGACGTCTTGCACCGCGCCCACGCGCACAAGGGCACCGCCTTCGTCGAGATCCTGCAGAACTGC
>DOUU01000251.1 GCA_003520425.1 Deltaproteobacteria bacterium
CGCACGCCGAAGCGGCGCGCGTGGTCCGCGGCGATCGCCTCGCGCAGCTCGAGAAGACCGCGGCTGTCCGTGTAGCGGGTCTCCCCCGCGGTGAGCGCCCGGATCGACGCTGCGACCGCCTCGGGCGGGGGCGCAAAGTCGGGCTCACCGACTCCGAGGTGCACGATCCGCCGCCCCGAGCGCTCGAGCGCGAGGGCCCGTTCCATGACCTCCATCGCGAGAAAGGGCTCGACCTCACGGACGCGGTGGGCCAGACGCAGCGGCATCGCGGCGGAGTAGCCATGGGGACCCCGCCTGTCAAGCCAAGCAAAGCTGCAACTCAGCGGATTTGAGAGAGAATCCCCTTGTGCTTCGCTTTGACACCCCTGACCTCGGCTGATACCTTCGCGCCCGCTCGAACCCGAGGGTCGCGCATGTCAAAGGGCCTCCAGATCGCGCTCGGTGCGATCGTGGTCGCAGTCCTCCTGGGTTGGTACGCATCGACGAGCCTGCGCGAAGGCGCGACTTTTCGCTACTACCAAACGCTTGCGGAGTTCCGCGCTGCGGGCCCGACGCCCGGCCGGGTCCGCGTACACGGCTACGTGGCGCCAGGCTCGATCGCACGGGATGTCGACAGCAAGACCGTGCGCTTTGCGGTGCAGAACGATCCGCCTCACAAGGCGGGGATCGAAGCGGACGGTCTTGCCGTGCGGTACGCGAGCCTCGAGCTCCCCGACCTCTTCAAGGACGGCGCCGAGGTGGTCGTCGAGGGCAAGGTCGAGGGCGAGGGACCGGATGCCATCTTCCACGCCAGCAACGTCCTGGCCAAGTGCCCGTCGAAGTTTCAGGCCAAGCAAACCGAGTCGGCACCGTTCTAGCGCGGGCACGTCATCCCGGGCATCACCTTCGCCCGGACCGGCATCTCGAATCTGGAATGGATCGATGTGGACAGGAGCCCCCGTGTCAGACCTTGGATCCCACGCCCTTCGGCTCGCCCTCGTGGTGGCCCTCCTCGGAATCGCGAGCGGCGTCTATGCCGGCGTCCTCGCACTGCGCCAGCGGCGAAGCGGCGGCGCGCTGCCGAGCGAGGTCGCGACCTGGGGCCGCGTCGCCGAACGGTCCGTGTGGCTGTGCTTCGGGCTGGTCTCGCTCGCGATGCTCGCGCTCTTCCACGCTCTTGCCACGTTCGAATTTGAGCTCCGTTACGTGGCGGAGCACACGGCGCGCAGCATGGCGCTTCACTACCGCTTGGCCGCACTCTGGGGCGGCCAAGCCGGTTCGCTTCTGCTTTGGCTGTGGATGCTCACCACGTACGCGTCTGCCTGCGTGTGGTTCCAGCGCCGCGCGAGCCGCAGCCTCATGCCCTGGGTGGTCTCGGCGCTCCAAGCCAACGCCTCCTTCTTTCTCGTGCTCGTGAATTTCGTGACGAACCCGTTCACGCGGCTTGCGCCGGGCGAGGTGCTTTCGGACGGCGCCGGCCTCAATCCGCTGCTGCAGCATCCGGTGATGATGATCCATCCGCTGATGCTCTACACCGGCTTTACGGGGTTTGCGGTGCCGTTTGCCTTCGCCTTCGCCGCCCTCGTGACCCGGGAGCTCGGAACGGCCTGGTTCCGCACGACGCGGCGCTGGACGCTCTTTCCCTGGTTCTTCCTCTCGATCGGGATCCTGCTCGGGGGGCGCTGGGCCTACGAGGTGCTCGGCTGGGGCGGCTACTGGGCCTGGGACCCGGTGGAGAATGCCTCCCTCATGCCCTGGCTCGCGGGGACCGCATACCTGCACTCCGTGATGATCCAGGAAAAGCGCGACATGCTGAAGCTGTGGAATCTTGTCCTCATCGGCCTTACGTACTCGTTGTGTCTGTTCGGGACCTTCCTCACGCGAAGCGGCGTCGTGTCGTCCGTCCACTCGTTCACTGCCGCGGGATGGTTCGGCTACATCTTTCTCGGTTACGTCCTCGCGGTTGCCAGTGTCTACTTCGGCACCGTCTTCTACCGACGCGGAGCGCTGCGCAGCACGAACCGCCTCGAGTCGGTCGTCTCGAGAGAGGCGAGCTTCCTGATGAACAACTGGCTGTTCCTCGGAATCCTCGCCGTCGTGTTCTGGGGCACGCTGTTCCCGGTGGTTTCAGAAGCCGTGAGCGGCGTCAAAGTGTCGGTCGGGCCGGCGTTCTTCAACAGCTTGGCCGGCCCGCTTGCCCTTGCCCTTCTGTTCCTGACCGGTGTCGGCCCGCTCGTCGCGTGGAGAAAGGCCTCCCTCGCGAGCGTGCGGCGCCAGTTCCTGTGGCCCGCGGCGGCGGGGCTCACGGCGGCCGCAGCCCTGGCAATCGCCTTCCGGGGGTCGATCCATCCCTACCCCTTCATGGCGTGGATGCTCGGGGCGTTCGTCACAGGCACGGTGCTCCAGGAGTACGCGCGCGCCATCCGCGCCCGCATGCGCAACGGAGAGGGGCCCTTCGCCGCGTTCACGAGCCTTCTTCGCAAGAACCAGCGTCGCTACGGCGGCTACATCGTGCACCTCGGCGTGGTTTTCATCTTCATCGGGATCGCCGGCGCGGCCTTCAACGAGGAGCGCCTCGAAACCCTCGCCCCCGGCGACGAGATCCGACTCCACGACTACCGTCTGCGGTATCTCACCGCGAAAGCGCTTCCGCAGCAGCACTATGGCGGCGCCGTCGCGCGGCTTGCGCTCTACCAAGGCGACCGGCCTCTGGCGGTGATGGCGCCCGAGCGCCGGATGTACTGGCTGGAGCAGCAGCCGGCCTCGATCCCGAGCATCCACTCGACGCTGCGCGAGGATCTCTACGTGNNGCTCGTCAACTGGATCTGGATCGGGGGCTATACCTTCGTGCTCGGCACGCTCGCCATTCTGTGGCCGCATCCTCCAAGAACCGGCGAGTCGAGCGGGGCATGACCGAGGCGACGGAACGCGCTGCACCGCGGCGCTGCGCCGCGGCGGCCGGCCGGCTCGCGCGCGCAGGAGCGCTCCTCCTCGGGCTCGCGGCCGCTTCCGCCCACGCTCAGCACGCGGGGTTCACGGCCGCGGACGTGCCGGCGGGCCCGGCTTCGATCCATGGCAAGGTCGTGCATTCCGAGCGCCCGGATGCGGCGGCCCAAGTGGAGGTCGTCCTCTACGCGCTTCCGAGCTCGGGCGTGCCGGGGCTGCGGCGCACGCAGACCGACGCCAGCGGAGCGTTTCGCTTCGAGGGCATTTCGAANNCAACATCCCCTTCCCCGGCAGCCGGATCGCATTCGCGGCGGGCGAGACGGACCGCGCGACCGAGGTTCGGATCGCCGACCCCACGATGGATCCCTCGGCCGTCTCGGTGGTCGAGTCCAAGCTGCGGCTTGACCGCAGCGCGGCGGGCCTCGCCGTCGTCGAGACCCACGAG
>DOUU01000464.1 GCA_003520425.1 Deltaproteobacteria bacterium
GAAGCCGAGCACGCCCGTGTAGAAGGCCTGCGCGCGTTCGAGGTCCGGAACGATCAGGACGGCGTGGCCGAGCCCGCCGCGACCGGTCACGAAGCCGGAGATCGCGCGGCCGGGGCGGAACGAGGAGGGGCGCGCGAGCTGCCCCCACGCCAGCTCGTGTCGGAAGCCGAAGGGATCCACGAACCAGGCGAGNNGTCAGCCCCTCCTTCTCGAGGGCGACGACGGCGGCGTCGAGCTCGCTCGGGCCCGCGACCGTCCAGCCGAGGTACGCGAGGTCGTCGCGCTCGCCCGGGTGGACGACGATGCGGTGCGCGACGTCGTCGACGCGCAGGCGCACCGCGCCGTCGGGCCCCCGCCCCGCAACCTCGAGGCCCAGCACCTCGGGTCCGAACGTGAGCCACTGTTCTGCCTTCGGGGAGATGAAGCCGATGTAGCCGAGCGATTCGATCACAGCACGAGCTCCTGCTCGCGGGCCCCGAGCAGCGCCGCGCCCACTGCGCGAGCGACAGAATCGGGATCGAGGAAGGCGTGTCCGAGGGCGCCCTGTACGTCCTGGAAGCGGCGCTGCAGGGGGTGGTCGAGGAAGATCGAGCGGCCGGTTGCGGCGTGGAAGAGCCCGTGCACGGCCTCGCCCGCCGCCTGGCAGCCGCGGTTCATGTTCCACCGGAACTGGCCGCGCTGCGCCATCGACACCTCGGCCCGCGCCTCGGCCATCTGCCAGAGCTCCTCGGCGTCGGCGCGCAGGCGCGCGATCGCACCGTCCACAGCCCAGGTCGCCTCGGCCGCGCGGTGCTGCATGAGCGGGTCGTCCGCCGCCGGCCCGCCGCCGCTCAGCTTGCGCTCGCGCGTGAGCGCGATCCACACCTCGACGAAGCCGCGCGCCGAGCCGAGCGTCGCGCAGGCGAGCGCCATGTTGAAGACCACCGACCAGGGCAACCGGTAGAGGGGGCCATCGTTCTTCTCGCGACCGGGGAGCGGTGCGTTCATCGCGTAGTCGAGGTGCGACTGGCTCCGGTGCTCGGGCACGAACGCGTCCTCGACGACGATGTCCTTGCTGCCCGTCGCCTTGAGCCCGGCGACGTTCCAGTTGTCCTCGATGCGGTATTGCTCGGGGAAGAGCAGGAACGATCGGTAATCCGGCAGCTCGGCGTCCCCGACCTTCCGCGTGCAGGGGATGGCGCCCAAGTTCACGCCGCGGCAGTGGTCGCAGCCCGACGAGAACGACCAGCGCCCGGAGAGCCGGTAGCCGCCCGCGACCTTCTGCGCCTTGCCGGTCGGGTTGTACGACGACGAGTGCATCGTGGTCGGGTCCTCGCCCCACATCTCCTCTTGCGCCTTCTCGGGGAAGAGCGCGAGCTGCCAGGGATGGACGCCGATCACGCCCGCAACCCAGCCGGCCGAAGGCGAGGCGGCGGAGAGCTCCAGCGCCGCGTCGACGAACTCGACGAGCCGGACTTCGCCACCCCCCCAGCGCTTGGGCTGGAGCGCGCGCAGGAATCCGCCCTCGAGGAGATGCTTCCAAGTCGCGTCAGCGAGGCGTCCGAGTTCGTCGTCTCCGGCGGCGGCAGCGGATAGTAGCGGCGCCGCCTTCCGAGCAGCCTCCAGCAAGCTCATCTTCGCGCTCCCTTGTTCTGTAGTGATCGCTACAGTACGCTGTGGACCGGGCGGGGTCAAGGGAGGGGTCGTGGCGGCAGCGAAGACGGCGAGGAAGTCGGGTCCGCGCCGGGCGGAGCGGAAGATCCGGGCCCACGGCGAGGAGTCCCGGGAGCGAATCCTCGATGCTGCAACCCAGATCGCGGGAGAGCGCGGCTACGACGGCACCAGCGTGGCACTCGTCAGCGAGCGCTCCGGGCTCCCGGCCAGCTCGATCTACTGGCACTTCGAGAGCAAGGACCAGCTCATCGCCGCGGTCATCGAACGCAGCTTCCATCGCTGGCTCGAACGCATGCACGCGTGGGTTCCGCCGCGGGAGGGCGAAAGCCAGGAGGAACTGTTCGAAGCCGCGATCCGGCGCACGGCGGCCGCGCTCACCGAAGCCCCGGACTTCCTGCGGCTCGGGCTCATGCTCGCCCTCGAGCGCAGGCCCCAGGAAGCCACCGCGCGACGCATGTTCCTCCAGGTCCGTGAGCGGGCCTACAAGGGCATGGTCGCTTCCTACGAGGCGTTCTTCGCGGGGGCGCTCGACGCCGCGGACGTGCGCGCGCTCGCGACGCTGACGATGGCCGCAGCGGACGGCTTGTTCATCGCCCAGGAGGTGGACCCTGCGGGCGTCGATCTCGACGACGCCTTCCAGCTGCTCGCGGAGGCGCTGCTGGGCGCTGCGAAGGCCTTGAGCGCCCGTAGGGATCGTTCCAGGAGGTAGAAGCGGTGGCCTTGCGCGAGACCGAACGGCGGAGGGCCGCCGGGGAGCTCAAGACGGCGGCGAAGACCCGACGTCCGATCCCGCCCCTCTCCGCCCGGCTTCCCGGGCTGGACGCCCGGGACGCCTACGCCATCCAGCTCGCCAACGTGGGCGAGCGCCTCGCCGCCGGCGCGATCGTGCGCGGCCACAAGGTGGGGCTCACTTCGAAGGCCATGCAGGAGATGCTGGGCGTCTACGAGCCCGACTACGGACACATCCTCGACGACATGCTGGTGCCGGCCGGCGGCACGGTCTCGATCGGCCGCTTCCTCCAGCCGCGCGTCGAGATCGAGATCGCGTTCCTGCTCGGGCGCCCGCTCGCAGGCGAGGCCGTCGCCGTGGCGGACGTGCTCGCTGCGACCGCGGCCGTCGCGCCGGCGATCGAGATCATCGACAGCCGCATTGCCGACTGGCGGATCACTCTCGTCGACACGATCGCGGACAACGCGAGCGCGGGCGCGGTGGTGGTGGGCCCGTGGGTTCCGCTCGCGCGCGCGCCGTCGCTTCCCGGAATCGAAGCGGAGCTTTTCATCAACGGCAGCACCGTGGCGAGCGGCAGCGGAGCGGCCGTGCTCGGTGACCCTGCGGAGGCGGTTGCCTGGCTGGCTCGCACGCTCACGGCACTCGGCTCGCGGCTTGAGGCCAGCCACGTCGTCATGCCGGGGTCGTGCACGAAGGCGGTGGACGTGCGGGCGGGCGACCGCGTCGAGGGCCGCTTCGCAGGCCTCGGATCGGTGTCCGTGGCCTTCTCGTCCTGAGTTGGGNNCCGTGGCCTTCTCGTCCTGAGCTCGTGCGAGAAGGAGTGTCACCCGCGAGCCACGTCCCCGTCGCGATCGTCGGATCGGGCAACATTGGCACCGATCTGATGGAGAAGCTGCGCCGGTCGGAGCGGCTCGACCTGCGCTGGATGGTGGGGGTCGACCCCGGGAGCCCCGGCCTCGCGCGCGCCCGGCGCCATGGGGTCGAGACCTCCGCGGAGGGCGTCGACTGGCTCCTCGCGCAGCGCGAGCGGCCCGCGATCGTCTTCGAGGCCACCTCCGCGGCCGTCCACGAGAAGAACGCCCCGCGTTACCGCGCGGCCGGGATCCGGGCGGTCGACCTGACGCCTGCTGCCTTGGGACCCTACGTAGTCCCGCCCGTGAATCTGCGCGCGCACCTCGACGCGCCGAATCTCAACCTGGTCACCTGCGGCGGGCAGGCGACACTCCCGATGGTGTACGCGGTGACGCGCGTGGTACCGGTCGCCTACGCGGAGATCGTCGCCACGATCGCCTCGGCGTCCGCCGGTCCGGGCACGCGCGCGAACATCGACGAGTTCACGAAGACGACGGCCCGCGCGATCGAGGAGGTCGGCGGCGCGGCGCGCGGCAAGGCGATCATCATCCTGAACCCTGCGGAGCCACCGCTCATCATGCGCGACACGATCCTGTGCACGCTGCCCGAGGGCGCCGACCGGGACGCCGTGAGCGCCTCGATCCTGGAGATGGAGAAGAGCGTGCAGTCGTACGTCCCCGGATATCGCCTGCTTCGCGAACCGCAGTATGACGACGAGAAGGTGGCGATCCTCGTCGAGGTCACAGGGGCGGGGGACTTCCTGCCGCCCTACGCCGGCAACCTCGACATCATGACGGCCGCCGCCGCCCGCGTGGGCGAGGAGCTCGCCGCCGCCCTGCATGCAGGGAGCACCCGATGAAGGCCTTCTCTGCCGACCTCGACGTGCGGCTCACGGAGGTCTCCCTGCGCGACGGCTCACACCACATCCGGCACCAGTTCACGGCCGAACAGGTGGCCGCCGTGGCGCGCGCGCTCGACCAAGCGGGCGTGCCGGTGATCGAGGTGAGCCACGGCGACGGGCTCGGCGGCTCGTCGCTCACCTACGGCCGCTCGCGCACCGACGAGCGTGTCCTGATCGCCACGGCGGTCGCGAACGTGAAGCGTGCGAAGATCGCCTCTCTCATCCTTCCCGGCGTCGGCACCAGCGACGACATCCGGGCCGCCGCGGACCTCGGGGTCGGGCTGATCCGCGTCGCGACCCACTGCACCGAGGCGGACATCGGCGCCGAGCATTTCCACGTCGCCCGCTCGCTCGGCCTCGATACTGCCGGCTTCCTCATGATGGCCCACTCGCAGCCGCCCGAGGTCCTGGCGCGCCAGGCGCGCATCATGGTCGACGCGGGCTGCCGCTGCGTCTACGTAACCGACTCGGCCGGCGCTCTGATCCTCGAGCAGGTGGCGGACCGGGTCGCTACGCTCGTCGCCGAGCTGGGCGACGACGCGATGGTCGGCTTCCACGGTCACGAGAACTTGGCGCTGGGCGTTGCCAACACGATTGTGGCGATCCGCGCCGGGGCCGTGCAGGTGGACGCGTCGGCACGCCGATTCGGCGCCGGGGCCGGCAACACGCCCACCGAGGCACTCGTTCCCGTCTGCGAGAAGCTCGGCATCCGCACCGGCGTCGACCCGTTGCGCATGTTCGATGTCGCGGAGGACGTCGTGCTCCCCATCCTGAAGGACGGCGAGCCCGCCCTCTCGCGTCTGGCGCTCGTCATGGGCTACGCCGGTGTCTACTCGAGCTTCCTGAAGCACGCCTACCGGGCCGGCGAGCGCTACGGGGTGTCGGGCGCCGAGATCCTAATGCGCTGCGGCCAGCGCAAGCTCGTCGGCGGCCAGGAGGACCAGATCCTCGACATCGCGAGCGAGCTAGCCGCCGAGCGCACCGCCGCAAACGGGTGAGCGGCGTTCCTTTGGAGGTCCTGAGGCTTGCCTGCCATGCCGCCGAAAGGAACGGCGTATCAGGCGTCGAACCGTGCGGCGCCCCGCCATCGCGAGCGAGCTCACAGGCAAGCACCACAGCATCGCCTGATCCGTGAGGAAGCCATGTCCCCGTCGCCTTCGATCAAGGGCTCTGCGTTCGCGTACATCGCCGAGAACGCCCGAGACCGCACCGAGGCCGAGGGTGAAGCGGAGCGCCTTTAACCCTGGCTCTCTGAGAGTCGCGCGGCCTTTTC
>DOUU01000286.1:0-2307 GCA_003520425.1 Deltaproteobacteria bacterium
CGCCGCCACCCCGGCCGATCGGCGGGGGACGCGGAGGGGACGACGATGACCCAGTCTTCGATCAAAGGCGTGGCCTTCCAATCCGTCGCCGAGGACATCCACCGGCTACGGACGGAAGGGCGGATCCGGCAGGACGACCTCATGGCGGTGCTCAAACCGGGTGACATGGCCCACCTCGAGGAGACGGTCGTGCCGAGCCTCTGGTATCCCATCGATGTGTATGGCCGCTGTCTCGATCTCCTGTGCATCGTCGAGGGTCACGGGCGCCCGAGCTATCTCGTGGCGCGTGGGGCAAAGGCCGCGGAGCGCATGATGGCCGTGGGGGCTTACCGCCACTTTCTTGCGGCCGCGGATCGCTGGGGCCAGCGCGCGGGCCAGGCCATGGTCCAGCTGGCGTCGGCCATGTACAACTTCATGATCTGGGTCATCACCCATGAAGAGTCCACCGGCACCTGTCGCATCGAGGTCCAGCAGGCCGCGGACTTTCCCGATTCCGCGCGTCACTCCGCACACGGCTTCGTCGAGGTGCTGTTCACGCGCATCGAGGGAGCGCCGGTCGAGGTGGGCTCGCGCCGGCCCCGGCCCGACCTCGTGATGTACGAGATCCGCCGACGCTGACGCCGCCGCGCGCGCCGTGCGATGATGGGCGCCATGGCGGACGAAGGCCGCGAGGCGCTTCTCCAGGAGCTCCGCGCCCGCGCGCTCCCCTCTTGGTTCGAGGACGCCAAGCTCGGCGTGCTCCCGCACTGGGGGCCGTCGGCGGTGCCTGCGTGGGCGGAGCCGATCGGCAATTTCCATGAGATTGCGAAAGCGCACGGCTGGGAATACTGGTTCCGCCACGACGCCTACCCCGAGTGGTACTGGAACACCATCCGCATCGAGGGCAGCCCGGCGCGCGCCTGGCATGATGCGACCTTTGGCAAGAACTTCGAATACCCGCGCTTCGGTCCGATCTTCGACGAGGCCACCAGGCGCTTCGACCCTGAGTCCTGGGCAAAGCTCTTTGCGGATGCGGGGGTGCGCTACGTCGTCCTCGTCTCGAAGCATCACGACGGCTGGACGCTTTGGCCGAGCGCGACACCGAATCCGTTCATCCCCGGTTGGCATGCAACGCGAGACCTGGTCGGCGAGCTTGGCGCTGCGGTGCGCGCACTCGGGATGCGCTACGGCCTCTACTACTCCGGCGGACTCGACTGGACCTTCGAGCCGGGTCCGGTCCGCGATCTGCCGTCGCTCCTGAAGTGCATCCCGCAGAGCGACCAGTACCTGGCGTACGCCAACGCGCACTGGCGCGAGCTCATCGCCCGTTATCAGCCCTGCGTGATCTGGAACGACATCGGCTACCCGCGCGCCGCCGACCTCGTGGAGCTCTTCGCCGACTACTACGACGCCGTGCCCGACGGACTCGTGAACGATCGTTTCTTGTTCGGCAGCCAGCCCCATCTCGACTTCAACACGCCCGAGTACTCGGCCATTGCGGACATCTCCCCTCGCAAGTGGGAGCTCACGCGCGGGATCGGCCTTGCGTTCGGGTACAACCGCAACGAGACAGCGGCGCACGCCCTCTCGGTCCGGGAACTCGTGCACCTGCTCTGCGACGTCGTGAGCAAGAACGGAAACCTTCTGCTCGGCGTGGGTCCCATGCCCGATGGAACCATTCCGCCGCTTCAGCGGGAGCGACTGCTCGGTCTGGGGCGCTGGCTCGCCGCCTGCGGCGAAGCGATCTACGGCACTCGGCCGTTCCAGCGGGCGGAGGGAGTGACGCGCGAGGGAACGCCCGTGCGCTTCACGCGCAAGGGTGGCGTGCTCTACGCCCTCGTCCTCGGGCCCCCCGCGGACGGCGCGGTGGAGATCGAAGGACTGAAGATCCCCCCTTCGGCCCGGGTGACGCGGCTTGGGCAAGACGACCCGCAAAGCCCGGCCTTCGCGCTGCGGATCGAGCCTGCTCCGGCCGCGTAGGGCTCAGTCCGCCCGCAAAACGCCGCAGAAGGAAACGCACGGGAGCGTAGGTGCCGAGAAGGCCCCGTGCCGCGTCTCGCCCTTAGGCTTCACCCCCCTTCGGGCGCTGCGCGGCTGAATGTTCGGGCACGGGCTGATGTGTGAGCCACGCCTCGAGCATCGCATTCACGCTCTCGGGCGCCTCTTGCTGCACCCAATGCGAGACGCCGGGCAGGTAGCGCAAGGTGAGGTCGCGCACGTGCTTCTCGGTCCCAAAAGTCGTGGCCTTGGTGAGCGCAACGTCTTCCTCGCCCCAAATCATGAGGGTTCGCGTCTCGATCCTCGGATAGCCGAGCGCGCGCTGGCGGT
>DOUU01000286.1:2404-4230 GCA_003520425.1 Deltaproteobacteria bacterium
GGAATTTGAAAGAAAAACATGTACCAGGAGCGCCGCAGCTGTGCCGGGCGGCGCAGTTCGCGCTCTGCGCACGCGGGGTGCGGCACGTTCAGGATGACCAGACCCTGGAGCGGTCGCGTGTTGCGCAGCGCGAAGTACCACGCCACGAGGGCGCCCCAGTCATGGGCGACGAGGACGGTCGTGCGCGCACCCGAAGCGTCGATGAGACCGGCCACGTCCTCGATCAGACGCTCGATCGCGTAGTCCTGCATGTGGGGAGGGCGGTCGCTCTCGCCGTAGCCTCGAAGATCCGGCGCCCAGGCGCGGTAGCCCAGGCGCGCGAGCAGGGGGAGCTGAAAGCGCCAGGAGTACCAGCTCTCGGGAAAGCCATGCAGGCAAAGGGCCAGGCGATCGCCCTCGCCGCATGCGGCGACATGGAAGCGAAGGCCATTGGCGCGGACCTGCTCGTGGCGGAGGGCTTGAGCGACTCCCGGCACAACGGGGCTTCCCGGCGCTTCCATTCCCCCTCGCGTCCTCCCGCTGGAGGGCAGTCTAACGGGGTGCTTCGGCGGGCGCCGCCACTTGCTAGGCTCGCCGCCGGCGCAAGGAGTCGTCCATGACGCAGGCCATCCGCTGTTGGGTCGTCCCCCTCACCCTCGCCCTCGCCGTGGGCGCGCTCGCCTCCGCGCGCGCCGACGAACAGCTCGTAGACGGCATCGCGGCCCAGGTGGGCCCCGACGTCGTGCTGGTCTCCGAGGTGAACGAGCTCACCAGCTCGGTCGAGACCCGGGCCCGCGCCGTGGGTGCCAACGACGAGGACGTCGCCAAGATGAGGGCTGAGATCCTCGAGCGCCTCATCGAGCGGCGGCTGCTCGAACAGATGGTGAAGCGGGCCGAGCTCCAGGCCACCGACGCCGAGGTGGACAGCACGATCAAGGTGATCGCCAAAGAAAACGGCCTGACACCCGACCAGCTGCGCCAGAGCGTCGAGGCCGGAGGGCTTTCCTACGACGCGTATCGGGAGAAGATCCGCTCCGAAATCCAGCGCACCAAGGTGCTAAACGTGATGGTGCGTTCGCGGGTGAAGGTCGA
This sequence comes from Deltaproteobacteria bacterium, assembly GCA_003520425.1. Classification (GTDB taxonomy): domain Bacteria; phylum Myxococcota_A; class UBA9160; order UBA9160; family UBA9160; genus UBA9160. The sequence continues at coordinate 3,476 of DOUU01000286.1, forward strand.
CGAACACGAGGTGCGCAAGGCCTACGACGAGCGCTACGCCAAGCAGCCCGACGGTGGCGAGGAGGTGCACCTGCGCCACATCCTTGTCACCTTCGGCGGCGAGTCGCACCGTGACGAGGCCTCGGCCTGCGGCCAGGTGCACGACGCCTTGAGCCGCATCCGCGCCGGCGACCCGTTCGAGCAGGTGGCGCACCATCTCTCGGAACTCAATCCCGAGCATGGCGGCGACGTCGGCTGGGTCCAGGTGTCAAGTCTCGCAGGATGGATGTCCGGGGTCGTCCACAAGCTCGAGCCCGGACAGACGAGCGACGTGATCCGGATGCCTTTCGGCTGCAATCTCCTCCAGCTGGTCGAGCGGCGCGAGTTCAAGAAGAAGTCCTACGAGGAGGTGAAGCCCGAGCTCACGGCCATGCTCTTCGAGCAGAAGACGGAAGAGGAATACGTGAAGTTCGTGAACCGGCTGCGCAGCCAGACCTATATCGAGAAGAAGGACTTGACCCCTGCCAGCGCGCCGAAAGTGACGCTCCCGCCGCCGCCCGCCTCGGGCAGTGACTTCTCGGAAGGGTCGCTCGACGCTCCGTGAACGGCGCCGCCACGCACATCACGATCCGCGGCGCACGCGAGCACAATCTCCGCGGAATCGATGTCTCCATCCCCCGGGATCGCCTCGTCGTCATCACAGGACTCTCAGGCTCGGGCAAGTCCTCCCTTGCCTTCGATACGATCTACGCGGAAGGGCAGCGCCGCTACGTCGA
>DOUU01000286.1:4250-9107 GCA_003520425.1 Deltaproteobacteria bacterium
AGCAAGAACCCGCGCTCCACCGTCGGCACCACGACCGAGGTCTACGACTACCTGCGGCTGCTCTATGCCCGCATCGGCCGGCCGCACTGCTGGTCCTGCGGCAAGCCCATTGCGAAGCAGACCCTGGAGCAGATGACCGACCGCGTCCTCTCCCTCGGCGAAGGCGCGCGGCTGCAGGTGCTGGCACCTGTCGTCCGGGACCGCAAGGGCGAGTACAAGAAGGAGCTCGAGGCGTTTCGCAAGCAGGGATTCGTGCGCGTGCGGATCGACGGAGAGCTGCGTGACCTCGCGGACGACATCGTGCTCGCGAAGCAGCACAAGCACAAGATCGACCTCGTGATCGATCGGCTCCAGGTGAACGAGTCCGTGCGCTCTCGCATCGCCGAGTCGCTGGAGACGGCGGCCAAGCTGGCCTCGGGCCTCGTGAAGGTGGACGTTGGGCCGGGACGCGAGGAATGGCTGCTTTCGGAGTCGAGCGCCTGCGTCGACTGCGGCATCTCCTTCCCCGAGATCGCCCCGCGCACCTTCTCCTTCAACAGCCCGCACGGAGCCTGCCCGCGCTGTGCGGGTCTCGGGACGCGCGATGAGTTCGATCCCAAGCGGATCGTCCCAGACCCCGAGCGCTCGCTCGAGCGCGGCGCGATCGAGCCCTGGGGCGGAAAGCGCATGCCGCGCTACTACGCCCAGCTCCTGGCGTCGCTGGCCAAGCATTTTGGCGTTTCCATGGACACACCCTTTGGCGCGCTCCCGCGCTCGGCGCAGGAGGGGATCCTGCAGGGGACGGGACGCGCCGAGGTGGCGTTCACCTTTGAGCGCGAAGGCCGTACGCAGACCGTGCGCCGCCGCTGGGACGGGGTCGTCGGCGAGCTCGAACGTCGCCACGAGGAAACCGCAAGCGACAGCGTGCGCGAGCAGCTCGCGCGCTACATGAGCCCCCGCCCCTGCCCGGACTGCGGCGGGGCGAGGCTCCGTCTCGAAGCGCGGAGCGTTCGGCTCGGAGGGCGCGGGCTGCATGAGGTGACAGCGCTCTCGATCGCCGAAGCGGGGAACTTTCTCGACGGCCTCGAGCTCTCCCCGTCCGAGCGCACGATCGCCGACCGCGTGCTGCGCGAGATCCGCGACCGCTTGCGTTTTCTGTGCGACGTGGGACTCGACTATCTGACGCTCGATCGGGCGAGCGCGAGCCTCTCCGGTGGGGAGAGCCAGCGAATCCGGCTCGCCACACAGGTCGGCTCGAGCCTGATGGGCGTGCTGTACATCCTCGACGAACCCTCCATCGGGCTTCACCCGCGCGACAACGCGCGTCTTCTTGCGAGCCTCCTTCGCCTGCGGGATCTCGGCAACAGTGTGATCGTCGTCGAACACGACGAAGCCACGATCCGCGCAGCGGATTGGGTGCTCGACATGGGCCCGGGCGCAGGGATCCACGGCGGAGCGCTCGTGGCCGAGGGGAGCCCCGAGGAGATCCTCGCGCATCCCGACTCGCTCACGGGCGCCTTCCTGTCGGGCCGGCGGCGGATCGCCGTCCCGCACGCCCGGCGCGCGCCCGAAGGGAAGTTCCTCGTGCTCGAAGGCTGCCGCGAGCACAACTTGAAGGACGTGACGCTGCGCCTCCCCCTCGGCCTGTTCACCGTCGTGACCGGAGTCTCGGGCTCGGGCAAGTCCACCCTTGTGAACGACACCCTTCACCGCGCGCTCGCGCAAAGGCTCCACGGCGCGCAGGAAGTCCCCGGGGCGTATGCGCGCCTTCTCGGGGCCGAACACCTGGACAAGGTGATCGACGTGAACCAGGCGCCGATCGGGCGCACCCCGCGCAGCAATCCCGCCACCTACACCGGAGTCTTCGACGGCATCCGCTCGCTCTTCAGCCAGGTGCCCGAGGCGCGCGTGCGCGGGTACGACCCGGGCCGCTTCTCCTTCAACGTGAAGGGCGGCCGCTGCGAGTCCTGCCAGGGCGACGGCATCCTGCGCATCGAAATGCATTTCCTGCCCGACCTGTTCGTGACGTGCGAGGTGTGCGGGGGCCGGCGCTACAACCGCGAGACACTGGAGATCCGCTACAAGGGCAAGACCATCGCCGATGTCCTCGAGATGACGGTCGAGGAAGCCGTCTCGTTTCTCGAGAACGTCCCTGCCGTGCGCCGTCCGCTCCAGACCCTCCACGACGTGGGGCTTGACTACATTCATCTCGGCCAGCCCGCGACGACCCTCTCGGGCGGCGAGGCGCAGCGCATCAAGCTCGCCCGCGAGCTCTCGCGCCGGGACACGGGCCGCACGCTCTATCTCCTCGACGAGCCCACCACGGGCCTCCATTTCGCGGATGTCGAGAAGCTGCTTGAGGTTCTCCAGCGCCTGGTCGAGCTCGGAAATACGGTGGTGGTGATCGAACACCATCTCGACGTCGTGAAGACGGCAGACTGGGTGATCGACCTCGGACCGGAGGGCGGGGCGCGGGGCGGCGAGATCGTGGCGGAAGGCACGCCCGAAGACGTGGCCTGTAGCCCCTCCTCCCATACCGGGCGAGCGCTGGCTCCGGTGCTCGGCGGCTGATGCAGCGTCCCTTTGTCTTCCCGACCCTCGGGGCTGCGTTCGGGATCACGCTTCTCGCGATCCTGAGCTTCGCGGTCGTCGACCTCGCCGCAGGTAGCGCCGGATCCCCTCAGCTCGCCGACGCCCTCGGCCTTGTGTTGGGATTCGGCGGTGTCGGCACCCTCATGGCTCGCTACGTCCCCCCGCCGCAGGCCGAACGTCTCGGCCTGCGCGGCATGCGGCTGCGCTTCCTTGTGCCGCTTCTTCTGCTCATCCCGGTGGCGCTCCTCGCGAGCGAGCTGGACAACGTCGTAAGAGCGGTCCTGTCGCAGGCTCAGGGCTCGGAGCTCCAGGAGCTCCGTCAGAACCTGAGCTCCGCGGGGGTGCTCGAGCTCCTCCAAGGAGCGATCGTCGCGGTCGGCATCCTGCCCGTGGTTTCCGAATGGTTCTATCGCGGCGTCGTTCAGCAGGGCCTCGTGGCGCAGCTCGGCGCCGGCCGCGGGATCGTCATCACCGCACTGCTCTACGCCGTGGCGCTAAGCCATGGCGCGGTCGGCCCTTCGTTCGTGCTCTGGTTCGCGGCCACCCTGAGCGAGTTCGCCGCAGGGATCGCGTATGGGGTCGCTCGACACTATTCCGGTTCGCTCTTGGCTCCGATCCTGCTGCATCTCGCCCTGAACGCGAGCGGGAGCCTCGCCTTGGGTTTCGCAGGCCGTTTCCCGATCCCGGGATTCAACGCGGCCGGCGCGCACACACCGATCCAGTATCTGATTCCCGCGGCCGTGTCGGTCGCGCTCGGGGTCGCGCTCTTCGTACGCCTTTGCGAGAGCCCACGGCCTGTGCCCCCTCTCGAGATCGCTGCGAACAAAGGCAAGAGCGCGCCCCCCCGTTCCTGAGCGCGGCTCGCGCATCCCCGAGCACGCCGTGTGCCCGCGGGCTGCCGGCGGACGGGAAAGAGGCCGGACTATCGTCGGGGCTCGTACCGGGGCCGGATGTCGTGACCTTGCGTTTGGACACGGCGCCAGTAGCCCCAGGGAAAGTGCACGAGCTCGAGCTTCATCCCGTCCGGGTCGGCGAAGAACACGGCGTAGTACGAAGGACCGTACTCTGGATATTCCGACGGTGGATCGAGCACAGGAAGACCTCGCCCCACGAGAAGGCGATGGAACTCATCCACGTCGGAGCGGTCTTTTGCCCGCAGGGCGAGATGGTGAAGTCCGGGGCGGAATCGATCCACAGCCACCGCACTGTGGGCCGATGTCGCCTGGCGAAGACCGATGTTCATGCGCCCGTTGGACCACGCAGTGTAGGTCGGGTGTTCGATGCGGGAGAACCCGAGCGCTCCGAGCACGAGCTCGTAGAACGAGGTGGAGCGCCGCAGGTCACTCACCGTGAGGTCGACGTGATCAAGACCGAGCGCTTCCACGTGGCTCCTCTCCGGCGGCACATTGCCAGAAGGAGCCACACCCGCACAAGGATTGAGCGCAGTCCTGTGCAAACCCGAGGAGTGCGCCTTCGCCTTCCGCAAAAGGCAGGCAAGCCGCAAGGGGGACCTGCTCATGCACCGACTTGCGGCGCGTCCCTCGCCTTCGCCGCGGAGATCCGGCGCGCGGAGACAAGGTCGCCGGGCTGTGAGAGCAGCGTTCGCCGCCGCGCCTCGCCCTAGGGTAAGCCGAGCCTTCGCCGAACCACGCCGTTCACGGCTTCGCGCACGCGCTCGGCCTCGCCGCGGGCATCGAGCCGCTCGAGGTAGGAGCAGGGCAGCTCGTGATAGAGCTGCGCAACGCGAGCCAGGAATTCCTTTTCCTCGAAGGCGGGCTCTGCGCGTCCGCCGCGCTCGCGGACACGCGCGAGCCCGAGCGAGGGATCGATCTCGAGCAAGAGCGCAAGGTCAGGGATCGGGAACTCGGCTTCGCACTGCGCGAGGATGGCGGCCCAGTCAAGGCCGCGCGCTCCTTGATAGGCGACAGTCGAGAGGTAGTAGCGGTCGCAGAGAACGATCTCGCCACGGGCGAGAGCGGGCGCGATGACAGCGGAGACGTGCTCCCGGCGATCCTCCATGAACCAGCGGAGCTCTTCTTCTGGAGCAAGGCGCGGGGCACCCTTGGCCATGGCGCGGATTCTGCGTCCATAGGCACCATCGGTCGGCTCCCGGGTGGTCACCACGGGGTGGCCGGCGCTGCGAAGCGCGCCCGCGAGCCACGAGAGCTGCGTGGTCTTCCCGCTCCCGTCGAGGCCCTCCAAGACGATGAGCTGGCCGCGCCTCACGGGCGGTCGAGCCAGGCGCCCCTCGACCGGGCGCAGGCGGGGGAGCGCGCTTTGCCTACG
>DOUU01000039.1:0-16029 GCA_003520425.1 Deltaproteobacteria bacterium
CCGGCCAGCCCGCTCGTGCAGCGAGACCAAGCCCTCGCGCGCGTCCTGTCGGCCGCTATCGAGCGCGATCGCTTCGGTGTAACGCGCGAGCGCTGCGACCGGATCGTTCTGGCCGTCGAGGGTACGTCCAAGCAGGGCGAGGCGCCGGGCGCGCAGTGCGTCGTCGCGGCCGGGCAGCGCGAGCCATGCCTCAAGGTGTCGCCTCGCGGCCGCGAGGTCCCTGAGCTCGAAGAGAACCTCTCCCTGTTCGCCGAGCGCTCGCTCATGGGCAGGTTCGATCGCGAGGGCCGCCGCGAACAGGCCCACGGCGTCTTCGAGGCGGCCGGCGCTCCGCGCAGAGGTGGCGCCCAAGNNGGGAGCCGCTCCCTGGCCGCGAGATCGCCGTGCTGTACGGCGAGATCGAGCGCGCGAACCGCCGCGCGGGCCGCTTGCTCGTGCCGCTCTTGGGCAGCCGCCACCCGCGCGAGGATCGCGTGGGCCTTGGCGCAGGCCGAATCCCGTTCCGCGGCGCGACTCGCGAACGCTTGAGCGCTCGCCAAGTCCCGTGACTCCACGAGCGTGGCGGCGCGCACGAGGCGCTCGGCGGCCTGCGCATCTGGAGCGAGCTCGGAGGCCTGCGCCAGCGCTTTCGCCGCGCCCGCCGCGTCCCCGCTCGCCTCGCGCAGCCGCGCCGTGGCATCACACACCGCAAGGTGTTGGGGATCCAGCGCGAATGCCTGCTCGATCCGAGACCGGGCCTCCGCTGCCTGGCCCAGGGTCTCGAGTGCTTGCGCCAGGGCGAGGTGGTCGGTGGCCTGTGCGGGGATCTCCCGGTCGTCGCAGATGGTGCGGAAGACCGCAACGAAGCGTGCGAGGTCGCCCGCCTCGCGGTAGAGCTCGGCGAGGGTCAGGCGGTCGCCGTGGCGGAGCGGCGCGATTTGAGCGGCGGCCTCGAGGGCGGCGATGGCGCGAGCACCGTCCTGGGTATGGCGGCGCGCGATCGCGGCGACGCGCAGCCAGATCTCCGCACGACGCGCGGAGTCGGCTTGGCCGAGCAGCTCCACTTCGCTTTCGTAAAGGTCGAGGGCACCCCGCCAATCCTCCATCGCCTCGAGCAGCGTCTCGAGCGAATGAAGCGAGACCCGATCCTGGGGCTCGACCTCGAGGGCGGCGGCAAAGGCCCGACTCGCTCGGGTGGTGGAGCCCAGATGGCGCCAGGCGACCTCGCCGAGGCGGCGCAGCAGGGCGGCCCGATCCCTCGTTCCCGCCTGCGCGAGTTCCTGCTCGAGCGTCGAGGCGACCGTTTCGAAGTCGCCGAGGAGATCGCTCGCGGTGCGCAGGCCGCGCAGCGCGCCGACGTGCCCGGGCTTGCGGGCGATCACCTCCCGGTAGGCGGCCGCCGCCTCCGGATAGGCATACAAGCGCTCGTGTCGGAGCCGGGCGAGCTCGAGCCAGCCCTCGGCGTCGTCTGCCGTGCGCGAGAGCCGACGGGCGAGTCGATCGGCAAGCTCCACGTCGGCGTGCTCCGCCCGCAGCAGCGTGATGAGCCGCTCCTCGGCTTCCGCATCCTCGGGATCCAGGGCCTCCGCCCCCTCGCCCCCCGGCCGCGATCCATCCACCAATACCCGCAGGTGGGGGAGCGCGGCCTCGGGATTGGCGAGCTCTTCGAAGTAGGCCCGGGCGAGGTCCGCGTGGAGGGTGCGCCGTCGCTCGGCGAAAACCGGCGCGTCGCGATCGAGGAGCTCGAGCTCCTCTTCGGCGGCGGCCGCCCACTCATCGCGCCGGCCCGAGGCCGCAAGCACGTCGCCCAGGGCTTGGACCAGCTCGAGGCGCGCGGTGCCTGTCGGCTCGGACTCCGCCAACGCCGCTCGCAGCTGCTCTGCGGCGCGGCGCGGCTGCTCTGCGGGACCCGCGAGGAGCGCTGCCAAGCGACGCCTTAGTGCGAGACGTTCGGGCGGGCTCGCGCTGGCGAGGGAGCGCTCGAGCACCCCGGCCTGCTCGAGAAATCCCCGCCGACTGATGGAAGAATGTGACATATGNNCAGAGTTCCCGAAGCGTCTCGGGATCGCCGGGCCGCACGGCGAGAGCCTGTTCCAGTGCCGCAGCGGCTCGCGCGGGTGCGGTGAGATCCCGCTCGAGGATGGCGGCCCGCTCGACATGAAGCGCGCGAAGCGCATCCGGGTCGGCGGTCAACGCGGCTTGGGCTTCCAGGGCACGCAGCAGGCCCATGGGCTCCCCGATCCGGCGCCGGAGCTTCGTGATGCGGGCCNNACGCGAGCGGCCTCGGCAAGAAGCGCTTCCCGCGGGCCTGGCTCGGCGCCCTGCGCCTCGGCGAGCAGGGCCTCCACGTGGCCTGGCCAGTCACCGGTCGCCGCCAGGGCTTGGGCAAGCCCCCGACGCGCCGCGCGCAAAGAGGCGTCGAGCACGAGCGCCTCGCGATAGGCGGCAGCCGCCTCCGCAGGCTGCTCGAGCGGGCCGGCATGCAGGTCGGCCTTGCGCATGAGGAGCGTTGCGCGCCGAGAGGCGCTCTGGGTGACGCGGATTGTGCGCTCCAGCGGAGCCAGCGCTTCGGCAGGGCGTCCGAGCGAGAGCGCAAGGCTCAGCACTTGGTCGAGGGCGGGAGCATGGCTCGGTTCGAGCTCGAGAACCCGGCGCAGATGCAGGAGCGCGTCCGCTGGCCGGGCCAGCGGCCCCGCACACAAGGCAGCGAGCTCGAGGCGCACCGGCGTTTCGTCCGGACCCGCCACCCTGGACAGTTCGTTCTCGAGCAGCTGGGCGAGGGGCTGCGCCTCGCCGCTTTGGCGGTAGAGCTCGCGCAGCGCGAGCTTTGCCCCCAACTCCTCGGGCCGATCGGCAAGGACCTTGCGGTACGCCTCGCGGGCGGCCTCCTCGCGGCCGAGCGTGCGCAGGGCGTCGCCGAGGCGCAGGTGCCAGTTCGCCCGCTGCGCCGGATCCTTCTCCGCCCCCCCCGCCGTCGCGCAAAGGTCGACCAGGGAGGCGGTCTGACCGGTGCGCATGTAGAGCGCCGCGAGAGGTTCGGCGATCGCGCCCACGGGCCCGAGCTCGTCAAGGGCGGGCTCAAGAGCCTCGATCGCGCCAGCAGGGTCGTCGAGGGCGTTGGCGCGCACGTCGGCGATGCGCTGACGCAGCGAGACGCGACGCAACGCCTCTTGCGCCCGCTCTCCGGGCGGCCTCGCCTCGAGGGCGGCAAGGCGGCGCTCGAGAACGCCCACGAGTTCGCTGTGGCGGCCTGCGCGCGAGAGCCGTCCGATCAGGAACTCCGCGGCGTCTGTATGTCCCGGCGAGAGCTCGAGCACGCGCTGCCAGTGCGTCTCTGCACGCGCCTCATCCTCCAGAGAGGTCGCGCACAGCTGCGCGGCCCGGGCCCGCAGCGCAAGCTCACGCTCCGGCTCGGGGTCTGTCTCGAGCTCGCCCTCGAGGGCGCGCAGGAGATCGTGCGGCCGATGGAGGTCGGCGTAGAGCAGGGCGAGGGACTGCCAGAGCTCGGCCCGTTCCGGCATCAGGGCGGCCGCGGCTTCGAAGTGGCGGATCGCGCCATCGCGGTCGCGGGCGCGGTCCCGGCAGATTCGGGCGAGGCGCTCGTGCAGGGTAAAGCGCTCGTGCGCGTCCGCGCCTTCGCGCAGCGCCGCGAGCCGGCGGTCCAACGTCGCGCGCAGCTCGTCCCACTCGCCGCGCCGCCCGAGCAATCGCTCCAAGCGATCTTCCGCCTGCGCTGCAAGCGCGGGAAGAGCGCGCTGCTCGGCCACGTTGCGCAGCAGGAGCTTGGCTTCGCCGCTGCGGTCGAGGCGCTCGGAAAGCAGGAGCGCCTGTTCCAGCCAGAGGGGGGCGCGCTCTTCGTCGCTCCGCGCGCGTGCAGCCCGCTCGCCGAGCAGAGCCGCAAGACCGTCCGCGTCGTCGAGCTCGCGCAGCCCGCGCTCGAGCCTGGCGATGGCTTCGTCGCAGGCGGGGTCGGCCAGCGCGATGCCTCGCAGAACCGCGATCGCTTCCTCGGGCCGCCCCAGCCGGTCTTGCAGGAGGGCGGCGCGGCGCAAGTCGAGGGCGACAAGCTCCCCCGCCGCGGGCCTCTCGCTGCGCGCGAGCTGCTCGCGTCGCTCCTCGAGCCGAAGGGCCAGCACCTCGAAGCGCCCGGTGTGTTCGAGCAGCTCTTCCAGCCGGGCATCGCTGGCCGCGTCGCCAAGGCCTTCGCGGGCCAGCGTCGAGAGGGCGTCGATCGCTCCGTCGTGGTCCCCGAGTCCCTCGTCGAGGAGCTTTGCCAGCGCGCGCAGCGAGCTGGCGCGCGCTTTAGGGACAAGGTCCACAAGCTGGCGGCGCAGCTTTGCCGCCTCGACAAGACGCCCCGCGGCCTCGTGCAGTGTCGCGAGGGCCACGACGGACGGCGCGTGGTCGGGTTCGATCTCGAGGGCGCCCTCCCAGGCGGTCGCGGCGTCGCGCTCGCGCCCACAGGCGGCGTGCAGGGTGGCGAGTCGCCGCCGCAGCTCCGCCTGGCGCGCGCTCGGGACGAGGGGATCGAGCTTTTGGATGATGCGACATAGCTCAGTGTCGTTCCCCGACGCCTCGTGCAAGCGAACGCATGTCTCGAGGGCAGCCGCGGAGGGTGCGAGATCGGCCAGCCGGGTCGCCCAGCGAAGGGCCGCCTCGATCTGTCCCGCCGCTTCGTGGCGCCGCACGAGCTCGCCGACCAGGTAGGCGAGGCGCTCGCGATCGGAGGTGACCGCCGCTTCGCGTTCATAGGCGCGCACAATCGCGGCGGGGTCTTGTCCGAGGAGCGCGACACGCTCGACGCCACGCAGCGCACGCTCCGCGCGCGGATCCAGAGCGAGCGCCTGCTCGAAGGCCTGGGACGCAGCCTCCTTGTCCTCGAAGCGGTCCAGCAAGAGGTCGCCAAGGGCGCAGAGCGGGCGGATCTTCTGCGGGCCCTCCGCGCTCGCCACGCTGGACTCCAAGAGCGCGCGCAGCTCGGCGAAGGCCTCTCCCTTGCGGTAGATCTCCTCCAGCGCCTCGATCAGCCCGGGCGTCTCCGGGGCCACCCGGAACGCGCGCTCGTACGCCTCACGCGCCGCTTCCACGTCTGCGAGCTTCTCGAGATGCAGCGCGCCGAGCCGCATCCAGAGAGACGCCTGGATGGCGGGCTCGCCGCCGGCGAGCGCGGCCCGGCGCTCGAGCACGTCGACGAGCTCCTCGTGGCGGCCAGCGGCCAAGAGCAGGTCCGAAAGCTTTGCGAAAAGCTCCGGGCTGCGGATCCCGCGCTCAATTCCGCGGCGCAGCCGTGCGAGCGCGGCCTCGGTGTCCCCGAGCTCCGCAGCGACGCTCGCGGCTTCAACCCAGATGTTGCTCGGCGTCGCGTCGCCGGCCAGCTGCGCCAGGCGTTCGAGGCGCTGGAAAAGCGCCCGCCGGTCGCCGGTCTGCCGTTCGACCGCGGCCAGGGCGGCGTGCACTTCCACGTCCTCGGGTGCGAGCTCGGCGGCGCGCGAGAGCCAAAGCCGAGCGCTCGCGACGTCCCTGAGCTTCTCGAGAGCGATCCGGCCCGCTTCGAGGGCGACCGCCACGCGCCGCGATGCTCCCGCCGCGAGGTCAAAGCGGCGCTCCGCGAGCTCGACCACCTGGGCCCACTGCTCGCGTGCGCGCGCCGCCCGGCACAGGGCCTCGACGGCATCCTCGTTGCGCGGGTCGTCGGCCAGGGCGCGCCGGTAGCACTCCTCGGCCTGCTCGGTCTTTTCCGGATCGCGCTCGAGCAGGCGTGCCCGGGCGACCAGCACAGGGGCGCGCTCGGAGCCGCGCAGCTCCCGCGTCAGGCGATCCCATGCCTCGGCAGCCTCCACCGTGCGTCCGAGCGCTTCGAACACGCGGGCCGAGCCCTCGATCGCCTCGCGGTTGCGCGGGTCGAGCTCAAGCGCCTTTTGGAAGTGGTGGAGGGCGTGGGGGGCGTCGGAGAGCTGGCGCAGCCAGACCGTCCCGAGCTCGGCGTGGAAGGGTGCCGCCTCATAGGGAGGCATCGGAATCGCCGCTTCGAGGTCGGCGATTTGCAAGGAAAGTACCCACTCCGACCGGGACTCGTGAAGGCGTCGAAGCTGACGCAGCGCCGGCCGGAAGGTGGGCTCAAGCCGCACGACCTCGCGGTAACACGCAAGGGCGTGATCCGGCTCGAGGCAGCGCTCCTCCAGCACCTGGCCGAGGCGAAAGAGCAGACGCGCGCGCTCGCGTTTTTGGTCTGCGAGGGCGGGGGACGTGAGCCGCTTCCAATAGAGCCCCACGAGCTCATGCCACTCGCCGCGAAGGAAATGATGCTCTTCGAGGGCCGCGAACGCGACGCTATCGCCGCGGTCGGCCTCGAAGCGTTCCCGGTGTCGATCGAGCGACGAGGCCACGCTTCCCTCCCGGGCGCTCCCAGCCCGCTCTGGCCCCGACTCCGGGGGCCGACGTGCATCGCGCGGCCCTGGCGCCCGGGAGACCCCCCGCTTCCATCGACCCGCCGCCGCCAAGTCTTGATCCCACGGGGCGTCCGCCGCCGCGGCCTCCGGTCGCGGCTCGTGCGGCGTGCTATCTAGTCTTTCCGAGGGGTTATAAGACNNGCTCGTCCGCTGCTTCCGCCCGCCGAGCGCCGCAGGCGAAAACGCGAGATCCAGATCGCCATCGGTGTCTTGGCGGCGATCTTCTTGGTCGTCTTTGGCGAAAAGCGGGTCTCGGGCTTCGGGCACTTGCTGCCCTTCGGCGACAGCCTCCTTTTCCTGCTGCTCAACGCCGTGAACGTGATCCTGATCCTGCTGCTCGTCTTTTTACTCGCCCGCAACTTCATCAAGCTCGTGTTCGAGCGCCGGCGAGGCCTGCTCGGAGCCCATCTCAACGCAAAGTTCGTGGCAGCCTTCGCCCTCATCGCGAGCATCCCGACGGTCGTGCTGTTCGTGGTCTCTTTCTACCTGCTCACGGACTCCGTCGATCGCTGGTTCAGTCTCAAGATCGACAGGGCGCTGGACCAAAGCCGCGAGGTGGCCGACGCCTACTACGCGACGGCCGCGCGAAACGCGCTGTTCTACGCCGAGCGCATCGCGGGCCAGATCACCGGGCAGCGCCTGCTCGTCGAGGAGGAACGCCCGCGGCTCGCCGAGGTCGTGCAAAGCCTGCAGCGGGACTACAACCTCGGCGTGGTCGAGGTCTTCAGCGCGACCGGCCAAGAGCTCATCACCGCCATCAACCCCGAGATCCCGGCCACGACGTTCGTGCGGGCGGACAGCGACCTCGTGCGCTCCGCACTCGGCGGCGTGGCGGCGTCGCGCGTGGACGAGACCAACGGGAGCGAGGTGATTCGAGGGGCGGTGCCCATCCGCTCATCGTTCCGCTCGGAGGAGACCGTCGGAGCCGTCGTGGTGAACCACTTCGTACCTCGCTCGCTCGCCCGCAAGCTGGTGGACATCCGGGCGGCCAAGGACGAGCACCGCGCCCTCGCGCAGAACGCTTCGCACGTGCGCATGGTCTACGGGCTGGAGCTCCTCCTCGCATCGCTCGTGCTCCTGCTCGTCGCCACGTGGTGGGGCTTTCGCATGGCGAAGGACATCACAGGCCCGATCGGCGCACTCGCGGCGGGGACCGCGGAGGTCGCGCGCGGCAACCTCGACGTCGCGGTAGAGCCCACCTCCGACGACGAGATCGGCCTGCTCGTCCACTCCTTCAACAAAATGACGCGAGACCTGCGCGATGCACACGGGGGGCTCGAGCGGACGAACGCCGAGCTCGACCAGCGGCGCCGCTACATGGAGATCGTGCTTCGCAACGTGGGAGCCGGGGTGGTTTCGCTGGACGCAGGCGGCGTGGTCAGCACGATCAACCCGTCCGCGCAGAGGCTGCTCGGCATCGTGCCGGGGACGTCGGTCGTCGGGCGAAAGCTCGAAGACGTGCTCGATCGGCCCGAGCACGTCGAGATCGTGCGCGACCTCTCCTCCCACCTGCGGGCGGGAGTGCGCGAGAGCATTCGTCGCCAGGTGCAGGCGCCACTCGGCGACGAGATGCTGACGCTTCTCGTCACGATGACGTTGCTGCAAGACGAGGATGGGCGAAGCCTCGGGATGGTGATCGTGTACGATGACTATTCGCAGCTCGTGAAGGCCCAGCGCATGGAGGCGTGGCGCGAGGTGGCACGGCGCATTGCCCACGAGATCAAGAACCCGCTNNCCCGCTGACCCCCATCCAGCTTTCCGCCCAGCGGATCCGTCGGCGCTTTCGCGAGCGCTTCGTTCGCGCGCCGGAGGACGCGAAGGTTTTTGACGAATGTGTGGACGCCATCACCAGCCAGGTGGACAGCCTAAAGCTGCTGGTGAACGAGTTCTCGAACTTTGCGCGTCTGCCCACCGCGAACCCGAAACCCGACGACTTCAATCGACTGGTGCAAGAAGCGGTCGCAAGTTATGCGGGAACCGAGGGCGTATCGTTGCGCACCGATCTCGATCCCTCGCTTCCGAGCGTCGACCTCGATCGCGAACAAATGCGGCGCGTCCTCACCAACCTGATCGACAACGCGATTGCCGCGGTGCGGGAGGCCTCCGCGAAGGGAAGTGGCCTTGTCGAGCTGCGCACGGTCTACGACGCGCCCCTCGGCACCGCTCGCTGCGAGGTGACCGACGACGGCATCGGCATCCGGCCCGAAGATCGCCGGCGCATCTTCGAGCCCTACTTCTCGACCAAGCGCCACGGCACCGGGCTCGGCCTTGCCATCGTCTCCCGCATCGTGGCCGACCACCGCGGCTACATCCGTGTGCATGAGAATCGGCCGCGGGGTACGCGCGTCATCATCGAGCTCCCGGTGCGTGGAGCCTAGGGTTGCGATTGCGGCGAAGAGGGCTTGAAACGCACAGGCGCTGCTGCGGCGCCGCGACGCGCGGGGTGTGAGGGATGCCCAAGGTCCTGATCGTCGACGACGAAGAGAGCATCCGCATCTCGCTTGCCGGCATCTTGTCCGACGAGGGCTTCGAGCCCAGGACGGCAAGCGACGGGACGCAGGCGCTCGCCTTCCTGCGGGAAGCCGGCTTCGATGCGGCTCCCGATCTCGTGCTCCTCGACATCGCGATGCCAGGGCGGGACGGGATCGAGATCTTGCAAGAGCTGCGTGCCACCTGGCCGGAGCTCCCGGTGGTGATGATGAGCGGCCACGGCACGATCGAGACCGCGGTCCGGGCCACAAGGCTCGGAGCCTTCGACTTCATCGAGAAGCCGCTCTCGATCGAAAAGCTGCTTCTCACGATTCAGCACGCCATCGAGCGCGCTTACTTGGAACGGGAGAACCGCCGGCTGCGCGCGGCGGCCCTTCGCGCCCACGAGATCCTCGGATCCTCGGAACCTGTGCGGCGCCTCAAGGAGCAGATCGCGCTGGCGGCGCCGACCAACGGCTGGGTCCTCATCACGGGCGAAAACGGCACGGGCAAAGAACTCGTTGCGCGGCAGATCCACCTGCAGAGCAAACGTGCGGACAAGCCTTTCGTGGAGGTGAACTGCGCCGCCATTCCCGAGGAGCTGATCGAGTCGGAGCTCTTCGGACACGAAAAAGGCGCCTTTACCGGGGCGATCGCACAGAAGCGCGGAAAGTTCGAGCTCGCCCACGAAGGGACGATCTTCTTGGACGAGATCGCCGACATGAGCCTCAAGACGCAGGCCAAGATTCTTCGGATCCTCCAGGAGCACAAGTTCGAACGCGTGGGCGGCAGTGACACGATCGAGGTCGAGGTCCGCGTGATCGCCGCGACCAACAAGTCCCTGGAGAAGGAGATCTCTGGAGGCCGCTTCCGCGAGGACCTGTACTATCGGCTGAACGTGATCCCCTTCCACGTACCGCCGCTTCGCGAAAGGCGCGAGGACATCCCGATCCTCGTCCGCGCCTTTGCCGCGGAGTTTTGCGCCGAGTCGGGGCTGAAGCCGAAGGAGATTGCGCCGCGGGCGATGAGGTTCTTGCAGGCCTACGCCTGGCCGGGAAACGTGCGAGAGCTGCGCAATCTGATGGAGCGCTTGGTGCTCATGACTCCGGGAGCGCGCATCACGACGGACGATCTGCCGGCATCGGTGCGCGGCGCGGCACCCCCTGGCAGCCCGAGCCCGGCGAGCCTTGAGGACGCGCGACGTGCCTTCGAGCGCGAGTACATCATCGCGAAGCTCCGCGAGCACGGCGGAAACATCTCCCGCACGGCCGAGGCGATCGGCCTCGCCCGCGAGAGCCTCTCGCGCAAGATGCGCCAGTACCGGATCGAAGCGCAGCGTGATTGAGGACGAGGGTCGCCAAGGGACCCCTCGCCTCCGGATCTCGCACGCCCTTGCCGCGGACGCGACGCAGATCGCCGCCATCGCGAAAGCGTCCCTGCGCGAGCCCTGGTCCGCTCAGGCCTATGCGGAAGAGCTCTCCCGCGGCCACGCGCGGGTGTGGGTCGCCCGCGAAGACGCGGCAAGCGGCGGGATCGTGGGCTATGTCCTCGCCCACCGCATCGCTGACGAGCTCCACGTGCTCTCGGTCGCGGTGGAACCCCCGCGGCGGCGCCGCGGCACCGCTCGGGCGCTCTTGACCGAGGCGCTGCGCGCCGAGGCCGGGGCGGGAGCGCGGGTGGCGTGGCTCGAGGTGCGGGTGGGAAGCGCAGCCGCGCGCGCTCTCTACCAAGGCCTGGGCTTCCGCGAAGCCATGGTGCGGCGGCGCTACTACGCCGACGAGGAGGACGCACTCGTCATGACGCTGGCGCTCCAGGAAGCGCAGATCGGTGCGCCGATCCGCGCGCGCGCGCAAGTCGTGGATCAGCGCCGGGAGGGACAGAGCCGGAGGATCGTGCTGCGCACGCCCCACTGGCCGGGCTTTGCCCCCGGCCAGTTCCTCATGCTCTCCCCCGGCCCGCTTGGCGCCGCCCCCCGTCTCGATCCTCTCCTGCCGCGACCCATGGCGGTGTACCGCGCATCGCCCGTCGGGCACGGAAGCGCGGATGTCGAGGTGCTCTACCGGCCCACCGGCCGCGGGACAAGGCTCTTGGCCGATGCACGGCCGGGCGAGACCGTGGGCATCGTGGGCCCCTTGGGCCGCGGCT
The DNA here is from genome assembly GCA_003520425.1 of Deltaproteobacteria bacterium. Classification (GTDB taxonomy): domain Bacteria; phylum Myxococcota_A; class UBA9160; order UBA9160; family UBA9160; genus UBA9160. The sequence goes on from DOUU01000039.1 coordinate 11,043, forward strand.
TTCCCGACCCGGCGGCGGGCACGCCTGCCCTGCTGGTCGGAGGCGGCACGGGGATCGCGTCGCTCTACGAGCTCGCCGCGCGCCTCGCCCCATCGGCCTCGCCCCGGGTGCTTCTCGGCGCGCGGACCGCCGACGAGGTGATGGGACTCGCCGACTTTCGCAGCCTTCCCGTTGCGCTCGAGGTCGCGACGGAAGATGGCAGCCTCGGGGTGCGGGGGCTCGTGACCGACCTCCTAGGCCGCGCCCTCCGAGCGGCCCTTCCCGCGACCGTCTACGCCTGCGGCCCCACGGCGATGATGCGCCGCGCGGCAGAGCTCGCCGCGCAATCCGCTCAACCCTGTTTCGTGTCGCTCGAGAATCCCATGGCCTGTGGTTTTGGCGTTTGCCTCGGATGCGCGGTTCCTCAAGCCGAGGGTGGCTTTCGACTCGTCTGCCGGGACGGGCCGGTTTTCGACGCGAGGCGGATCGCCTGGGAGAAACAGGTGTGAGCGCCAAACGCCCGCCTCCCCTTGAGGAGCGCGACGTGGAGTGCGCGGTCGAGTTCGCGGGCATTGCGCTGCGCAACCCGGTGCTCACCGCCTCGGGCACCTTCGGCTACGGCACGGAGTTCGCTCCCTTTCTCGACCTGCGGCGGCTCGGTGGGATCGTCTCGAAGAGCGTGAGCCTCGAGCCCCGGCAGGGGAATCTCCCCGCGCGGATCGCAGAAACGCCTGCGGGCCTGCTGAACGCCATCGGCCTCGAGAACGTCGGCGTGGAGGCCTTCGTTCGTGAAAAGCTGCCAGCCCTGCCCGAAGGCGTGCCCGTCATCGCAAGCGTCTTCGAGACGCAGATCGAGCGCTACGCCGAGGTGTGCAAGCGTCTGAGCGGCGCGGGCCGGGTCGTCGGAATCGAGATCAACGCCTCCTGCCCCCATGTGAAGGCCGGCGGGATCGAGTTCGGCCAGAGCCGCGACGCCTTGGCCGAGCTCGTGCGTGCCTGCCGCCAGGCCACGAGCCTTCCCCTATTGCTGAAGCTTTCGCCGAATGTGACCTCGATCTCCGAGATGGCTCGTGTGTGCGAGGACGAGGGGGCCGATGGCCTCTCGCTGATCAACACGCTGCAGGCGCTCGACGTGGACGTGGAGAGGCGGCGGCCTCTGCTCCGCAACGTCCTCGGGGGACTTTCGGGTCCCGCCATCCGGCCCGTCGCCCTGCGGATCGTCTTTCAGGCGGCGCAGGCGGTGAAGATCCCGATCTGCGGAATCGGCGGCATCATGAGCGGGGAGGACGCGGTGAAGTTCCTGCTGAGTGGGGCGACGGCCGTGCAGGTGGGCACCGCCAACTACCTCAATCCGGCGGTCGCCGGCGAGGTGGCGGACGGGATCCGGGCCTACGCCGCCCGGCACGGCTTCGCGCGGGTCGCCGACCTGGTGGGCGCTCTGGAGCTTCCGGGCGCCTGATCCGTGGTTGCGATCTCCCTGGAATTCGGATAGGTTACGCGTGTTTGCGCCGGGAAAAGTGGACTTCTCGTCCGCTTTTTTCGTTTCTGGGCACAGCAAAGGTGTATCGGGACATCCCCCAGGAGCTTCGAGGCTTGATTGAGCCCATTGTGGAGGCCCACGGGCTCGAGCTGGTGGATGCGGAGCTCGTGCGGGGTCGCAAGCCCTGGGAGTTGCGCGTGACGGTCGACACGCCGTCGGGGGACGGCATGGTGTCGATCGAGCGCTGTGCGGATGTTTCACGGGAGATCGGGACGCACCTGGACGCGACGGACGCGATCCCGGTGCGCTATCGGCTGGAGGTCTCATCGCCGGGGCTGGACCGGCGGCTGGCACGGGAGAAGGATTTCGAAGCGTCGCGGGGGCTGGAAGTGCAGATCGAGACCCGCCGGCCCCTCGACGGGCGCCGGCATTTTCGCGGTCGCCTTTTGGCCTTCGACTCCGGGATCGCGACGGTCGCCGTAGACGGCAAGGAGATGTCGATTCCCTTCACGGAGATCGGCAAGGCGAACAGGGTTTACGAGTTCACGCGGGCCGACTTCGCGCGGCCGCGGAGCTAGACGGAGCACAAAGCATGCTCGGCTTGAAGCGCGAGATCGATCAGATCGCCAAAGACAAAGGCATCGACAAGCGCGTCATCATTGGTGCGCTCGAAGAGGCCATGAAGCAGGCCGCGCGACGCAAGTACGGCCAAGAGAAAGAAATCGAGGCGCGCTTCAACGAAGAGCTGGGAGAGATCGAGCTGTTCGAGTTTCGAACCGTCGTCGAGAACCTCACCGATCCGGACAACCAGATCCTGATCGAACCGGCGCGGGCGCTGGATCCCGAGGCCGAGGAGGGCGACCAGATCGGGGTGAAGCTCGACACCGCCGATTTTGGCCGGATCCTCGCCCAGACGGCAAAGCAGGTGATCATCCAGCGGGTGCGCGATGCAGAGCGCGACAACGTCTACGAGGAATACAAGGATCGCAAGGGCGAGGTCGTGAACGGGATCGTGCGGCGCTTCGAAAAGGGAGCCCTCATCGTCGACTTGGGACGCGCCGAGGCGGTGCTGCCGCCGAAGGAGCAGGTGCCTCGCGAGAGCTACCGACCGGGTGACCGGATCCGGGCCTACGTCCTCGACATCACAAAGGCCACCAAGGGGCCGCAGATCATCCTCTCCCGCTCCTGCACGCAGATGCTGACCAAGCTCTTCGAGCAGGAGGTGCCGGAGATCTACGAGGGAATCGTGTCGATCGTGGCGGTGGCGCGCGAGCCCGGGGGGCGCTCCAAGATCGCGGTGGCCTCGCGCGACAGCGACGTCGATCCCGTGGGCGCCTGCGTGGGGATGAAGGGCAGCCGTGTCCAAGCGGTGGTGCAGGAGCTGCGGGGCGAGCGCATCGACATCGTGCCCTGGAGCCCGGACGCCGCGCGCTACGTGTGCAGCGCGCTCTCCCCGGCGCAGGTCTCGAAGGTGATCATCGACGAGCAGGCGAAGTCGATGGACGTGATCGTGCCCGACGACCAGCTCTCGCTCGCGATCGGTCGCAAGGGTCAGAACGTTCGCCTCGCGGTCCAGCTCACCGGCTGGCGCATCGACATCAAGAGCGAGTCAAAGATGCGCGAAGTTGCGCGCTGGCTCGCGGTGGCCGTGTCCGTGGTCGAGGGCTGCGGCGAGCCCGAGGCCGAGCTTCTGTTGCAGCGCGGGATTACGTCTCTGGAGGATCTTGCGGAGTGCGACGCGGAGTTCCTGGCGTCGCTTCCGGGGATCGACGACGCCGGTGCAGCGGCCATCAAGGCGCGGGCCCTGGAGCTCGCGCGTGAGAAGGCCGAGCAAGAGGCCCGCGAGGCGGCCGAGCGGGTCGCCGAGGCCGACGCCTTCNNGGCGCGTCTTGCGGCGGAGGCGGCGGCGGCCGCAGCGCCGGCCGAGGCCGGTCCGAAGACGGAATAGGGAGCCCGCGCGCGTGGGGCGGGTCGAGGGCAGACCAAAGGACAGCGGCGACAGATAGGGCAAACTGAAACCGGTCGAACGAAACCGGGACGGGAAAACGAGCTGCGCGCATGGCGAAGATCAGGGCCTACAAGATCGCCGAAGAGCTAGGGATCGACCGCAATGAGCTGGTCGAGAAGGCGCGGACGTTCGGCATCGATCTCAAGAGCCCGATGGCCTCGCTCGAGGATGCGGAAGTCCTCTTGCTGCGGGAGAAGCTGGGCGCCGCCAAGGCCCCGGCGGAGGTCGTCGAAGAGCGCGTCGCGAGCGGGAGCGGAACGGCCGTCATTCGGCGACGCAAGCGCATCGCGCCCCCTCCGCCTCCGCCCCCCGAGCCCGCGGCTCCGCCCGTCGTAGAAAGTGCGCAGGTGCCGGTGGTCGAGCTCGCATCCGAGCCGGTCCCGGTTGCCGAGGTCCCTGCGGAGCCCGAGGCGCCGGCCGAGCCGATCGAGGTAGCGGAGCCCATCGCGGAAGAAGCCGTGCGGCCGCGCGCCAGTGTGCCGGCCATGCCGCCCGCCGCGGCCGTGAGCGATGCCGACGCCATCGGCGTGGGTGCAGCGGGCGACCGCAAGGGCAAGCAGCGCAAGCGCGTGCGCGAGGTCGTGAACCTCCGCGAGCAGGAGCAGATCGCGCGGCAGGTGGCCGGGCGGGTCGCGGTCCGCCGGCCCGTCAGCGTCGATCCTCGAGCCTTCGTCTCACCGCGCCGCAAGCGCCGGGATGCCCCGGCACCGGTGCGACCCGCAGCCGTCGCGGCCGCGAAGCCCACCCGGCGGGCGATCCGCATCGACGGTTCGGTCAGCGTGGCGGAGTTCGCGAAGCTGCTCGGCGTCAAGGCACCGGAGCTTCAGGGGCGGCTCATGGCCCTTGGCACCATGGTGGGCATCAACCAGACGATCGACCTGGAGACCGCTGCAAAGGTGGCGAGCGGCTACGGGTTCGAGGTGCAGGACGTGCGCTTCCGCGAGGAGGCGCTGCTCGGCCCCCAGGAGACCGGAGAGGAGGAGGCCGGGAACCTCGTACCGCGGCCGCCCATCGTCACGGTGATGGGCCACGTNNCACGTGGACCACGGCAAGACCTCCCTCCTCGACGCCCTCCGCGAGACCAACGTCGTCGCCGGAGAAGCGGGCGGAATCACCCAGCACATCGGTGCCTACCAGGTCTCGACCGGCGGGCGCAAGCTCACCTTCATCGATACGCCGGGCCACGAGGCTTTCACCACGATGCGCGCGCGCGGCGCGCAGGTCACCGACATCGTGGTGCTTGTCGTGGCCGCGACCGAAGGAATCATGCCGCAGACGGTGGAGGCGATCGATCACGCCAAGGCGGCGGGGGTTCCGATCATCGTCGCCATCAACAAGATCGATCTGCCCGACGCCAACCCCCAGCTCACGCGCCAGCGTCTCATGGAGCACGGGCTCGTGCCCGAGGAGTTCGGAGGCGAGACCATCTGCGTCAACATTTCTGCGCTCAAGCGCACCGGGCTTGATCAGCTGCTGGAGATGATCCACCTGCAGGCCGAGGTGCTCGAGCTGCGCGCCGA
>DOUU01000039.1:16068-21262 GCA_003520425.1 Deltaproteobacteria bacterium
TGATCGTGGTCGGAACGGGCTTTGGGCGGGTTCGCCTCATGCAGAACGAGTTCGGGCAAAAACTCGAGGAGGCGGGGCCGGCCACACCCGCCCAGATGGTTGGGCTCTCCGCGGTGCCCGAAGCCGGTCAGGTGTTTCATGTCGTCGAAAGCGAGAAGGTGGGCAAGGAGATCGTGGAGCACCGGATTGCGGAGCTGCGGGGCCGGCCCGCCGAGGTGCGGCCTCGGCTCTCGCTCGAGGATTTCTTCGCCCAGTCGCAAGACGGCGGCGTGAAAGAGCTCGCGATCGTTCTGAAGGCGGACGTGCAGGGCTCGCTCGAGGCCGTTCGTGATGCTCTGCTCAAGCTCAGCACCGACGCGGTGAAGGTCGACGTGATTCACACCGGCGTCGGCGGCATCACCGAGAGCGACGTCATGCTCGCGAAGGCCAGCAACGCCATCGTGATCGGGTTCCATGTGCGGCCGGATCCGGCGGCCCGGCGGGCGGCCGAGGGGCAGGGCGTTGATTTGCGCCTGTACCAGATCATTTATGAAGCCACCGACGACGTGCGCCGTGCCATGGCGGGGCTGCTCCCGCCGACCGTGAAGGAGGTGGTGCTCGGGCGGGCGGAGGTGCGGCGGACCTTCAACGTTCCGAAGGTGGGCACGATCGCCGGTTCGTACGTCCTCGAGGGTCTTGTCCGGCGCGGTGCACTCTGCCGCCTGGTGCGGGACGGCGTTCAGATCTACGAGGGTCGAATCGGCTCGCTCAAGCGCTTCAAGGACGACGCGCGCGAGGTCCTGACGGGCTTCGAGTGCGGCATCGGCATCGACGGATACAACGACATGAAGCTCGGGGATGTGATCGAGGTCTACGCCCGCGAGGAGCAGCCGGCGACTCTTTGATGATGGTGGGCGTCGCGATCGTTGAGCTCCACGTCCATGGCTCTCGGTCGCTCAAGGAGAAGCGTGGTGTGGTGCGCAGCGTAATTCAGCGCGTGCGCAACCGCTTTGCCGTCGCTGTGGCCGAAGTGGGCGGTCAAGACACCTGGCAGCGCGCGCAGATCGGCATGACCACAGTCGGCGGGGACGCGCGCAGCGTGCGCGCGGCGCTGGATCGAGCGGTCGAATTCATCGAAGGTCTTGGCCTCGCCGAAGTGACGGACTCCGACGTGGATGTGCTCACCGTGGCCCATCGCGAATTTGAGCGGGAATCGGATGACGACGGGCAGGACTAGATGAGCCGCCGGACCGAGCGCCTGGGTGAGCAGATTCGCGGGGAGCTGGCTCGCCTATTACACGAAGAGGCTGCGGATCCCCGACTCCGTTTCGTGACCCTGACCCGCGCCGACGTCGCTCCCGACCTCGCGCGAGCCGATATCTTCTGGAGCACCGTCGAGACCCCGAGCTCTCCCTCGCTCGCTGCGACCGCCGCGGGTCTTGAGAGGGCCGCGCCGTTCCTCCGTCGGCGGCTCGCCGAACAGATCCAGCTGCGGCGCACGCCGGAGCTTCACTTTCATCATGACCCCTCCCTCGCCCTCGGTGATCGGACGCTCGCGATTCTGCGCGAGCTGCGCGATGAGAAGGCGCGGGGATAGGCGCGTAGCGTGGAGTGCGAAAAGCCGGGCCAAGGGAAAGGCCCGCCTGCAAATGGCGCGAGCATGCCCATGAGACGCGAGGAGGCCGGGCCGAGCGGCTTTCTCGTGGTGGACAAGCCGAGCGGCTGGACCTCCCACGATGTGGTCGACGCGGCGCGCGGCTGGCTTGGGACCCGCCGCGTCGGACACTTGGGCACGCTCGACCCGCTGGCGACCGGAGTCTTGCCCCTCGCCGTGCGCGAAGCCACCAAGCTTGTGCCCTTTCTCATGAGCGGAGGCAAGCGCTATCGCGCACGGATCCGCCTCGGCGTCGAGACCGAGACGCTCGATGCCCAGGGCGGGGTGCGGTGCACTCACAGCGGCCCGCTTCCCGACGCGGAGGCGGTCCGCAAGGCGCTCGCGGCTTTTGAAGGCGAGATCCTCCAGACCCCGCCGATGTTCAGCGCGCTCAAGCACCGCGGCGTGCCGCTGCACCGCCTTGCCCGGAAAGGACTGAGCGTCGAGCGCGCGCCGCGGCGGGTCCGGGTGGACCGGATCTTGTGCCTTGGCACCGAGCTCCCGGACCTCGAGCTCGAGATCGACTGCGCGGCGGGCACCTACATCCGCGTCCTTGCAGCCGACCTCGGGACGCGGCTCGGCTGCGGGGCGCACCTTGCGGCGCTCCGCCGCCTTGCGAGCGGACCCTTCTCCCTCGAGCAAGCCCGGCCACCGCACGAGCTCTCCCGGCTCGCGCGAGGGGACGTAACGGCCCTGCTCGTGCCCCCGGCGGCCGTGCTGGGCCTGCCTGTCCTCACGCTCGAGGGTGCCGAGGCCCGCCGGGTCGCGCACGGCGGCGAAATTCCCGCTCCCGCCGGGCTTTCCTTGACCGGCGCGAAGATCGCTGCCCTGGACCCCGAAGGGGCCCTCCTCGCCGTGCTCGAGCTTCGCGCCAATCGCGCGCTGCGGCCCGTGCGCGTCCTCGGGTTCTGGCCGCGGGTTGCCCAGGACACCCCCCTCTGTTAAACCTCTCGCGCACTTAGAGGAGCGATCGCGTTGGTTTCCGCGCAGCGCAAGAATGCTTTGATCGAGTCCTATCGCACGCACCCGTCGGATACAGGATCTCCGGAGGTTCAGGTTGCGCTCCTGACCGAGCGCATCAATGAACTCTCCGAGCATTTCAAGATCCACCAGAAGGATCATCATTCCCGCCGCGGCCTGATCAAGATTGTGAGCCATCGCCGACGGCTCCTCGAATACCTCCGGAGGTACGACGCGGGCCGCTATCAGGCCCTGATCGAGCGCCTCGGCCTTCGGCGCTAGGCGTCTTCGAGTTTCGAGAGTCCGAAAACCGGTAGACCGGATCGCCCAAGTTGGGCGGTGCGGTTCCCGAGCGGCGGCGCAGGGCGTCGTTCTGGGAGCCGATCAAGGAATGTGGGAGTCCGCCATACGCGAAGTGATGGAACCCCCGCCCTGGCTTCGCGCATCGCAGATCCCGCATTCCTTCTTCCTTCGCTCCCCGAACCCCCTCCGCGTCGCCTCACAGCAGCTCCAGCCCGTGGACGGGCCGGAGAGGAGACCGTGATCCCATGCCTTATTGGTTCCGACCCGAGACGGTGACGTTCGACGTCGGTGGTCGTTCGATGACGATTGAAACCGGCCGCATGGCCAAGCAGGCCGCAGGGGCGGCGCTTGTGAGCTATGGCGAAACGGTGGTGCTGGTGACCGCAACCACCGCCAAGCCGCGCGAGGGGATCGACTTTTTCCCGCTCACCGTGGATTTCGTGGAGAAAACCTCGGCAGCGGGCAAGATCCCCGGTGGATTCTTCAAGCGCGAAGGTCGCCTGGCCGACCGCGAGGTCCTGGTCTCTCGCTTCATCGACCGCGCGATTCGGCCGCTTTTCCCGGACGGCTACCGCGACGAGACCCAGATCACCGCGACCGTGCTCTCCGCGGACGGCGAGAACCAGCCCGACATCCCCGCCTTCATCGGGGCGTCGGCCGCACTCGTGCTCTCGGAGATCCCGTTTCTCGGCCCGATCGCGGCGGTGCGCGTCGGCCGGATCGACGGCAAGCTCGTCGTGAATCCGCTCCACTCCCAGGCTCAAGGCTCCGACCTCGACCTCGTGGTCGCGGGCAGCCGCGGCGCGCTCGTGATGGTCGAAGGCAGTGCCCAGGAGATCGCGGAGCGGGAGCTCTTGGAGGCGCTCCAGTTCGCACACGCCGCACTCTTGCCCCAGATCGACGCCCAAGAGGACCTTCAAGGCCGCGCCGGCAAGGCAAAGCGGGTGCTGGTGCCCCCCGCAGACCACTCTGCCCTGCTCAGCCGCGTGCGCGCCCTCGGCCAAGAGCGACTGCGCGAGGCGATCTGCATTCCGACCAAGGCCGAGCGCTATGCGGCGATCCGAGAGGTGGAGTCGAGCGTCGTCGAGGCGGTGGCGAGCGCCTATCGCAGCGAGCGTGTCGCGCTGGACACCCTCGAAGCCCTGGAGAAACGGCGCGAGGGATACCGGGTGCTCGTCGAGACGACGAAGACGCTGCTCCACGACCTCCGCTCCGAGTCGATGCGCGAGAGGATCCTGGGCGATGGCAAACGCCTCGATGGGAGAGGCACGACGGAGATCCGCCCGATTGCCTGCGAGGTGCACGTGGTTCCCCGCGCGCACGGAACGGGTCTCTTCACGCGCGGTGAGACGCAGGCTCTTGTCTACACCACGCTCGGCAGCGCCGATGACGAGCAGACAATTGACGCGCTCACCGAGCGCTACCAAAAGCAGTTCCTCCTGCACTACAACTTCCCGCCCTTCTCGGTGGGCGAAGCGCGGCCGCTGCGGGGGCCGGGTCGGCGCGAGGTCGGGCACGGCAACCTCGCCGAGCGGGCTTTGAAGGCGGTCTTGCCGAAGCACGAGGATTTTCCGTACACGATCCGCGTCGTCTCCGAGACCCTCGAGTCCAACGGTTCCTCGTCCATGGCGACGATCTGCGGGGGAACGCTGTCGCTGATCGATGCCGGTGTGCCGATCAAAGCACCGGTCGCGGGCATCGCGATGGGCCTCATCCAGGAGAGCCATCGTGTGGCGGTGCTCTCGGACATCCTCGGGGACGAAGACCACCTCGGCGACATGGACTTCNNCTGCAGATGGACATCAAGATCCCCGCGGTCGACTGGCAGGTGATGGAGCGCGCTCTTGAGCAGGCGCGGGAGGGTCGCCTGCACATCCTCGACGCCATGGAGCGCGAGATCGGAAGCGAGCTTCGTGGCCTTTCCGCGCGCCCCGAACTGTCCCGCTACGCGCCGCGCCTGGAAGTGATCTGGATCAAGCCCGACCGCATCCGCGACGTGATCGGTCCAGGCGGCCGGGTGATTCGCGCCATCCAGGAAACGACCGGGGCAAAGATCGACATCGAGGATTCGGGCCGCGTCACGATCTTCTCGCCGGACCGCGACGCGCTCGAGCGCTGCCGTGGAATGGTGCAGGAGCTCACCCAGGAAGCCGAGATCGGCCGGGTCTATCTCGCGAAGGTGAAGCGGATCACGGACTTCGGTGCGTTTGCAGAGATCTTTCCTGGCACCGATGGGCTCATCCACATCAGCCACCTCGCGGAGGCTCGTGTGGAGCGCGTGACCGACGTGGTGCAGGA
>DOUU01000442.1:0-4615 GCA_003520425.1 Deltaproteobacteria bacterium
TCGCGCATTCTCGGGATGGGCGACGTCGTGGGGCTGGTCCGCGACTTCGAGGCGGTGGTCGACCAGCAAGAGGCCGAGGCCGCGGCCGAGCGGATGCTGCGGGGCCGCTTCACGATGCAGGACCTGCTCGATCAGCTGAAGACGATCCANNCGGATGGGTCCGCTGCGTGAGATCTTCGGAAAACTGCCGGGCCTTGGGTCGTTCGCAGACCAACTCGACGAGCGGGAACTCGTGAGGGTGGAGGCGATGATTCGCTCCATGACGCCCCGCGAGCGCGCCGAGCCGGAGACCATCCAGAAAAGCCGCGCCGCACGCATCGCGCGCGGCAGCGGCCGACGCAGCAAGGAGGTGATGGAGCTCGTCCAGCGCTTCCGGCAAATGCGCGAGATGATGGGGGCGCTCGGTGGAGGCGGCGGCCTGCTCTCCCGCATTCCTGGACTCGGGCGGCTGGCGGGGCCAGGAGCGCCCGCGGGCTTCGATCCGCAGGCCTTCCTGTCAGGGGCGCGGCGGGGCGCCGGAGCGGGCGCCGGGGGAGGCGCTGTGCGGCGCGACGATACGAAGCGGCGTGCGCAACAGAAGCGCAAGAGAAAGCAGGCTCGCAAGGACCGCAAAAAGGGACGCCGACGCTAGAAATCGTCGCGTCCTCTTCATACAATGGCATCGTTCGCCCTTGCGCGGGGGGCGCAGGGGCGTCCCTCGGAGCGCTTGGCGGCATTTGCGCAGAGCGGATGCTGCCAGCGCTCCGAGGCGACTGTCGTCGTTAGGTTCGGCCGACGAGCTGCCGATGTAGGGACCGCGATGCGCCGTCTTTTCGCCGCGATCGCTGCCATCTTGCTCCTGACGGGTGCCCATCCGGCGAAGGCCGTGGNNCGATCCGGCGAAGGCCGCTTCCGGAGAGGACCCGTTCCCCCGTCCCTATGCCATTCAGCCCCAGATTCGGTTCTGGAAACGCGTCTACACCGAGGTGGATACCAACGGGGGCCTCGTCCATGACGCGGAGCACCTCGACGTGGTCTACGAGGTCCTGCACATGCCCGAGGGGCTCAGCAACAGAGCCTTCGAGGCGCGGGTCGAGGAGCGCAAGCAAGCCTATCGGCGAATCCTCCTCGGCCTCGCCGAAGGGCGCAGAGAGGACCTCTCGCCCGATGAGGAGCGCGTGCTCCAGCTCTGGCCGACCGCCGTCGCGAGCGAGACCCTCCGCCATGCGGCAGACAACGTGCGCTTTCAGCTCGGCCAGGCCGACCGCTTCCGAGAGGGGGTGGTGCGTTCGGGTCGTTGGGAGGCGCATATCCGCCGGACCCTCGCGGACAACGGCGTCCCGCCGGAGCTGGCCGCGCTCCCCCACGTCGAGTCCTCCTACAATCCCGAGGCTTACTCGAAGGACGGCGCCGCCGGCATCTGGCAGTTCATGCGCTCCACCGGGCGGCGTTTCCTGCGTGTGGACAATGTGGTGGATGAGCGTTTCGACCCCTGGCGCTCGAGCGAGGCCGCCGCACGCTTTCTCATCGAGAACTACAGAGCGACCGGGAGCTGGCCGCTGGCCGTGACCTCGTACAACCATGGCGCCGGGGGAGTCAGGCGGGCAGAACAGATGCTCGGCACAGAGGACATTTCGACCATTGTCCGGCGCTACAAGAGCCCGTCCTTTGGCTTTGCCTCCCGCAACTTCTATACCTCGTTTCTCGCGGCATTGGACGTCTCGAGCGACCCGGAGCGCTACTTCGGAGCGATCGACCGCAGCGCACCCCAGGAACCCCGCAACTATGTGCTCCCGCACCCCTTCTCCGTGGGTGCCTTGCAGCGCGCCCTCGCCGTGGATCTCGAGACCTTGCGCGCCAACAATCTCGCCCTGCGCACGCCGTTCTGGCGTGGCCGCCGCTACGCACCCGCAGGCTACGTCTTGCGTCTGCCCGGACACGCGAGGGAGGCGGACGTGGCGCTGGCGAGCGCGCCGCCCGAACCCCATCCGCAGCCCAAGGTCGAGGTCCGGATCCGGACCTACCGCGTGGCGAGGGGCGACACGCTCGCGGGGATCGCTCGCCGCTTCCATGTGTCGGAGCGAACGCTCCTTGCCACCAATCACCTAAGCCCGCGGCGGCTGCGGGCGGGCATGCGGCTCTCCATCCCCTTCACGCAAACCGTAGAGCCGGCCCCGGAGCCGCTCCGGGTTGAGGTTCCGATCGCACGCGCCGAGGCGTCGCCGGCGGAAACGGCAGGAAGGTCCGCGGTGCCGTCCGCGCCGGAGTCCCCGCCCGAGGCTTCCCCCGAGAGCGGGACAGCGGCGGGCGCGACCCCCCCGGCCGGGGAGACCCAGGTGGCCTTGGCCGCTCCCCGCGAATCGGCGCCTCCCTCCGCGGCGATGGAGCCGGCGAGTGCGACCCCGCCCGCGCCGGTAAACGCGGCCGAACCCGAGCCCCCGTCGGCCTCCGTGCAGGAGCCAGCGCCCCCTTCTCCCGCGACGGAGACAGTGGCAAGCGCGCCCGCACCGGNNCTCGAGACCGCGCCTCCTCCCTCACCCGAGAAGAAGCTCGTCGCCAGCGCGGCAGCGCCAGCCCCGCCTCCTGCGGCCGGCATGGGAGAAAACGCGGCGCGCTATCGGGTCGACGCCAAGGGCTTCATCGAGGTGCAGCCGGACGAAACGCTGGGACACTACGCGCAATGGCTCAACGTTCCCGCATCGAGGCTGCGAAGCCTCAATGGACTGCGTCCCGGACGTTCGGTGGTGATCGGTCGCCGGCTTCGCCTTGATTTCTCGAAGAGCTCGCGTGCCACCTTCGAGGAGCGCCGCCTCGCCTACCACGAGACCCTGCGCCGGGAGTTCTTCGAGACCTTCGAGGTCGCCGGGACGCAGGAGTACGTGCTCCGCAAAGGCGATACGCTTTGGAGCCTCTCCCGCGGCGAGGTGGCCGTCCCGGTCTGGCTTCTGCACCAGTACAACCCCGATCTCGATCTGGCCTCGCTGCGCCCAGGCGTGCGGGTCACCATCCCGCGCCTTCACAAACGCGGCGCGAGCGAGTCCGGGGAGGTGCGACCGTCTGAAGGCGCCTGAGGCGGCGACGAGACTCCGAGCGATTCCACGAAAGGATCCTTGCCCTTCCCCCACGCCCCGCGCGAATACACTGCGCAGAGTCTGTCGGCGCGCGCCTTTCCCTGCCTCGGCCCGCGCCTGCTTGCGCCGGGCGCACCCGCCTTTTCTTCTAGACCTGGAAGAGCGTCTCATCCGGCAGCCGGATCGCCGTGAGCCTGCCTCCATAGACCGCGCCCGTATCGATGCCGATGCTGAACGGGGCATTCCAGCGGACGCTGAAGTCGGGCTGCGGCGTGTGCCCGTAGATGATCGTCACGCCGAGTCGGTGGGGGAGCTCACCCGTCGAACGGTTCCACAAGAGATCCTCGGGACGGGCCCGGCGCAGGGCGTACGCGAGGTCGTTCTGCACGAGCTGCTCGCGACCGAGCCCGGCATGCACGAAGAGATAGTCGCCTTCCAGATGGTGGAGCTGGAGCGCTCGAAAGAACTCTGCGTGCTCGGGCGGGAGCTTGAAGTCCCTCGGATCGGGACGCGCCGCCCCGAAGTAGCCGTAACTCGCGAGGGTCCGTGCGCCGCCGTTGGCGAGGAACGCGTCGCCCCCAAAATAGGCGGGACCTTCCCAGCCCAGAAAATCCAGCAGCATCGACTCGTGGTTGCCGAGGAGGAAAACGCAAGGACGTTCCTGCCGGAGGGCGAGCAGGCGCTCCACCACCCCATAGGCGTCGGGTCCGCGATCGACGTAGTCGCCGAGGAACACAAGGCGGTCTTCCGTCCGGAGCGGGAGCAGATGGAGCAGCTCATCGAGCATCTCCCGCTCGCCATGGATGTCGCCCACTGCGTAGAGCATGGCGCGCGGACTCCCTCAGCCTCTTCTCGGCCCGGGCTGTTAGGGCCTTGAACACTCCGCCGCCCCGGCCGCGGCCTCGCGCGCGGCGAGCTGACCACAAGCCGCGTCGATGTCAGCGCCGCGGCTGCGCCGCAGCGTGACAGTGAGGCCCGCCCGTGCGAGCTCGCCGAGGAAGCGGCTCGCCACCTCGGGTTCGGGGGGGCGGTAGGGCGCGTCGGGGTGGGGNNCCCGCAGCAGGGTGTACTCGAAGAAGACAGGGCGGCGCGGCGTCACCTGCTCGAGCGAGCGCAGCTCGGCCATGAGCGCGCGAAGCGGGAAGCGCCGGTTGAGCGGCACGAGGACGTCCCGCACCTCGTCGGTGGTCGCGTGCAAAGAGACCGCGAGATTCACGGGAGCGGCCGCAAGCAGCTCCCGAAGACGCGGAACGACACCGGCAGTCGACACTGTGATGCGACGGCCCGTGAAGTTGAATCCCTTCGGGTGCATGAGGATGCGCACCGCCCGCAGCACGGCGGGAAGGTTGAGCAGCGGCTCCCCCATCCCCATGAAGACCANNTCCGCGGTGGAGAGATTGCGCTCGAACCCGAGCGCACCGGTCGCGCAGAACGAGCAAGCGAGGGGACAGCCGACCTGCGTGGAGATGCACAGCGTGGTGCGGTCGTCATCGGGAATGGCGACCGCCTCCAAAACGGCGCCATCCGCGGCCCGCAGCCGGCCCTTGAGCGTGCCATCGGCCGAG
>DOUU01000442.1:4737-24999 GCA_003520425.1 Deltaproteobacteria bacterium
GGAAGGGTGCGCGAAGTCCGGCGGTAGGTCCAGAAGTGAAGCGGCCGGCCCTGCGCCCGCCACTCGAGTTCATACGCCGTGGGCGCACGGCCCACGATCTCGCGCGCAAAAGGCGCCGGCGCGAGGGCGTTCTCGAGGAGCGGCTCCCCCGAGAGCGCAGCGTCGATCTCCTCGGCGTAGGCCGCGTCGTCGGTTGCGATCTCGAGGCGACCGCNNCTTCTTTGGCCAGGGATCCGGAAAATTGATCCAGAAGACGCCCACCGACTCCATCGGCAAAAGCTCCTCGACGAGGAGCTCGCCCCGAGCCTCGAGCAGACGGACGTTGCGCAGCGGTGTGCGCGCCAGGCGGCGCGCCACCTTGAGCACTCGCTTGAAGGAATACTCGACCCCGACGTGCGCCACGCGGGGTGCGCGCGCGGCGAGGTCCAACAAGAATTCGCCGCGCCCGAAGCCGATCTCCACCACGAGGGGAAGCGCCGGGTCGACGTCGCACCCAAAGGCCTCCTGCCAGCCCTTCGCGCGCACGTCTTCCTCGCACACGCGCCAATCCGGGCCCGGGATGTCAAAGCGCAAGGCGCGGCTCATCGCGGATCGATGGGCAGGCCGAGGGCAAGCGCGACAAGCGCACGCAGCCCGGGCAGGCGCGGGCGGCGGGGATGCTGCTCAAGGAGCCAGCGCTGGCCTTCTACAAGGCCGGCCCGTCGGCACACCTCGCGCAGGGCTTCAAGCGGGCCCCCGATCGCATCCACCAGCCCGAGCGCCTGTGCCCGCAGACCGCTCCACACCCGGCCGCCCGCCGCGCGCTCCACCTGGCCGGGCTCGATCCCGCGACCCTCGGCCACCCGGCTCACGAAGGTGTCGTAGACGTGGGCGAGCTCGCCGCGCAGGGCCGCGCGTTCGTCCGCGGTAAAGCCCCGGGCCTCGGAGAGCATTCCTGCGCGGGTGCCGCGTTCAATCGCCTCCTTCGAGATTCCAAAGCGGCGATAGAGCTCCGAGAGGTTGACCTTCCCGCCCACGACGCCGATCGAGCCGGTCACCGTCGCCGCCTCGGCGAAGACCGCGTCCGCGCCGCAGGCGATGTAGTAGCCGCCCGAGGCGACGACGTCGCCCATCGAGACCACGACGGGCTTTTTCTGCTTGGCCTTGCGGACGGCCCGCCAGAGCAGGTCCGAGGCAAGCCCGTCCCCACCGGGACTGTTCACGCGCAGCACGATCCCCCGGATCCCGTCGTCCTTGGCGAGGCGCTCAAGCAGGCCCCGCAAAGCATCGCTCGCGATGCCCCGGGCCCCGCTTCCCCGGCGAATGAGTCCGCTCGCCACCACGTACGCGATGCGTGGCAGGTCGGACAGGAGGGGGCGCCAGCCCACATCGGCCGCGCGCAAGGCGAGGTAGCTCGCCGCCGGAGCGAGCTTCACGGGTCGCTTCTCGTCCGCCGCACGACCCGGCGTGAGGGCTGCGAGCGCGTCTTCGATCTCGTCGGGATAGAGAGACCGGTCGATGAGTCCCGCCTCCCGTGCAGCCGCGGCGTGGTAGGGACCGGCGTCGATCCGCGCCCGCACTGCCTCGGGCGCAAGTGTGCGGCCCTTTGCAATCGCCTCCACAAGACCGGCGTAGAAGTCGTCGAGGAGCGCCTCCAGCTGTTCGCGCTGCTCGGGGGACATGGAGTCGCGCGTGAAGGGCTCGGCCGCGCTCTTGTAGGCACCGAGGCGCAGGATCTCGGGCTCAATTGCGAAGCGATCCAGGAGGCTTCGCACGAACGTGCTCTCAGCGCGCAGGCCGACGAGGAACAGGGAGCCGGACTCGGGGAGCCAGATCGAGGAGGCGGCGCTCGCGATCCAATACTCTCCGATCCCGAGCGCGTCCCCGTAGGCGGCGACGGGCTTCCCGCTTGCGCGAACGGCCTCCACGGCGCGGCGCAGGGCGAGCACTTGGCTTAGGCCGGGCGCAGCGCCCTCGAAGCGCAGCAGCACGCCATCCACGTGACGATCGCCCGCGGCGCAGTGGAGGATCCGCAGCAGGTCCAGGAGGCCCGCCCCTCCCGGCGGGACAAACGGAAACGCGCTCGGGCGCAGCTCGTGGAGCAGCGGCCCAATGCGCACGTCGAGCCAAAGACCGCCGTCTCGCGCGAGCTGGCGGCGGGCGAAGCCCTGCCTTGCCGCCCGTGCGGCGTTGGCGCCAAGTCGGCGCACGAAGCCTCCGCCGCTCACGGCTAGCTCCGCCGCTTCCGGCGACCGGCCAGGTAGTCGACCATCAAGAACGAGCCGAGCTCCGAAGGCGCTGTGAAGAACGCGCGGCCGCGGTTGAGTCGTGTCATGCGCTCCACGAACCCGACGAGCTCGGGGGCGCGGTCGAGCATGAAGGTGTTGATGGTGACGCCCCGCTGCGTAATGCGGCGCACCTGGCGCAGCGTCTCCTCGGCTGCGCGGGGCGAGATCCCGGCGAATCCCATCGGCCACTCGACGCGAAGCTCCTTGCCCACGAAGTAGGCGGTGGGCTGCCCATCGGTGATCACGAGGACCTGGGGACTCGCCGACGGATGCCTTGCGATCAGGCGCTCTGCCACGATGAGGCCTTCTTGAAGATTGGTGAAGGGATCCCCCATGTCCCACGCCGCCTCCGGAAGCTCCCCGATGCGTAGCTCGCGCGCCCGCGTGGAGAAGCCGACCACGAAGAAATGGTCCCGGGGAAAACGCGTGCGGATCAGGTGGTCGAGGGCAAGGGCGACCCGTTTTGCAGCGGGGAAGCGTCCTGCCCAGGACATCGACCAGCTCATGTCGAGGAGCAGCACCGTCGTGGTCTGGGTGCTGTAGTCGGACTCGCGGACCTGGAAATCGTCGATCTCGAGCTCGATCGGAAGCTCGGGCGCGCCGGACGCGCCTTGACGCGACCGGCGGCGGAGCGCCGTGAGCAGGGTGCGCACGATGTCGAGATCGAGCCTGTCGCCGAACTCGAACGGCCGCGTCTCGTCCGGCCGCGGCAGCGCAACCCCGCGCTCGGTGGTCTCGTGTCCGCCGGGCCGGCTCTTCTTGATCGCCCCGTACACCTCGGCAAGGGCGTTGGCCCCGAGCCGGCGAATCGCACGCGGCGTGAGCTCGAGGTGCCCTCCCCGCATCCGCACGTAGCCGGCTTTGGCGAGCGTGGATTCGAGGTCTCGCAGCAGCACGATCGAGCGCACGGCGTTCTCGGAGAGGAGCTCCCGCAGCTCGTCGGGCGAGAGCGACTCGAACTGGCCCGACGCAAGGCTGCGACGCAGCTGCTCGAGGGCCTCGAGCCGTTCGCGAATCCGCTGTGCCGTTTCATAGTCGGCGGCCTCGCCGCCCCGGAACTGTCTGTGGTGCTCGCGCAGGAACTTCTCCAAGGCCTTCAGGCGCTCGAGCTCGCCGAGCAGCTGCTGGTATTCCTCGCCCGCTTCGTCGTCTGCAAACTCGTGATCCCGGAATCGCTCGATGCGCTCGGAGAGCGAGCCGGCCTCGCCATGGCGCTTGGTCAGGAACTCGTTGAGACGGGCCGATTCGAGGCCGAATTTTTCGCGTTGCGCAGCCTCTTCTCGGCGCAAGATCGACTCCAAGCGCCGTTCGAGCTCCTGCGTCGCGCGGTCGAGGCGATAGCGCTCGAAGAGCGAGTTCTCCTCGCGCCTGAGCTCCTCGATGAGCTCCTCGACGCCCATCACGCGGAACTCCTGGCCTGCGAGCTGGAAGCCGGCCTGACGCATCCATTCCAGCGCTTGATCGAGGTCCAGGCCTTCCATGAGAAAGTCGCTCACGGCCTCGAGCGCCCGCTCGGCGTCGAGACGGAACTCGCTCTGGCTGCCATCCCAGCGGCTGTAGCGCCACACCCTCATGCGCGACCGAAGAGCGTGCGCCCTTCGCGCACGGTCTTGTTGAGATGATTGGAAAGGTGCAGGCCCTCGAGCAGGAACTCGATGGCGGACGCGACGCGTGCGGGCTCCGCGCCTCCGGCCAGCCGGGCCGCCCCGTCGCGCACTCCCGGAATCTCATCGAGGCCCTCGAGGTACTCCTCCGCAGGGATGTCCGCGGCGACTTCCACCTTCCAGCCCTGGCGGAACGACTCGACGACCCCCGCCATCCCCTCGAGCGGGACGTGCTCGTCGAACACGACCTTGACCGCACGCCTCCACAGCTCGCTCACGAGCTCCGACTCGGGCCGCTCCTTGCCCGCGTACTCGAGCTCGAGCTTGCCGAGGGTCGAAGGTTCGAGGGCGGGAAGGTCCGAAATCCGCGGCACGGCCTCCGGCTCGCCGAGGCGGACTGCGCGGCGCAGCGCGTTTGCCACGAGGGTCTCGTAGTTGGCGATCGAGGTGCGGACCGAGACGCCCGAGCTTTGGGACACGTCCGGGCTCTTGCGCGCCTGCAGTGTGATCTCTGCGACGATCTCCCGCATGAAGCGCGGGACGTGCACGGTGATTCCCGCTGCGGCCGGGAGCTCCGCCTCCTGGAGCACGATGGCCAGTTCGAGCTCGCGGGTCGCGGGATAGTGGGTGCGGATCTGGGCCGCATAGCGGTCCTTGAGGGGCGTGATGATGCGTCCACGGCTGGTGTAGTCCTCGGGATTGGCGCTCGCGACCACGAGCACGTCGAGGGGCAGCCGGATGCGGTAGCCCTTCACCTGGAAATCGCGCTCCTCAAGCACGTTGAAGAGCCCTACCTGCACCTTCTCGGGCAGGTCGGGGAGCTCGTTGATGCAGAAGATGCCGCGATGGGTGCGCGGGAGCAGACCGAAATGGAGCGTGAGCTCATCGGCCAGGGTGGCGCCGCGGGCCACCTTCACGGGATCCACGTCACCGATCAGGTCCCCGATGGACACGTCCGGAGTTGCGAGCTTCTCCGTGTAGCGATCGTCGCGCGGGATCCAGACGACGGGCGTCGCGTCCCCGCGCTCGGCCACGAGTGCCCGTGCATAAGCAGAGACCGGCGCGAAGGGGTCGTCTGCAATCTCACTCCCATAGACGGCGGGAATCCATTCATCCAAGAGTCCGACCAGCGCCCGAATCAGGCGCGACTTCGCTTGGCCGCGCTCGCCGAGAAAGATGAGGTCATGCCCGCAAAGCAACGCATTTTCGACGGCCGGGATCACCGAGTCGTCATAGCCCAGGATCCCCGGGAAAAGCTTGTCCCCGGCCCGCAGGCGGGCCAGCAAGTTCCCGCGCATCTCCTCGCGCAGCGGGCGCGTGGAGATCCCGGCTTTACGGAGCTCTCCCAGGGTCTTGAGGGTGGGGGGCGGGATCGGCATGGAGGCTCCTTCAGGGTTCGCACTCGGGCCTAGCGCGGTGGCGCTCGGCGGTGCGCTCGCTCCTGCGCGAGGAGCTGCAGCCGCCGCTGGATGATCTCGAGCTCTCCGCCATCGTCCTCGCGCAGATCGGGAGGGAGCGACTCGGTTTCAATCCGCCTCGTCGTCGCCTCGATCCGGTCGCTCGCCGCGGGATGGCTCTCGAGGAACGACAAGCCTCCATCACCGTACTCGCGCTGGATGGTTTGAAAGAAGGTCACAAGACCATGGGGGTCGTAGCCTGCCTTGGGTAGCACCTCGACCGCGAAGGCGTCCGCTTCGCTCTCGGCCTCGCGCGAAAAGGAGTTCACATAAGCCATGGCCGCGAGGCCGCCGCCCAGATTGGCGAGGTTCGCAACCGGTCCGCCCACCGCGAGGGCGGCGGCAACCACGCCCGCCTCCTTCAGCATGTTTGCATTCTTTGCGCGGTTGTAGTTCTGCGCGATATGGCGCCTCACCACATGGCCGACCTCATGGGCCACCACTCCCGCCACCTCGCTCACGTTGCGCGCTTTCTTCAAGATCGCGGTGTGCACGTAGACGTAGCCCGCCGGACCGGCAAAGGCGTTGATTTCATCGTCGTCCACCACCTTGAAATGGAACGGGTAGGGTTGCGCAGGCGCGGCACGAACGATTTGGTTCCCGATCTGCTGCACGTACCGCACCACCACGGGATCGGGCTCCAGGATCACCTGGCTTCGCACCTCGGCATCGAGCTCTGCGCCGAGACTGCGCTCTTCATCCACCGAGAGCGTTGTGGCGCAGCCCAGAAGCAGCGCAGCACAGGAGAGCGCTGGCCAAAACCGCAGCCTACAACAGCTCGACCACATCGAAGGGCACCTTCTTGCGCAGCGACTCGGTCACGTGCCGGACGATCGACAGGACGGAGCGATCGAAGTTGTCATTGTCGACGATTGGAATGTTGTAGCGGTCCGCGAGCTCGAGGAAGTGCTCCTGGATGCGGAGGATGGGCTCGAGGTGCTCGGCGTAGCGATGCTGGGGCCGGCGAATCTCATCGCGCTCGCGCGCCGCGAAGCGGTTGCGGTAGGCCTCCGCCGAGAGCGTCGCCACGACGAGGAAGATCACGTGCGCAGTGTGTTCGTAGGCCGCGAGATCGACCATGCCGGGAACGATGGAGACTCCGTCCAGGATCATGCTCGAGCTCTCGGCCACCGCCCGGTCCATCATCGCCCGCACGCCCACAGCGACGGTCGCAGCCTGGGCGCGGAAGCCAGCGATCACGGGATCGCCGGACCCACTCTGCCCCTCGCCGGCCTCGTACGACGAGCGATGGATCGCGGGGACGAGCTCGGCGGAGAGCATGATCCGCATGATCTGGCGAATCGAGTCCGTCGAGAGCACGCGCTGGATTCCGAGCCGGTGTGCGACCTCGAGGCCGAGGGACGTCTTTCCGGCCCCCGTGGCGCCGCCGAGCAGCAGGATGACGGGGCGCTCAGGCTCCTGGTAACGGCGCCAGACGAGGTAGCGCTCTGCGATGCGCGGCCCGATCCGCTTGCTCAGGGTCTCGAAGGCGATTCGCCGCAGCTCTCCGCGATCGATCTCCCGCACTCCCCGCGCCCGCAGCTGCCCCTCGATCTCGCGCGCAACGTCAAACGCGTCGGTGGGCTCGATGGCCGCGGCAAGCAGGGACTGAGAGAGGATGCCCTTGGAGAAGGGAAGCTTTCGGCCATGGCCTCCCACCACGATCGCTTCGGGCGCGGGACGCCCGCGCCCTTCCTCGGAAAGTGCCCCCTCTCCCAGGATCTCCCGGACCGCCTTGGCGAGCTCCTCGCGCGTCACCACCGGGCGGCCCCGCACACGCTCCCGAACCTCATTGGCGGTGCGGAAGGCATCTTCAAAGGAGATCCCGCGCGCGAGGAGGGAGTGGATCATGATGCCGCGCATGAAGGGGCGACGGCCTTCGGGGTCCTCCACAAAGGTCCGGGGCCGCTCGGGAGCGGCGGTCGCGTTCAAGCGCTCCTCTTCCTCCGGATTCGCCACGAGTGGCAACCTACCCTACGTGCCAAAGGCGTGCGACGTTGCAGGAAAACCACCCGCCCCGCTCGGGTTTCCACCCAGCCGCCGCTCGAAAGGACCCGAATGCCACAATTTCGCAGGGGTTTGGGGTTGACTTCCCCGCCCCTTGGGGTCTAGGGTCACAGCGGGGCCGATCTGGGGGGTCGATCGGTGTCAAGCGCCTTTCCTGATAGCACGAGCCGTTCCTACCGCTCCCGCGACGTGTCGCAGATCCTTGGGCTCTCTCGGCGCCAGCTCCAGTATTGGGCGCACACCGACCTCGTCCGCCCGTCCGCCCTCACCGAAGGAGGACATCACCGGTACAGCTTCCAAGATCTCGTGGCGCTCAAGGCCGCGAGACGACTGATCGATGCGGGCGTCTCCGTACAGCGCATCCGCAACAGCATCCAGGCACTCCGGAAAATTCTGCCCTCCGTCCGCCAGCCCCTCGCGGAGCTCGTGCTGGTGGCGACGGGTGACGTCGTGCTGGTGTTCCGCGAGGGAGCAGCGTTTGACGCGGTTTCCGGACAGGAGTGGGTGTTCGAGATTGCACAACTCGTACGCGAGATCGATGCCTGGAAAGACGACGTCGCCGCATTGACGCCACGCACGAGCGCTAGAGTCCGAGAGGCTGGCGCGCGACGCAGGAAGCAGGCTTAGCGCCTCGCGTGGTCAGCGCTCGTCCGGCCCCCCCCGCCGGACTGCTTGGTCGGTCCATCGCGTTCGAGTTTCCGGCACCGGGAGCGGGGGGGCCATGCGCATCATCGCCATCGTGAATCAAAAGGGCGGCTGCGGAAAAACGACAACCACCGTGAACCTCGCGGGATGTCTCGCCGCCGACGGCGCCCGCGTGCTTGTCGTCGACCTCGATCCCCAGGCGCACGCCACGCTTGCGCTGGGGATCGACCCGGAGATCGTGGATCGGAACCTCTATGACGTGCTTGCGGACGCGGAGACCACGTCGCAGATCGGTGCCGTCATCGTCGAGACCACGCCCGGGATTTCTCTTGCGCCGGGCGGGATTGTGCTCTCCGCCCTCGAGCAGAAGCTTGCCGCCGAGCGCGCGGAGGCGAGGACCGAGCGACTCGCGACGGCCCTCGGCCATCTGCCCCATCCCTACGACTTCGTGCTGATCGACTGTCCGCCGAACGTGGGGCTGCTGACCTTCAGCGCGCTGCGCGCCGCGCGCGAGGTCATCGTGCCGCTCGAGACCAGCTTCTTCGCCATCCATGGCGTCCAGAAGCTCCTCGACACGATCGGTCTGCTGACCGACCGCATCGGACGCTCTCTCGACGTGCGGATCTTGCCCACGCTCTACGACGGACGCACGCGCTACGCCCGGGAGACGCTCGCCGACATCCGGGAGCTGTTCGGTGAGCTCTGCTTTGACGCGGTGATCCGCTCGAATGTGAAGCTCCGGGAGTGCGCACGCCGCGGCGTGCCGGCGGCGCGCTTCGCTCCAAGTTCCAACGGAGCGGTCGACTATGCGGCGCTCGCACTGGAGGTTCGTGCCATNNCAGCCCGCGGAAGAGAGGGCGCCCGCGCCGCCGAAACCGTCGCCGGAGCGGCCCGCCCCCGTGACGCGCAAGGTCGTCGTGCGCTTCCGCGACGAGGGAGCACAGGACGTGCGGATCGCCGGAGACTTCAATGGCTGGGTGCCTGACCGGGGCGTGCGCTCGCACGTCGAAGCCGAGGGCGAAACGCGCGTGTGGACCAAGGTCCTCGAGCTCGAGCCCGGAACCTACCAGTATCGGTACGTGGTGGACGGCTCCTGGCGAGAGGATCCAGAGAATCCCCGAGCGGTGCCGGGGCCCGGGGGAGCCCGCAACTCGCTCTTGGTCGTCCGTTAGGGCGGAGCCCGAGAGAAGGCGCCCCATCGATGCCGCGCTCACTCGAAGACGTGCTCCATTTCTTCCTGCCGGAGCTGGAGACCGAAGGCGCCGGGGCGCCGCGGCGATCCCGAGGGTCGGCCCACCCGATCGTGGGCGTCCCGATTGGCGACTGCGACGTGGTGCGCGCGGCTTTCGTCTGGAACCTCGCCGTCGAGCTCTCGCGGGCCGGAGCGCCCGCCACCGTCCTCGCGCCGGCAGCCGGGGACACCTCCTCGCTCTGGCCCGATCCGGGCCGCGGGCCCATGGGCAGCGAGCTCGTGCTGACCTTTGCCGATGGAATGGCCGATCTTGCCCGCGCCGCAGTCGATCTGGCACAGACGCGCGCCGCCGAATCGCCTGCGGCACCGGGCATCGTGTTCGTCCGCCTGGCCCCCGCCTGGCTTCCCAAGGCAGCGGACGCGGGTGCGCTGCTCGGCCGTGTGCTGCTCTTCACCTCGCCGGATTCGCGAGATCTGCTCGAGACGTACGCCTTGGTAAAGCGCATCGTCGCCCTTGCCCCGGTCTCGACGGTCGGGGTCACTGTCCACGGCGTGCGTTCGGTGCGGGAGGCGCGGGAGGCCTTCTCGCGGCTCACCGCGGCGAGCGAGCGGCACCTTTTTCGAGCTCTCGTGAGCTACGGGCTCATTGTCGACGACCTGCACGTGTACCGCTCGATCTTGAACCGCCATGCCGTGGGACTCGCCCATCCCCAGGCCGCCGCGAGCCGCTCGATCGGCGAGGTGGCGCGGCTCCTTCTCGGCGACCTCGTCCGGGAAGTGCCTCGTGGCTGAGCTTCAGCTGCTCGGATCCCTGCCCCGGGCCGAGCTTCACGAGCGGGTGCGTGGCCGCATGGCGGAGCTTGGCGGAGCGCTCCGCATCATCGGCGAGGATCTGCTCGGCGCGGACGCTCCGATTGACTGGGTCGCCGTGGACGCACAGGGCCAAGTGGCGGTGATTCTGCTCGGAAAAGCGGGCACAGAGCTCGAGCTCATCGCAACCGGGCTTGCGCAGCGGGCGTGGGTGAGCGCCCGGCTCAAGGATTGGCTGCAGCTCGCACCCAATCTCGGGCTGCGCGCCGAGGCGAAGGTCCGGCTCCTCTTGATCGGGACAGCGTTCGATGGCATCGCCCGACAGGCGGCCTCGGCCCTCGGAGACACGGTCGAGCTTTGGACCTACCGATGCATCCGAAACGGCGCTGGAGTGGACGTCCTCCTGGAGCGGGTTTGTGGGGGTAAGGCCCCGAATCCCGACGGCCGCCGGTCCCGTCCACCGCTGCCTGCCACGACCTCCGCCTTCCGCAGCGAGCTCTCCGACGCGCAACTCGGCCTCGGCGCGGCCGAGCGGGCCGAGTTCGAGGATGGCTGAGCTCCCCAATGTGACGATTTTTGTCCCCCTCTGACAATTTTTGACACCACCTCGGAACCGCGGGCCACTCCCAAGACGGGGGCCTCCGTCCTCAGGGGCGGCGGATCGGGAGAATGGACCTGGGGTCTGGGGAGGGTCAGTGTGGCTGCTGCCGAGGTGCCTTGGAGCGACCCCGCCGAGCCCACGACGGACGAACGGCTCGTAGAGCGCGTCCTCGGGGGTGACGAAGCGGCTTTCGAATGTCTGTATGCCCGCTACTTCAATCGCATCTACCACTATCTCGACAAGCGCTTACGCAACCGCGCAGACACTGAGGAAACCGTCCAGGAGGTGTTCTTCAACGTCTTCTCCTCGCTCGACTCCTACCGCGGTGAGGCGCCCTTCGTGGCTTGGGTCTTCGGGTTAACCCGTCGCACGCTCGCCCGAAGGTTCAAGAAGAAGCGCTACGCGACAGTCCCGCTCGGAGAGGACGAGATGGAGGGGCTCGATCTTCTGCGCTCGAACATCCAGCGCGAGCCCGATCCGCTCGAGGCCTACGAGGCCAGCGAGCGGCTTGCGCGAATGGCGGCGGCCGTGACCTACGAGCTCTCGAGCGAGCAGTGGAATCTTTTCTATCTCCATCACTTACAAAATCGCCCGATCCAAGAGATCGCGCGCGATCTGGACAAGAGCGTCGACGCGGTGAAGTCGAATCTCTACCGCGCGCGCAAGGTGCTGCTGGCCCGGTAGACCACGTTAAGGTCTGGGGATGCACGCGGCGGCCTTCGGCAGCGATCCCGGCGATCCCCTCGATGTGTGGCTCGGCGAGGCCGCGGAGAACACCTCGATTGCGGGGACGCGGCTCCAGCGCTTCGAGTTCGCGAGTCGTGGCGACCGGGTGCCAGGCCGGCTTCTCCTCCCGGCGGATCCAGGGTGCAGATTCCCGCTCGTCCTGCTGCAGCACGGTGCCGGAGGCTCGAAGGAGTCGCCCTATCTCGACGCGGCGGCCGGGCCCTGGGTGCGCGCAGGTGCAGCCGTGGCCTCCATCGACTTCCCGCTCCACGGCGAGCGAGCCAGTGCAAAGCTTTCCGCCCTCGTGCTGGCCGAGATCGGCGCCGCACTCGGCCGAACCGAGGGGGACGCCAAGTTCTGGGTGGAGTTCGTGCAGCAGGCGGTTTGCGATTTGCGCCGTGCGCTCGATGCGCTGGCGGAGCACCCCGAACTCGAGATGAGCCGCTGCGCGTACGCCGGTTTCAGCATGGGCACGATCCTCGGCGCCTCCTTCTGCGGCACGGACCCTCGGCCGCGCGCTGCGGCGCTCGCGATCGGCGGCGGAGGCTTCGGCCCGTCCGAGGTCGACCCCGCTCGCTGGATCGGCCGCTTCGCGCCGCGGCCCGTCCTGTTCGTGAACGCCTCCCGCGACGAACGGGTCTCCCGGGCCGCCAGCGAAGCGCTCTTCGCTGCTGCAGGCGAGCCCAAGGAAATCGCTTGGTTCGACTGTGGCCACTCCGAGCTCCCGGGCACCGCCCTGAAGGCGATGTGGACCTTCCTGCGGCGCCACCTCTTGCTCACCTAGAAGCCCGGCGCGACGGGCGGGTGACGCAGGGCGAGCAGCGTCCCGCTGCTTACGAGGACCGGGAGAAAGAGGAAGTTGAGGCCGGGTACGAGGAAGGCGAGAAAAGCGCTCCCGCCGTAGCCAAGCATCATCGGAGCGTGCTCGAGGACCCAACGCCGCCGCCTGGCGAAGGGCACCCCGCGGCGATCGAGCGTGTAGGCCGCGTAGCTCAGGGGGAGGAACAGCATCGTCACGACGAGAAGTGCCGGAGGGGCCACCACCTGTCCGCCCGGCAAAACGAGCCCCAAGGCGACGATGGCT
Organism: Deltaproteobacteria bacterium; assembly: GCA_003520425.1. Lineage (GTDB taxonomy): Bacteria > Myxococcota_A > UBA9160 > UBA9160 > UBA9160 > UBA9160. The sequence goes on from DOUU01000442.1 coordinate 17,131, forward strand.
CCTTGGAGAGCGAGGAAGAAGACGGTGCGGCGAAGTTCCTCGCGTGCCGCACGGGCTGCGTCCCGCAAGAGGCCGCGAAGCCCGCTCTCCCCCGCGACCTTGACCCTGCCGAGGCTCAGGGCCTCCACCCGCCGGGAGAGCGCATCGAGAAAGGGCGCGGAGAGAAGGCTCGCGCTCAAGAAGGCGAGGACGAGTGCGCCTGCGCTCGCAGCGACGAAGAGCAAAAGGCCGACGAGCCCGAGCAGTGCACGGGCGGGTGCCACCCACAGCCACGAGACTCCAGAGCTTGCATGGAGGATCGGCATCCAGCCGGTAACAAACGCATGAAGGGGCACCGCATAGACGATGACCGCGGCGAGGGCGGCGGTGCACATCGCCGCGGAGGTGAGGAAGGGAACGAGAGCCAGAGCCCAGAGGGTGCGCTCGCGCCGGAGCATGCGCCAACCCTCAAGGTGAAGGCGCGCACCCTCGAACATGGCTTTGATCGTGCCGGAGGGACTCACCTGCGTTCTCCAAGGCCGCAGCGCATCGGGCGCGCGAGCCCACCGTGTGCTAGGGTGCGCGGCCGCGTTCCCAATCGGTGCAGCCACACCCCCTCAACGGGCGGCATGCGCTCCCGTGCGGAAGGAGGCTCCATGATCTCGCGCCTTTGGCTCGTCGCCGCGGCCTGCATGCTCTGCGGGTTCCCGCTCGCGTGCTCGACCCGCGAAGGCGCTTCGCCGGAAGGAGCGGCGCCGAGTCGGCAGGTGGTGGCCGAGATCGGGGGCAAGCCCGTCAGCCTCGCCGAGCTCGACGCCTGGATCAAGGAGGATCTCTACAAGCGCGAGATGGCTCAAAAGAACCCGTCCGAGCTTTTCGAGCTGCGCTCGGATGCGCTCGATCGCATGCTGGCGGAGCGGCTTGTGTCCAAGGAGGCCCAGAACAAGGGCCTCACGAGCGAGGAACTCATGAAGGAGCAGAGCGCCAAGGCACCTGCCGTCACCGAAGAGGAGGTCGCGGCCTTCTTTGATCAGAACAAGGCCCGCATGGGCAACCAGACCCTCGAGCAGGTCGCGCCCGCGATTCGCCGCTTCCTCGAAGGTCAGAAGAAGCAAGAAGCCTGGACCAAGCACCTCGACGATCTGCGCGAGCAGGCCAAGGTCGTGATCAAGCTCGAGCAGCCTCGCGTCAAGGTCGCCGCAAGCGGTCCGGCCCGCGGGCCGGAGGGCGCTCCCGTCACGATCGTGGAGTTCAGCGACTTCGAGTGCCCGTACTGCCGCCGGGCAGAGAGCACCGTGAAGCAGGTGCTCGACCGCTACCAGGACCGGGTGCGGTTCGTCTACCGCCACTTCCCCCTGGGGATCCACCCGCGGGCGCGGCCGGCCGCCGAGGCGGCCGCGTGCGCCGACCAGCAGGGGAGGTTCTGGGACTACCACGAGAAGCTGTTTTCAGGCGGGCTCGAAGACGCCGACCTGCAGCGCTATGCGAGCGAGCTCGGCCTCGACACCGCCTCCTTCCAGCAATGCGTGTCCCAGCACAAGACGAAGGACGTCGTGATGTCAGACTTGGAGGCCGGAAAGGCTGCCGGCGTCTCAGGCACCCCCGCGTTCTTCGTGAACGGCATCATGATCTCCGGCGCGCGTCCCGTCGATTTCTTCACGAAAGTAATCGACAAGGAGCTCCAGCAAGGCGCGAAAGCGGGGAGCTAGCCGGCCGCAGCGTCCATCTGGGCCAGCAGTCGGTCGCGCTCCGCGACCATCTTGGCCTCGGTCGATGCCTCAAGGTTCAGGCGCAGCACGGGCTCGGTATTCGAAGGCCGAAGGTTGAACCACCAGTCCGGGTAGCAGACGAGAAGACCGTCCATGTGCGAGATCTCGCGGGCGTGCGCCGCCCGGTGTTCGGCCTCAATGCGGGCCAGCAGGCCCGGCACGTCCCGCACCTGCCGGTTCAGCTCTCCCGTGGCGAAGTACCGGCCGAGCGGCGCCACGAGCGCGGAGAGGGGCCTCCGGGCCGTCGCGAGCAGCTCGAGCACAGCGGCGAACGCCGCGAGCCCGTCGTCGGCGATGAGGGTGGGCGTGAACCTGAAATAGAAGTGGCCGGAAAGCTCGCCCGCGAAGATCGCTCCGCTCTCTCGCATCCTCGCTTTCACAAACGAGTGTCCCACCCTGCACATCTGCGCGACACCGCCTGCGGCCTCGATCGCTTCCGCCGTGGAGCGGCTGGAACGCAAGTCATAGAGAACGAGGCCACCGGGTTGTTTGCGCAAGAGTGCTTGCGCGAGCAGCGCCGTGATGCGGTCTGAGGAAACCGGCGTCGCGCGCTCGTCGACAAAGACCGCCCGATCGCCGTCCCCGTCGAAGGCCACCCCGAGATCCGCGCGATGGCGCCGCACGGCCGCGATCACGTCCTTCAAGTTCTCGCTCTTCAGGGGGTCGGCCTCGTGATTCGGGAATGTCCCGTCGGGCTCGAAGTAGAGCCGCTCCACCACGAGGGGAAGGCGCTCGAGAAGCGGTTCAAGACCGACCGAACCCATGCCGTTGCCGCAGTCAATGGCGACGCGAAGAGGAGGACATTCCGCCGGAGCCAGCACCCGGATGTGTTCCACGTAGGCAGCGCGAAGGTCGCGCACGGTAACCGTGCCGCGGGAGCGGGAGCCTGCCGAGCGGTCCACCCTCTCGGCGAGCCTTCCGATCTCGGCAAGACCGCTCGCGCCGCCGACCGGGATCGCGTGCTCGCGGCAGATCTTGAAGCCGTTGTATTGGGCCGGGTTGTGGGATGCGGTCACCATGATGCCCGCGCCCGCTGCGAGGTGCTCCACCGCGAAGTAGAGCATCGGCGTCGACACGAGGCCGAGATCCACCACGTCGACGCCTTCCTCGCAAAGGCCTTGCACGAGGGCGCGGCTTAGCTCGGGCGAGCTCGCCCGTGCATCGCGGCCGACCGCGACGGAGCGGGCGCCAAGCACCCGTGCGGCGGCCCGGCCAATGCGATACGCGGCGTCCGGAGCGAGTTCGCTCGGCACCACCCCCCGGACGTCGTAGGCTTTGAAGATCGACATTCTCCGATTCTAGGTTCAGGGCTCGCCGCAGTTCCAGTTCCGCCCCGGCCCGATCGCCTTGACCCCGTGCACCGCGAGGGGCACCCTTTCAGCTGCGTCCGCGGCCCGCGGACGGAGGTCTTGGATGTTCGGGCTTTCGAAGTGGCTTTTGATTCTCGTCCTCGTGACGCTCGTCTTCGGCGCTCGCCGCCTGCCAGAAATCGGCGCGGGCCTTGGCAAAGCGATCAAGAACTTCAAGGCGGGATTGAGCGGCGAGGACGAGATCGACGTCACACCGAAAAAGGACGAGATCGCGGACGGGAGAGGCCCCAAGCCCTAGCGCTCCTCGTCTGATGCCTCTCGAACCCCTCCCCTCTCAGCGCCGCACATGCTTCGCTCGCACCGGCTTCGGCGCTGGCGGCGGGGGGGCGGGCTGCGGCTCGGGAGCCGGAGCCACCGCGGGAGGAGGCGGCGGCGGAGGCTCGGCGGGCTGTACGTTCAGCGCGAGGCTCTGGGCTTCGAGAGGCACCCCCTCGATCACGGCCGTGAGAGCGACGCTTTCCCCGGGCGCAAGCGCGGTCCAGGCAAGGGCAGCCGCGCTCGCCGCGAGCCGTTCCTTTAGCCGCTCGGGACTCTCTTCCCGTACCAGCGCCTCGGACAGCGCGAGCCCGGCGACCCCAGACGCCGTCGCCAGCTCCTCCCCATGCTCTCCGACAAGCGTGACCCGCACGGTCGCGCCGAGGCTTGCGGGCTGCGAGCCCGGATTGCGCAGGCGACCTGACACCACGAAGAGACGCCCGGCGACCGCGTTCTCCAAGACCCGCCCCCGCAGATCCTCGAGCCTGAACTCCCCGGCCTCGAGCGAGGACGGCAGCGCCGCGCGGGGTGCGCCGCGAGGGGCGAGGCTCAGCCCCAAAAGGGCGACGAGCAAGAGCGCGCTCGCCGCTCCGCCGGCCACGCGGGCGAGCCGCGAGAGCGGGGGCGCCGCAGCCTCGGGGAGGCGTGCGACCTCGGCCGGGCGGGCGAACGCCTGACGCGGCTTGCGCGCTGTGCCGCCGACGGCGCTTGGTTCCGCTGGAGACGCGCCGCCTGCTTCCCCGGCGGCGAGCTCCGGCTCGGCTTCCGTTTGCGTCTCGTTCGCGGCCAGGAAATCCCAGCTCTCGGGACTGCCGAGCTCCTCGAGGGAGAGGGGCGCATCGCCTCCGCCCCTCTTCCCCTCCAACGGGCGGCCGCGTGCGGGCGGGGAGCCGCGCTCGGCGGCAGGGCCTCGAGGCGCGGGACGCTCGTCGTTGAACTGCCAGTCGCTCTCGTCATCGCCCTGCTCCCCTGCCGGGGCCGGGGGGCTCTCGCCATCGGAGGATCGGGCACTGCGCGGCGGTGGGATGCGCCCCCCGAACTGCAGCGTCGCGCTGCTCAAGGCACCGTCCTTGGGGAGCGCCGCCGAGAGGTCCTGCGTCGGACCGGGCGCAGACGTCGGCCGCGCCGCCGCCTCGCTCGCCGCGGCGTGGACTAGGTCATCCTGGCTCGTTCCGGGTCGCGTCACGAAGAACGCATGCTTGCAGCGTGAGCAGCGGACGCGGACTCCGCCTTCGGGCACACGCGCATCGTCGAGCTGGAAGCGAGTGCGGCAACGCTCGCAGGCGACGATCATGCGCCCCTCGTTCGGCCCGCTCCCATGAAGCCCGCCCCCGCGCCTCGTGCTAGGGTGGACAAGCGCGTTTTCACGGGCCGCCGCGTGCTCTCGTGCGCGTCGGACCGCTCCGAGCGCGCAATCTCCCAAGGGTTTCGGCGGCGCGGGGAGCTTGCTTGAGCCGCTGGCGCCGAGGCGAGAGCGGAGGGGGTCCGAGTGGCGCCGCAGCTCCTAAACGCGGCTGCCCTCCGCCCGCTGCTCGAGCGCCGCCTTGTGATCGTCACCGGAAAGGGTGGGACCGGGAAGACCAGCGTTGCGGCCGCCCTCGCGGTGGCCGGTGCGTCGAGCGGCAGACGAGTCCTGGTGGCCGAGGTGGGGCGCGACGAGCACCTGCCCCGCCTGATTGCGCCGGGCACTGCGCCCGTGGGCTACGCGGGCCGCGAGCTCCTGCCCCGCCTGACCGCGGCGCGCATCGATCCCTATGCCGCGCTGGGCGAGTACCTCGGCATCCAGCTGCATGTGCGCAGCGCGGTCGAACTCGTGCTGCGCAATCGGGCCTTCCGCCAACTGATGGACGCTTCGCCCGGCTGGCGCGAGCTGATCACGCTCGGCAAGGTCTGGCACTACGAGCAGATGCGGGACCCGAGCGGCGCGCCGCGCTTCGATCTCTTGGTGGTTGACGCCCCTGCCACAGGACACGGCATCAGCTTCCTCGACGTGCCGAGAGTCGTCGTCTCCGCCGTTCGCAGCGGCCCTCTGCGGCGCAATGCGGAGCTTGTCGAAGAGATGATCGCGGATCGCGATCGCACGCTCCTTTTGCCCGTGGCGCTCGCCGAAGAGCTGCCCGCTCGAGAGACTGCGGAGCTTGTCGCGAAGGTGCGCAGCGAGCTTCGCATTTCGCTGGACCGGATCGTCGTGAATGCGCTCGTCGCCCGGCCCTTCCCGCCGGGTCTTGAGGACCTTGACGCAAAGCTCGCGCGGCTTCCGAGCGAGCCTTTGTGGCCAGGCCTCCCTCCGCCGCCCGTGATCGCCGCGTGCGCGGCGCACCTGCGCTCCCGGTACGAGCTCAACCGTGTGTATCTGGACGAGATCGCGCGCTCGACGGGGCTTCCGGTGGTTCCCCTGCCCTTTCTCCTTTCTGGCATCCGCGGGCCGGAAGATCTGCGCCGGCTCGCGGAGGCGCTGCTTGCAGTACCGATTGCAGAGGCCGCATGAGAAGGACGCCCAAGGATCCCGCGGAGCTCGTCTTGCAAAAGCGCATCGTGGCCTGCGTGGGCTCGGGCGGCGTCGGCAAGACCACGCTCGCCGCCGCGCTCGCCCTCGAGGCCGCGCGCAAAGGACGGCGTGCCCTCGTCATCACGATCGATCCCGCGCGCCGCTTGGCCGACGCGCTTGGGATTGGCGCGCTCGGCAACCAGCCGAAGGCGATCCCCGCCGACGCCCTCGCCGCCCTGGGGGTGACGGGCGGCGGGGCTCTTTCCGCCATGATGCTGGACGTCAAGCGCAGCTTCGACGACCTCGTCGAACGCTTTGCAGAAAGCCCCGAGGCACGGGAGCTCATCTTCAAGAACCGGATCTACCAGCACGTCTCCGACGCGCTCGCGGGCAGTGCGGAGTATTCGGCGATGGAAAAGGTGTTCGAGCTCTCCGAGCGCCTCGAGTACGACGTCATCGTCGTGGACACCCCTCCCTCGCAACACGCGCTCGACTTCCTCGAGGCGCCCCAACGCCTGCTCGACTTCCTCGACAGCCGGCTCGTCCAGCTGCTGCTCCACCCGGCCTTTGCGGCAGGTCGCTTTGGCTTTCGTCTGTTTCAGCGCAGCGCCCACCGCGTGCTGCGGCTTTTGGAGCGGGTGTCGGGATTCGCGTTCCTCGAGGAGATCTCGGAGTTCCTGCTCGCCTTCGAGGGCATGTCCGAGGGCTTTCGCGAGCGCGCGCGCCGCGTGCGCGCGCTGCTTCTTGGAGCGCAGTCCGCCTTCGTGCTCGCCGCGGGCCCCTCGGCCGAAGGCGTCCAGCATGCCGCGCTCTTGCTCAGCCGACTCGAGGCGGCGGGCGTCCCGCTCGCGGGCGTGATTGTGAACCGGGTGCGCATGTGGCCAGGAGGGGGCGAGCCCCCCGAGCGCATCGCCGAGGGCGCGGGTCCAGTTCGTGAGCTGCGTCAGGAAGACGCGATCGAAGAGGGTGATCACGATCCCCCCGGCGATGACGCCGGGGATCGAGCCCATGCCGCCGAGGATCACCATNNCCGAGCGCATCGCCGAGGGCGCGGAGGAGCCGGCCGCGCTCAAGGCCCTCGCGCAGGCCCTCGCCGTGTCCAGCGGCTCGGGCTACCCGGCGCCGGAAGCCGCCCGAGCGGCGCTCGCCGCAATCCGGACCTACGCTTCGCTCGTGCGTTCCGACACGCAAGCCACGACTCCGCTCCGCGCGAGCGCGCTCGAGCGGGGTCTTTTCTGGTGTCGCGTGCCCGAGCTGCCCCACGACGTCCATGACCTCGATGGCATGGGCCTCATCGCGGCTGCGCTCGCGGGCCCGCCCGCGGAGGCCAGCGTTGACTGAACGAGCGCAAAGCGGCGCTGCAGACCAGGCAAAGCAGAGCGGCCGAGGCCCTCGGCGGGAGGAGAAGTCCTCCCGCGCTCACCCCTTGCCGCCGGCCAGCGCCCTCGAGGCGATCGAACGTGCCCGCGCGCACGGGCGCGCCGCCGTGGCGGAAGCGCTGTGCGCGCTGCACGCGCTGATCGATGCGGCCTCTCTTGCGACGACGGGCGCTCCGGCCGACGCCCACCGCGGTCTTGCGCCTCTCGCGCGCTCGCTCGAAGAGGTGGCGAGCGCGTTCGGCGGGGACAACGGAGCGTCTTTGCTGGGCGCGGTGGCGGACGCGCTCGATGCTGAGATCGCCCGTTGGGAGCAGCGAGCGACGCAAGACCCCGACGCGCGCGCCGTGCTTCGCGCCTATCTCGGTGTGCGGGAGCTCTTGTGGGAGCTCGGCGTTCGACGGCCCGCGAAGGCGGAGGGCGAAAGCCGGGAGCCCAACCGAGCACGAGCCGGTGCTCGCGGGGCGGCGCGTCCGGACACCTCGCGACGCCGCACAGACATCCAGCGCGTCCCGCTCGAGGGATGACCCGGTTACGCGCGCTGTGCTAGCGTGCCCGCGCACTTCATGACCGCGCAGCACGCAAGCGAGCAGCTCCCATGGCCATCTTGATCAAGCGCTACGCGAACCGCA
>DOUU01000442.1:25039-30478 GCA_003520425.1 Deltaproteobacteria bacterium
CAGATCCTCGTCGACAGCGAGCGCACGAACCGCACGGTGCCAGGCACGCTCCTCTCGGAGCTGATCCAGCGCGGCGGAGACGTCCTCTACAGCGCCCTGCGCAAGGGCGTGGGCGACGCCACGGACGGTCTCGAGGGTCTCCAGCGCAACGTGCGCCGGTTCATCGGGTCTCGCGACCGGGAGGGCGCGCGCCTGAACGATTGGGTCGCCTACGCGGCGCCCGACTTCGAGCGTCTGCTCCAGGGCGCCGTCGAACGCGTGCTGCGGCTGCTCGACCTGCCGCGAAGGTCGGACGTGGAGCTGTTCAACAAGAATCTGGAGCGGGTGGCGAACGCGCTCGAGGAGCTCGAGGCGAAGCGTTCGTCCCCGGCCAGCGACGCCTCCAAGGAATCTGTTCGCAAAGCCCCCGATCCTCCGCGCTAACCCCAGACCGAACGCCGCTCGTGGAGGGCCTGCTCCACCATGGTTTGGATCTGCGCCCGCAGCTCCTCGGTGAGCCGCGAGACCAAAAGCTCGTCGTCGGCGGCTTCGCTCCCGAGGTAATCGAGCGCGATGGCCTGCCCGAAGTGGACCGACCACTTGGAAGGCAGGGGCACAAGGCCGAACGGACCCAGGGCTGGAAACGTGGGAGTCACGGGAATAAACGGCAGGCCCACGATCCGGGCCACGGTCTCTATTTTGAACAGGATGGGATGCGCCTCTTCGGCGCCCACCACGGCGACCGGCACGAGGGGCGTCCCCGATTCGATCGCGACGCGCACAACGCCGCCGCGTCCGAAGCGCTTTAGGCGATAGCGCTCGCGGAAGACCTTGGCGGCGCCCTTCACGCCTTCCGGGAACGCGACCACCCGACGCCCTCGGGCGAGGAGCCTTTGCGCATTCTCGCGGCAGGCCCGCACACCCCCCACCCTCGCGAGATAGGGCTGCACGAAGGGGAGCGTGATGAGCCAGTCGGCCACGAGAAAGCGCGGCCGGGCGTCGAGGGGCTGCCCCCGTCCGAGCGCGTGCGAGATCATGAGCCCGTCGTACGGCAAAAGCCCGGAGCCGTTCGCCACGAGCAGGCAGCCCCCGGCAGGCGGCACGTTCTTTGCGCCCTGGACGTCGACGCGCCACCAGCGATCCATCAGGAAGTCGAGCAAAGGCTCGGCCTGGCGCAAGACGAGCTCGTCCATGCCGAACTCGTCGACCTCGCCCGAGCGCTCGGACATCCCGAGGCTCGAAACCCGCCGGCGGAGCTCGTCGAAGAGCTCCATCCAGTCGGGCCCGGCGCCCCCGGACTCGCCCGCGACGGAGGCTAGAGGCAGACGGGCGCGGATCTCGTCGCGCAAGGCGTCGAGCGCCCGTCGCAGCTCGCCTCCCCCGCCGCCTTCTTCCTCTCCACCCAACGCCAAGTCTTCTCCCCTTAGCGATAGCGGCGCAGCCGGCGCGACGACACGAACGAGATCCAGGCCTCCCGCGTCGTGTACAAGGGCTCGCCGAAGGCGTTCCAGCCGCGCTCGCCGTCCGCGACCCATAGATAGCGGAGGTAGTCGTAGAAGCCCGCGGGCGGATCCCCGGTCTGGCCCTGTGCGGGGTAGTGCAACATCCGGTAGAAGAGGGGAACCGGCAGGGGCAGACTGCGTTTGCCGGCGAGGGCGATCACGGTGGAGAGGGGCAAGACCCCCCGCCCCACCAGGTTGAACACACCGGGGTGTCTCGCCAGCGTCGCAGCTTCGAAGGCACGCAGGCAATCCTCCTCGTGCACAAACTGCAGCAGAGGGTCGTAGCCAAGCAGTGTCGCCACGACCGGCCGCGCAAACATGCGCACGACGTGATCCCAGTAGCTCGGTCCCATGATCCAGCATGGCCGGAGCACCGTGACCTCACAGTCGGGGTGGCGCGTCGCCCAGCCCGCCAGCAGCGCCTCGACCTCCACCCGATTTCGCACGCTGTGTGCGTCGGGGTGGCCGCGCAGCGGATGCTGCTCGGTCAAGAAGTTCGGGTTGTCGGGCCAGGGCCCGTAGAGCATCGTGCTCGACGCGAGGACGAACCGTCGCACCTTGGCGGCTGCGCAGGCATGGAGGACGTGGAGGCTGCCGAGGGTTTCCAGTTCGTGGTCGTAGTCAAGGTCCGGTGTCGGCTCTCGGCGGAACGCCGCGTGCACAAAGGCTTCGACCCGTTCGCGCTCGAGGATCTCCGCCAGGCGGCCGTCGGCCGTCGGGTCCGTGAGATCGACCCGGTGGAATCGAATCCGTCCCTCGAGTCGATAAGGCCGGCGGATGTCGACGCCGATCACACTGAGCCCGGCCTTATGTGCGAGCAAACGCTCGGCCAGACGCGCACCGATCCACGTTCCAAGCCCCGTGATGGCGATCCTGGCGGGGGTATTCAATCCTGCTCCGTAAGACCGGTGCGCGAGCCCTGGCTGCGCGCCCGGCGCGTTTTGCGCGTCGATGCGCGCTGCTCCCTCAGATACCATCCTCGGCCATGACCGCCAGCCGCCGCCGCGTTGCTGTCGTGGAGGACCCTCGCTTTCGCGACCACCGGGCTCCGCGCGGCCATCCCGAATGCCCGGAGCGCCTCATCGCGGTGGCCGACGCGGTGGCAGAGCGAGCGGGCGAGCTCGACCGCCTGCTCGGCCGGCCCGCGCAAGACGAGGAGATCCTGCGGGTTCACCTTCCGAGCCATTTGGCGCGGATCCACGAAGCGGCTCGCCACGCGCCCGCGCACCTGGATCCAGACACCTACGTCTCGGAGCGGAGCCTCGAGNNTTTGCCATCGTCCGCCCTCCCGGGCACCACGCCGAGGCAGACCGGGCGATGGGCTTTTGTCTGTTCAACAGCGTTGCCATTGCCGCGCACGCCCTCAAGGCCGAGCAAGGCGTCGAGAAGATCTTGATCCTCGACTGGGACGTTCATCACGGCAATGGAACGCAGCACCTGTTCGAGGACGATCCGTCCGTCTTGTATTTCTCCATGCACCAGTTCCCCTACTACCCGGGGACGGGCGATGCGAACGAAGCAGGGCGCGGGCGGGGCCTTGGGGCGACGATCAACGTGCCCTTGCCGGCGGGCTGCGGGGACATCGAGTACAGCGGGGCCCTGCGCCGGATTCTCGTGCCGGTGGCACTGCGCTTCCGACCGCAGATCCTCCTCGTCTCGTGCGGCTTCGATGCCCACCGCGCCGACCCCTTGGCCTCCATGGAGCTCACCGCAGAGGGTTTCGCACACATGACCCGCATCGTTCGCACGCTGGCGGAGGACGTGTGCGGTGGGCGGCTCGTGCTCCTGCTCGAGGGCGGCTATTCCGCCGCAGGACTGCGCGAAGGAACGGCAGCGGTCCTGGACGAGATGCTCGCCGCGCAGACCCGCCCCATTCCTCCGGCCGCCGATGCACCTGCGGGCAGCATGCTTTCGGCGGTGGTGAAGCAGGTGGCGGATGTCCACCGCCGCTTCTTCCCCGATCTCGGCGCCGCCTAGCCGCCGCGACACCCAGGAAGGCCCCTCATCTAGGGCCGGCTCCCCAGCTCTAACACCAGCCCTTGTATGCACTGAGATCTTCGCCTCGCGCCCAAAAAAAATTGCAAGTTTTCGTTGACGCGTGCCGAAGGGGGGAGTAAAAGGCCATCAAGTGGAGGATTGTGGGGTCAGGTGGGAAACGTGGGAAGCGCATCCTCGATGACCCTGGGCCCGTGGGAAGACCCTAACGATGTTTCGCGGCCGCTTCACCCACACCATCGACTCCAAGGGCCGAGTGAGCGTCCCGGTCGCGTTCCGGGAGGAGCTGCGGCACCTGAGCGAGCGGCCGCCGATTCTGACCAACATGGCGGAGTGCGCGGCGCTCTTCCCCTACGAGGGCTGGATCGAGTTCGAGAAGCAGTTGGCCGAGGCCTCCTCGATGCAGCCCGAGGTGCAGGCCCTGCAGCGGTTCATGGTGTCGGGTGCGCTCGAGTGCCCGATCGACAGCCAGGGGCGCATCCTCGTCCCGCCCTATCTGCGCGAGCACGCTGCGCTCGACCGCGACGTGACGATCGCCGGCGTCGGCAAACGGATCGAGCTCTGGGACAAGGCGCGCTTCGACAGGGATCTTGCGATGACCAAGGCGCGGATCGGCGAGATCTCCGCCGCGGTACGGCAGTTCGGGTTGTAAGGATCTTAGGTTGGGGGGCTGGAGGCGACGAAGTCGCCTCCAGGTGAGAGGTTGGGGTGTCCCCGGAGCACCGGCCCACGGCGGGCGGTGAGTGTTGGGGGGCATGATCCGGTCCCGAGGATCGGTGTTCCGGGGCACCCCAAGTCTTGCAGGCGTCGATCCCGTACCAGCACAGGCCGGTTCTGCTTGCGGAGAGCATGGCTCTTCTCGAGCCCAAGCCGGGGGACCTGGTGGTAGACGGAACGGTCGGGGGTGGGGGCCACGCGGCCGCCCTCCTCGAAAGGATCGGGCCGGCCGGGCGCCTTGTGGGTCTCGACGTCGACGAGGAGGCGCTCCTCGAGGCCGGACGCCGGCTCCGCAGCCCGGAGAATCCCCGGGTCACGCTGGTGCGGGCATCGTTCCGGGAGCTCGGGCGCGTGCTCTCCGACCTAGGCATCGCAAGGATCGATCGTCTGCTCCTGGACCTTGGGATGTCGTCCCGGCATCTCGACGCCCCGGAGCGGGGTTTCCGGTTCTCCGAGGATTCGGCTGAGATGACGCCGCTGGACATGCGCATGGACCGCCGTAAGGGTGTCACCGCCGCGGACCTCCTGCGCACGGCCTCGGCACCCGAGCTGGAGCGCATCTTTCGGGAGTATGGCGAGCTTGACGGCGCCCCTCGGCTTGCGCGGGCGCTCGTCGCGGCACGGCGNNGCGTGTCGCGCCGATTCGTTCGGCCGCCGATCTCCTGGCGGTGGTGCGCCAGGCACGGGTCGGCGGTGGGCGCCGCCATCATCCCGCGACCCTTGTCTTCCAGGCGCTCCGCATTGCCGTGAACGACGAGCTCGGTGCGCTTCAGGAAGGTCTCGCCGCGGGAATTGAGGCTCTGCGGGCGGGGGGCCGCGTCGCGGTCATCGCCTACCACTCCCTCGAGGATCGCGCGGTGAAGGAGCGGCTTCGCGAGGAAGCCCGGGGCTGCGTGTGCCCGCCACGCGTCCCGGTCTGCGTGTGCGGGCGCAAGCCGCGCCTGCGGATCCTCACCCGGCGGCCCGTCATGCCGAAGGAGGAGGAGGTGCGCGAGAACCCGCGCTCCCGCTCCGCCCGCCTGCGGGCGGCTGCGCGCCTGGCGGATGCGGCATGACGAGCGCAGCCCCTCCTTCTTCCCGCCTCCTGCGCGGCTCGGCACCGCGCAAGAGCCTCCAGATCGTCGGTCGGGATATCGGCCGCGAACCGCGGCGGGGCCGCCGCGACCGCCGAGAAATTTTTGCCGCGCTGCTCGGGGGTGCCTGCGCTCTGCTGCTCTTGGCCGGACTGCGCGTGCAGCTCACGGAG
>DOUU01000146.1:0-240 GCA_003520425.1 Deltaproteobacteria bacterium
CGGCGACGAGAGCAATCGCGTGATCGACTCTCGACTCGGCCGGGACGGAACGGAGATTCGACGACGGCGGGAGTGTGAGGAATGCGGGCGCCGCTTCACCACGCGCGAGCGCATCGAAGAGATCATGCCGCGCATCGTGAAGCGCGACGGGCGCCGCGAAGAATACGATCGCGGGAAGCTCCGGGCCGGGATCCAGCGCGCCTGCTCCAAACGGCCGATCAGCGAGAATGCCATCGAGCG
>DOUU01000146.1:309-12163 GCA_003520425.1 Deltaproteobacteria bacterium
CGCTTCTTTGAGTCCGTGGCGCGCAGCGCTGCGCCGAGTGAACAAGACGACGAGGGCGGATGAGGCCCGCCGCGACTTGACCCCTGAGCGCGCAATGCGTCTTGCGCTCTCGCAGGCCCGTCATGCGAGCGGGCGCACCTTCCCGAACCCGCCTGTCGGTGCGGTCGTGGTACGCGGCGACCGCGTCCTCGGACGCGGCTTTACGAGGCCCGCGGGGGGGCCCCACGCGGAGGTGATCGCACTCGCCGCTGCCGCAGAGCGCTTCGGCCCTCAAGCTCTGCGAGGTGCGACCCTCGCCGTGACGCTCGAGCCGTGCTGCCACCTCGGCCGAACCGGTCCCTGCACCCAGGCGGTGATCGAGGCGGGAATCGCCCGGGTGTGGATCGGCCATGAAGACCCGAATCCCCGCGTCGGAGGTCGCGGTGTGCGCGCGCTCCGGGCGGCCGGCCTCACGCTGCGGACCGGCGTGCTCGAGCAGGCATGCCGAGAACAACATCGCGGCTTCCTGTCCGTCCACGAGCGCGGCCGCCCGTTCGTGTCCCTCAAGATCGCCGCCTCTCTCGACGGTCGCATCGCGACCGCGAGCGGCGAGTCGCGCTGGATTACCGGCGAGCGGGCGCGCGCGCTGGTCCACGGGCTGCGCAGCCGAGCGGACGCGATCCTCATCGGCTCCGGCTCTGCGGTCGCGGACGATCCCGAGCTCACAGCCCGCCGCCGGGGAACGGTGGTTCACCGTCCCGTGCGTGTGCTCGTCGATTCGCACCTCGATGCGCCGCCGACCCTTCGTCTCTACCGGGACGGGTTTGCCGAGCGTACCTGGGTGCTCTGTGGAGCGCGCGCGGCGCAAGAGCGCCGCCGCGCGGTCGCTGCCACGGGTGCGCGCCTATTCGAGGTGCGGACGAGTGGCGGGCACCTGCGACTCCAAGAAGCCCTTGCACGCCTGGCACGCGAAGGGCTCACCGATGTGCTGGTAGAAGGAGGAGGCCAGCTCGCCGCAGCACTGCTGCGGGAAGAGCTCGTGGACGAGGTACACTGGTTCGTGGCGCCTCGGCTGCTGGGGGAGGAAGGGCGGGCCGCCCTTGGCCCCCTCGGGCTGCGTCGCCTCGGGGAATCGCCCTGCCTCAAGCCGGCCTCGGTGCGTGTGCTTGCGGAGGCACCGGGCGCTGCGGGAAGGCCAGCCCCGGGGGCGGAAGTCTACATTTACGGACGCATGGGAACGCGCGGAGGAGAGTCGGCGTGAAGACCTGGTCCGCTCCGCGTGATGCGCAAGGGCTCCGTTTCGCGGTTGTGGTGTCGCGCTTCAACCATCTGGTTTCCGTGCGCCTGCTCGAGGGCTGCGTCCGGGAGCTCGAGACCCGCGGCGCCGCTTCGGACGACATCCACGTGGCGTGGGTCCCCGGTGCCTTCGAGATCCCGCTCGCGGCGCGCGCGCTTGCGGCGACGCGACGCTACGATGGCATCGTGACTCTGGGATCCGTGATTCGCGGTGGGACGCCGCACTTCGAGTATGTGTGCCGCGCAGTCACCGATGGTGTGCGCGAGGCCATGCGCGATACCGGCGTTCCGATTGCGTTCGGCGTGCTCACGACCGACGACGCCGAGCAGGCCCTCGCGCGCGCGGGCGGCAACGACGGGAACAAGGGCGTCGACGCTGCCCTCGCCGTCGTCGAAATGGCTCGGCTCCTGCCCGGGCTGACGCGGCCGCCCGGCTCCGCACATGAGCGGACGCCGTGAAAACTGCGAAGGGCTCGTCGTCGCGCCACCGCTCTCGGGAAGCGGCGCTCCAGATGCTCTATGCGATCGATCTCGGGCGTAGAGGCCCGACGGGCGACGCCACAAGGGCAGAAGAGGTCTTTGAGAGCGTTTGCGAGAACTTTGAGCTGCCCGAGGGGGCGCGGGCCTTCGCCAAGGAGCTCGTGACCGGCGTCGCGGCCAAGGGCCCCGTGCTCGACGCAGAGATCGCGCGCCACGCGCAGCGCTGGCGCATCTCCCGGATGGCCGCGGTGGATCGAAACGTGTTGCGGCTCGGCGCCTTCGAGCTCTTGTACAGCGATGCCCCGGCCGCCGTCGTGATCGACGAAGCCGTGGAGCTCGCCCGCCGCTTCGGCGGGGAACGCTCACCGGGGTTTGTCAACGGAATCCTCGACGCCATCGCCCGCAGCCGGCGCGGCGAGGAGGAGGCGTCGTGAACGACGGCGAAGATCGTGCGCTCGCCATCGCCGTGGAAACCGGGCCGATCGAGAAGGCGGCCGTCGAGCTGGCGGTCGTGACGTTCTTCGAGAACGACCGCCCACTGCGCGGTGAGGCGGGCCGGGTCGATTGGCGCCTGTGCGGGATGCTGTCGGACCTCCTTGTGCGGGGCGCTCTCCGCGGAAGCGGGGGCGAGGCAGCCCTCATCCCGACTTTTAGCCACCTGCGGGCGCCCCAGGTGTTGGTCCTCGGCCTCGGTTCTGCAAACGGGTTCGGGGCATTGGAGGTGAAGGCCATGGCCCGCGCCGCGGTGCGCCGTTGCGCCGGACTGCAGGTTCGCTCGGTAGCGCTCACACTGCCCGGTCACTGGACGGGGCTCCTGCCGGTCGGTCCCTGCGCTGCCGCCGTTTTGCGCGGGACGGTCGCGGGCCTTGAGGAGACGGGTCTCGGGCTGCGCATGCGCCTGTTGGTCCCCGAAGGATCGGCAGCCCGGGCGCTTGGCGGCCTTGAGACCGCAGTGCGGCAGCTCCCGGAGAGCGAGATCTCGGTCAAGGTCGCAGGCGTCGAGCCCCTCTCCGTGCTGTCGGTCCCGGGCATCCGGGAAGATCTGGAGGTGGCCTCGCCCGCCTCTCCCCGCTAGCCGGCGTGGGAGCTTCGGGCTCTCGGGCCTGTCGTTAAGTCACACGGCGGGACGCCGATCTCTTCCCGCAGGCGCATTCTCCGGCCCGAGGGACGTCCCCCGGGGTCCGGTGCACCTGCGTCCGACGCGATCCTTGCTGGGAGCGCTTGACGGGGGGGGACGTTGCCCCGCACGTTTCGTCCGGAGGGGGGATGAGCCTCGTCGGCAGCCTCGAGGACCTTGGCCTCGGGGACATCCTGCAGATCATCAGCCTGTCCCGCAAATCGGGGCTTCTGCTGCTGCGCTCCGATCGCGGGGAGGGGCGCATCACCTTCCAGGATGGGCAGGTGCGCGGGGCGCTCGTGAAAGGCGGACCCGCAGACCTGCGTGCCCTCGTGGTGAGCGCGGGAGTTCTCTCCGACGCCGAGTTCGACGCGGTCGAGGCCGACGCACGCGCGCGCAGTGTTTCGGTGCCCGCCGCGCTGGTCGCGCACCCCGCGCTCTCGGTCGAGCGACTCGACGAACTCCGGCGCGCGAGCGCGGAGGCGGCGGTGGTCGAGATGTTCCGCTGGCGCGCCGGCGACTTCAGCTTCGAGATCCGCGACGAGAGCGACGCAGACCGGGATGCGGGACTGCTTCTCACCGACGGGCTTTCTGCCCAATACCTCGCGATGGAAGCGACGAGGCTGCGGGACGAGGCCGGGCCCGCGGCGTCGGGCATCGATGCGCATGAGGCGGCGCCAGATCCCGGTGGCTTCGTATTCTCCGGCGAGGAGCCTGCACCCGAGAGCTCGCCCGAGCCCTCGATCCAAGCGACACGCAAGGAAGTCGATCTCAAGGCGGCTGCAGTCGAACTGATTGCCACCGCCGCCGTCGAGGAGGCGAGTAGCGACGAGGGGGAAGAGGTCGCGACGGTGGAGGCACGGCCCGACGGCGAGGGCCCGGACGCCGAAGCCGTCGCCGCTCCAGTCCTGGCGCAAGGCGAGAGGGCGCTCCAAAGCGACACAGCTGGGGCTGCAAGGGGGCCTTCACAGCGAGGTCCAGCCCCCCCGGTCATCGTGATCGATCGCGACTTGGCGACGCTCGAATGGGTGAAATCCGCGCTGCGCGGCTCCTTTGCCCGGGTGCACATCTTCCAGGTATCCGAGCATGCGATTGGACGGCTCCGTCAATACCTGGTGAAGGGCGATGCGCCCGTGATGGTGGTTTCAGACCGGGCCCCTCCCGACCCGCTCTCTGGGGCACGGGGAGCGCGGGAAATCATCGAGCGCATCAAGGCCCAGTCCCCGAAGACCCCCGTCTTGCTGCTGCTCGAAGCTGAAGTGGGGGGCGGGCCGAAGGCGGTTGCTCGGACTGGTGGCGCCGACGCGATCACCTTGCGGCCGAGCGCCGCCCAGCTGGCCAACCCGCGGCTCGCCCAGGCGGTTGCCGAAGCAGCGCGGCGACTTGAGCACACAATCGGGCTTTGGGCGGTCCGCGCGACGGGCAGCGTCGAGGCGCGAGGCCCGCGCAGCGGTGAGGTACAGCGCCTGCGAAAGGCGAGCGAGCGCCTGCGCCATCCCTCGTCCCGGGGCGAAGTTCTGCCGCTCGTGATGCGCTTTGCCGCCGAAAGCTTTTCCCGCGTGGCGATGTTCATGTTGCGCGACGATCTCGCCGTGGGAATCGCCCAGATCGGCCTCTCGGCTGCGGGCGGACCAGATGACGCGGCGCTCCAGCGCCTGCGCATTCCGGCGGCGGAGTCGGCTTGGCTGCGGGCGGTGTGCGAGCGACGTACACCCGTACGCGGAGCGCCGTCTGACGCGGGCGATCGGCGACTGGCACTCTTGCTCGGCGACGCGCCTCCCGTCGAGGCCTACGTCGCACCGATTGAGAGCGGCGAGCGGGTGGTCGCGGTCCTCTACGCAGACAATCTCCCCTCGGGAGCTCCAATCGGGGACACCAGCGCACTGGAGGTGGTGCTTCACGAGGCGGGTCTTGCACTCGATCGCGCTGTCCTTGAGCGCGCGCTCGCCGAAGCAGAAATCCAAGACTCGACCCTCGACGCCTGAGCGCACCGCACGTGGGCTCCCTTGTGGCTCCCGCCGAGCGCCCCTCACGGGCTCTCCCCGGTTGCGCGCCTCCGGGGCGGAAGTGCCCCGTCTGGCTCAAGAACCGCCTTCCCGCTGCCGATAAATCTCCCGGCCGAGCCCGTCCGGAATCCCGCAGGAGGACCCGTGCAGCGCATCCTCATCGTGGAGGACTCAGCGACCATGCGGTCGCTGCTCGCGTCGGCGCTCACCGATCTCGGAACGCGTGTCGAGATCACCGAAGCGGCCAGCGGATTTGAAGCGCTCCGGCTCCTCCCGCGCGAGCCGTTCGACCTCATCTTGACGGACATCAACATGCCGGACATCAACGGACTCGAGCTGCTCTCGTTCGTGAAGGGCAACGCCGCCTACCGCGGGATCCCCCTCATCATCGTGTCGACGGAAGGCTCCGAACGGGACCGCGAGAAGGGGCTTGGGCTCGGTGCGGACGCGTACCTGGTGAAGCCCTTTGAGCCCGAAGACCTGCGTCGGGTCGCCAGCGAGCTCTTGGCGAAGCGGCGGGAAGACTAAAGCGATGGCCGCGCGCCGACCCAAGAACCGTCCCCGGAGCAAGGCTTACCGGGAGTTCGTCTCAGAGGCCGAAGAAATCCTCGAACGCATGCGCGGCGATCTGGCCGACCTCGCCGACCAAAGGGCGACGAGGGACGAGGCCGAACCCGACCTCGTGAACCGGCTCTTCCGCTCGGCGCACTCGCTGAAGGGCCTTGCCGGCATGTTCGGGCTCGACGGCATGAGCCAACTCGCCCACCACCTCGAGGACGTGCTGGACGGGCTCCGCCTCGGCCGGGTGCCTCTCAGCTCGCCGGCAGTGGGTCTACTCGACGAGGCGGTGACGGTCTTCTCGACGCTCACCCAAGAGATGTCCGAGTCCGCAGGCACGGCGCCTTCGGATAGCGTCGCAGCGGCGCTGGTGGCTCGCATCGAGGCCGCGGTGCGCTCGCCCGCGGATAGCCCGGGCACGACGGACCCGGTGGCCCGCCTCGCCGTCGACCCTGCGCTGCTGCGTGCGCTCACTGAGTACGAAGAGCATCGCCTGCGCGAGAACATGCGTCGCGGAAGGCGGATCGTGCTGGTCGAAGCGACGTTCGAGATCCTGTCCTTCGAGGAGGGCCTTGCGGAACTCACAAAGTCGGTGCGCGAGGTGGGCGAGGTTCTTTCGACCCTTCCCGCACCCGGAGATACGCCCGAGTCGCAGATCCGATTCTCGCTCCTTGCGGCGACGGATCTGGATGAGCTGGCCCTGGAGAGCGCCCTTGACCTGCCGAACGCACGGATCCGCACCGTCGCCGCGCCTGTGAGCGGTGAGGACGGGCGCGGGCCGGAGGCGGCGACGCCCGCGTCCCCGCCGAAGGTCACTCACGCCGAGAGCGCTCCCGTCGAGCGCTCGGGACAAAATGACAGCCACAGCGGCGATCGGCCGGGCGACGGCGAGTCCGCCGATTCTGTGCACGGCCCCGGCGAGCCTGCAGGTGGAGCCTCGGAACTCGAGTCCCTCAAGTCGATCAGCGACACCGTCCGGGTCGACATCAAGAAGCTCGATGAACTCATGAACCTCGTGGGAGAACTCGTGATCCAGCGTTCGGCGATCGCCGGGATCGCGGCGCGGCTGTGCGCCGACCCGGCGACAGCGCGGGTCGGCACGGAGCTTTCGAAGCTCCACAAAGGGCTTGACCGCAAACTCCAAGAGCTCCAGTCCGGGGTGCTCGAGGTGCGGATGGTTCCGCTGCGACAGGTATTCGAGAAGCTCTCGCGCGTTGCACGCCGGCTGCGTCGCGATCTTGCCAAGGAGGTCCGCCTCGAGATCAAGGGCGCGGACACCGAGCTCGACAAGCTCCTCGTCGAAGAGCTCGTCGACCCCCTCGTCCACCTGGTGCGCAATGCCTTCGACCACGCGATCGAGTCGCCCGCTGAGCGCGAGCGCACGGGCAAGCCGCCCACAGGCACGATTCGGATCGAGGCATCGCAGCGGGGCAACCACGTCGTGATCGAGGTCGCGGACGATGGCCGCGGAATCGATCCCGCGGTCGTGCGAGCGCGTGCAGAAGCGAGCGGTCTCGTCTCGCCGGGCGAGGTGCTCTCGCAGCGCGAGACGCTCGAACTCATCTTCTCACCGGGCCTGTCCACGCGCGAGGAGGTGACGGAGACGAGCGGCCGCGGAGTGGGAATGGACGTGGTGCGGGCGAATCTGACCGCCCTCGGCGGGCTCGTGGACGTAGACTCGACCATCGGCCGCGGGACGCGCATCACGCTCACGCTGCCCATCACGTTGGCCATCATTCAGGCGCTGATCGTGGGCGTCGCCGGCCAGCGTTTTGCCATTCCGCTCACGTCCGTTCTCGAGACGCTCCTCGTCGAGCCGGGGTCGATTCAGCGCAGCGAGGGGCGCGAGATGCTGAACCTCCGCGGCCACCCTCTGACGCTGCGGCGGCTGGCTCGTGAGTTCGGGCTGCCCGAAGCCAGCTCCGACGCGAAGCTCTACGTCGTGGTGCTCGGCTTCGGTGACTCGAGGCTTGGGCTTCTCGTCGACCGCTTGGACGGTCAGCAGGACACTGTGATCAAGCCCATCCAGGGTCCGATCCAGAACGTGCGCGGTGTCACGGGAGCGACAGAGCTCGGGGATCAGGCCGCCGTACTCGTGCTCGATGTGTCCGCTCTCGTCGACGACGCCGTGCGGCGGCGGGAGGCGGCATGAGCCGCGAGGCCTACGGCGTA
The DNA here is from genome assembly GCA_003520425.1 of Deltaproteobacteria bacterium. Classification (GTDB taxonomy): domain Bacteria; phylum Myxococcota_A; class UBA9160; order UBA9160; family UBA9160; genus UBA9160. The sequence goes on from DOUU01000146.1 coordinate 7,918, forward strand.
GAGCTCGAGCCCGCAGAGCCCGATCCGAAGGAGGAGGGGAGGGCCGCGAGCCACGATCTGGACTGGGAGCGACTCGCACGGGCGGCCGCGAGCGGTCCGCAGGACCGCGAAGATGCCGCGCTGTTGCGGGAGTTCCTGACCTTCCAGCTGGCGGGCGATCCCTACGCCGTGCCCGTGGAGAGGGTTCGCGAGATCGTGCGCATGCGCCCCGTGACGCCGGTCCCGCGCGTCCCTGCGGCGCTGCGTGGCGTGATCTCGTTGCGCGGGGAGATCGTCGAGGTCGTGGACTTGCGGTTGCAGCTCGGCCTCACGGCAGCAGAACCGACGCGCACGAGCCGCATCATCGTGCTGCACGGGGACGACGGCAAGATGAGCGGCCTGCTGGTGGACGCCGTCACCGACGTGCTGCGCGTAACCGAAGAGGCGATCCGATCCGACGGCCAGGGGGAGTCGGGGCGCGTCGCGGCGCTCTGCGTCCGGGGCGATCAGTTCATCTCTGTCCTTGATTTCGAACGGGTGCTGGACCTTGGTGACGAGCTCTGAACAAACGACAAACATCGGTGCGCGACAAGGCGACCTCGCGTGCTTCGAGGTCAACGGGAACGTGTTGGCCATCGACGTGCTGCAGATCCGCGAGATTGTGCGATGGCGGGAGGTGACTCTGCTTCCCCAGGCGCCCGCGCTGATTGAGGGCGTGATCGACATGCGCGAGCGGGTGATTCCCGTCGTGGACTTGGGGCGGGCCCTGGGGGGCGCGGCGATCGAACGCACGGCACGAGCGCGCATCGTCGTGCTCGAAGTGGATGGCCTTGTGCTCGGACTGCGGGTCGGCGCCGCGATCGACGTCTTGAGCCTCGAGACTCAGACGGTCGAGCCGCCGCCGCAGCTGGCCATGCAGGCCGGCTACGACGCAATCCGGGCGGTGGTCCGGCGGCCGGGTGCGTCGCCCGTGCTGGTGCTCTCGCTGGACCACCTCCTCGAAAACATCTATCGCTCGGCGCTTCCGGCGCCGGCGGTTGGGAGCGCTGCGTGAGCGAGAGGCCGCAAACTCAAGACCTGCCCACCGGCGCGCAGCTCCGGCGCAGCATTCTGCTCCTGACGATGCCGTCCTCCCTCCTCGCCGTCGTGCTGATGAGCGGCTACCTGATGGCGCTCCTGCGGCTGCCGCCGGATCAGTGGTCCAGCTTCCGATGGATCGTCGGCATTCTGTTCGTGATTCTGGCGGTTGCGGTGAACATCATGAACCGTCGGCAGGACGCGCGAATCGTCGCATGCCTCGGCCAGCTCCGAGAAGGTCGCGCATCCCCCGAGGACGTGCGTCATGCGTTCGCGGACATCGTGGACCTCCCGCGGCAGGTGTTCGTCGCCGGCCTGCTGTGGTGGTTCCTCGGTGGAGTCCTCGTCGCAGTGGCCATGCGGGTCATGCACGACGATTTCCGCCTCTTCTCGGGTGCGGTGATGATCGCAGCGGCGGGCTCAGGCGGGCTCGTTCAGCTGATCTTGCTCTATTTCCTTCTGCGAGGCCGTCTCGAACCGATCCGCGAGGCGCTTGCAACCCAGATTCCAGATCCGTCGGAGCGCGAACGACTCATCACGACCGTGACCCTCGGTCGCAAGCTCCGCGTCGCGCTGATGGGTGTCACGCTCATGACCGTGGTCTTTGTGATCTTCCTGGCCAGTACGCGCACCCAGCGTTCGATCGATTCCTTTGTCAACAACGCACAGACCACGCTGCTCCACGGCATCCTGAGCGTACCGAGCAGCGAGCGGGCGGCGGCGATTGAGGGGGCTCGGCGTGAGGCCGGGACGCTCGGCTTTGGCTCTGACCTTCTCGTCCTCGACGAGAAGGCGGAAGTCCCCCAGGGCGCAAGGCATGCCCTCTCTCCGAGCGAGCTCCGTTCGATTCGCGAAGCCGACTCTGAGGCAGGTTCCAGCGCGGGGTTCGACTCCGGCCACCTCTTCGCCTGGCAGCGAATCCCGAACGACGGGCGCGTGCTCGTGCTCTCGGCAAGCCGCGACAGCCTGCACGGCGATGTCGCAAACCTCGACCTCATTTATGGCTTCTTGATCGTGTTCACGGTCGTGGTCGCGATCGCTGTCGGCTGGCTCGTGGGACGCGACATGGACGGGGCGGTGAATGTGCTGCGCCGAGCGGCGGAGAAGATCGCCGAAGGCGATCTCACATCGGCTCATGTCTTCGACTCTGAGGACGAGCTTGGCCAGCTGGCCCACAGCTTCGAGCGCATGGCGATCGGCCTGCGTGAGACGATCGGGAGGGTTGCCGGCGCGGCGGATCGCGTGGAGGCGGCTGCCGGAGAAATCTCCTCCGTGACCGAAAGCCTGGCCGGGGTCACCGTCGATCAGGTGCGCGGCATCCAGCAGGCCACAGTCTCCATGGAAAGCATCAACGTCCAGGTGACCGGCATCGCCGAATCCGCCGGCGCGCTCAACGTGTCGGTGGAAGAGTCCTCGAGCTCGATCCTCGAGCTCGGTGCCGTGGGCGAAGAGCTCAACGGAACCGCGTCCGTGCTCTCTCAAAAGGTGGACGAGGTTTCGAGTTCCATCGAGCAGATGATCCGCAGCGTGCGGCAGGTCGCCCAGAACGCCGAGGGCTTGGCCCAAGCGGCCGCGGAGACGTCGAGCAGCATGGAAGAGATGGCGAACTCCCTGCGTGAGGTCGACGCGAACGCAGCCGAGACCGCTCGACTGTCCAGTCGGGTGGTCGCAAGCTCGGAAAGTGGCCGGGAGCGGGTGCGCCAGACGATCGACGGGATGACCGCGATCCGCGAGGCTACCGAAACGGCCGAGCGCGTGATTCGCAGCCTGGCAGAGCGCGCGAAGGAGATCGGCGCCATCGTGGGCGTGATCGACGATGTGGCCGACGAGACCAACCTGCTCGCCCTCAATGCCACGATCGAGGCGGCGNNCACAGGCCGGCGACCAGGGCCGCGCCTTCTCGGTCGTGGCCGATCAGATCAAAGACCTGGCAGACCGCGTGCTCTCGAGCACGAAGGAGATCGGGGGCTTGATCCACGCGGTTCAGGGGGAGAGCGCCAATGCGATCGGCGCCGTGGAGCGTGGTTCGCAGAGCGTTCAGAGCGGAGTGGATCTCTCGGCCGAGGCGGGCGTTTCCCTGGAGGAGATCACTGCGGCGGCCCGGGAGAGCGGACTGCGAATCGCCGGCATCGTCTCGGCAGTGAAGGAGCAGTCGAGGGCTGCAACCCATGTGGTCGAGCTGATGGAGCGGGTCCGCAACGGAGTGGAGCAGATTCGTGCAGCGGGGCGCGAACAGGAGCGCGGCAACGAGGTGGTTCTGCGCAACGCCGTCGCCATGCGCGAAGTCGCTACGCAGGTGAGGGGCACTACCGAGGAACAGGCTCGTGGTTCCGGCCGGATCCGCGAGAGCGTGGAAAGCGTGCGTGAAGCCGTGGACCAGATCAACCGCTCGCTTCAGGAGCAGTCGGCGGCGTGTCGCCAGGCTGCGGAGCAACTTGAGCGTGTCTACGAGCGGACGCGATCGAACGAAGAATCGTCGCGGCGCATGGGCGAAGCCATGCGCGGGTTGTTGAAGCAGGCGGAGACGCTGCGCGGCGACGTGCAGCGCTTCCGCATCTAGCGGCGCGCTGCCGTGCGCCCTGCAAGGCGAGGGAGTCCTCCATGATCGCGGCCTGTCCCAAGTGCAGCACGCGCTATCGAGTCGAGAACGAACGGCTGACGCCCGACGGGGTGCGCCTGCGCTGCACTCGGTGCCAAGCGGTCTTCCGGGTGCGTCCTCCCGGTGANNTGGCCGGGTGCGCCCTCCCGGTGCGGTGGCGCCCCTCGTCGAGCCGCAGGTCGAGGCGCAGCCCACCCCTGTGCCCCAACCCCCCGACCGCTCGCGACTTGTGTTGATTGCGGACAGTGATGCGGAAGAGGGCAAGGCGACGGCAGCCGCCGTCGCAGGATGGGGTCTGCATCCGCTGCTTGCCCACGATGGGGTGGAAGCGATCCTGGCGATCCAGCGAAACCTTCCCTGCGCCGTGATTCTCGATGCTGCGCTCCCCAAGATGTTTGGCTTCCAGGTCTGCGAGCTGATGAAGCGCAATGCAGAGTTGCGTGAAGTCCACGTGGTGCTGGTGGGCGCCATCCACCACCGCGAGCGCTATCGCCGCTCGCCGCACGACCTCTACGGCGCCGACGCGTACCTCGAACGCCCAGACCTCCCGCACGGTCTTGCCGCGGTGCTGCGCGACTTCGGCCTTCCCTT
>DOUU01000021.1:0-5336 GCA_003520425.1 Deltaproteobacteria bacterium
GGTCGCCGCCGGCAACCTGGTGTTGCGGGAAGACCTTTCCGGCCCTCTCGCTGCGGGGAGCGAGGAGCGCGGTTGGCTGGCGCGGGAGGGCGTGATTCCGCTCGGCTACTACAAGGACGAAGAGAAGACGCGCAAGACGTTCCCCGTGATCGGGAGCAAGCGCTACGTGGTTCCCGGCGACCGCGCGATGATCGGAGCGGACGGCACGCTGCGCCTGCTCGGTCGGGACTCGGTCACGATCAATACCGGGGGCGAGAAGGTCTTCGTCGAGGAAGTGGAGCACGCGCTCAAGCATCACCCGTCCGTGTATGACGCCGTCGTGGTCGGGACGCCGCACGAGCGCTTCGGCCAGCAGGTCACCGCAGTGGTGCGGCTGCGAACGGGCGCGTCGGTCTCCCCGGACGAGCTCCGACGAGCCGCGGGAGAACACCTCGCGCACTACAAGCTGCCCCGGGCCTTCGTCTTCGTGGACGAGATCGTGCGGTCCCCGTCGGGAAAGGCCGACTACCGCTGGGCAAGAGAGCGAGCAACGGGGGCGCTGGGCGGCTAGGCGCCTTCGCTACTTCCCTTCCACCACGGTCTGCGCAAAGGCGCGGATGCGTTTTGCATTCACGCCGAGGTCTCCCGTGCCGTTTCTGGACTTGGAGCGCACGTCGATGCGCGATCCTTCGTCTGCGGGCTGCACGCGTACAACGATGTCGTCCACGAAGAGGAACGTCGGGGAGACTTCCTGCGCCTCGAACATCCCCGCAGCAGGATCCGAGTAGGTGGTCTTCCAGCCGAGCTGGCCCGCGGCGCGCTGAGCCCGAACAAAGGCTTCCGCGGGAGCCTGCGCAAGCACGATGGGCTTGATATCGGGGTACGCCTTGCGCTGCTGCGCGGCGAACGACGCCGGGTAACTGAGGTCGCGGCCCTGGTTGGCAGGCTCACGGGCTGCGGCTGCGAAGCCGGGAGGGTTGTCGGGATCGGTGGTGATGTCGTTGATGCGGGGAAGCCCACGCCCGGGAGAGGCTGCGACGAGCAGCACGATCACGAGCAAGAGGCCAAGACCGGTCCCCGTCCACGCGCGCGAGCGCGGGAGGCCCCGGGTTCCCCGTGTGCGCAAAAGCGCAATCGTCCCCGTCAGGAAGCCGACGAGACCAAGCAGGAGGCCGCTCAGGAAGACGGTGAAGCCTTGGAGGGGCAACGCAATCCCGGCGTGAACCGCGATGGGGCCGGCACCGGCTGCCAGGAGTCCGATGGTCCCGAGCGTCACCGAGAGCCGTGCCACGAGTGCGCCGCGATCGCCCTCGCCTTGCGGTTTGTCTCTTTGCACGGCGCGGCGTCCCCTGCGTGTGGGACCTCACGATATCACGGCCCCGGGCCGCCGTATGATACGATCACGGGTCCTTCCGATCGGCCCGTTGCCGGTGGCGCCCTCGGGCCGCGCGAACCCGACTTGGGTTCCTTTGGGCTCAGCCCGGATCTGACGCGGGGTTGCGACGAGGTAGGGATGCGCGCGAGCGACACCTGGGCGCGACATCGGATGGCTGCGGTGCTTGTCTTCGGCCTCTTCCTCGGGGCGGGGTGCAGTCGCCCCGATTCGGCTGTGGTGATCGGATCGCTCTCCTTTGCTCCGGGCCCCATGACGCACGTCCCGCTGCTCCTCGCGCCTGATTTCATCGAGGGATCGCTCGAGGTTTCGCTCGACGGGGCGCCCGCCACCCAGGCCTTCGCCCGCACTTCGGGCGGTGCGGCTGCGGACCTCGCGGTCGCGGCGGGCGCGCCTCACCTGCTCGTCGCGCATGCAAGTTTCCTGCGTGGCGGAAACGAGGTCACCTTCGCCGACAGCCGGCGCTTTACTGTGCCGACGGCCACACCGCCACTTCTATCGAGCGTGCCCGCGAGCGGTGCGAGCGACGTCGCCCGGACCGCCTGGCTGCGGCTCGATTTCGCGAGCGCGGTGGCCCCCGCCGCGGTCGAGAGTTTCCAGCTCGCGTGCAGCGCGGCCGGGAACGGCCGCGAGCTCCACGCCGTCGGGATTTCGTTCCTCTCCCCTTCGCAGCTCGTCGTGAACCCGGTCGGCCAGATGCCCGGGGGCGCAAGCTGTGCCCTTCTGTGGTTCGGGCCAAGCGGAACCGAGCTCATCCCCTTCCGCACTGCAGTGCCGGGGCCCAAAGCGACCGTGCGCTACGACCGCCATGACCCCGGGGCGACAGCGCCGTTTCCCGACGACTATTGGACCGTCCCCGACAGCACGACTCCGACTGGCCTGCGTCTTTCGATCCCCGTCCCCGCGCGGGACGCGGATCTTCAGAGCACGTGGCGGGCGCTGGTCGCGGATACCGGTCCGCTCGACGGGTTCAGCCCGATCGCTCCCATCGTGGTCGAGCTCTCAGACGCCGCCGATCCTGCATCCATCCCGCGGACGCCGGAGGAATCGCTCGACCCGCTGGCAAGCGTGGGTCTTTTCGATCTCACGCCCGGAAGCCCCACGCGAGGCAAGCGGGTTCCGTTCCGGACCGAGCTCCGGGACGACGTGACGGGGCCTGGCGTCGCCTCGAAGTCGCTCCTCTTCTTCCCGTCGATTCCCCTCACGCCGGGTGGGCGCTACGGACTCGTCATCACCCAGCGCGCCGCTGTGAGTGCGGCGCGGCCCTTCGAGCCGTCCGGATTCATGGCCGCCTCCCTCGCCCCGCCTGTCCCTGGCGAGGCCGCAGAAGTGACGCGCGTGCGCGCGCTCGTGGACGACGTCCTCTCGGTGGTGAGCCGCCAGGCCGTCCCGCCGATCCCCCGCGACGACGTGGCGCTTGTCTTGCGCTTCTCGGTTCGCACGACGAGCACGATTCCCGCCGACATGCTCGCGGTGCGGGCGGACGTGGATGCGGAGCCGCCGCCCGCGCTCGTGATCACGAGCGTGGAGAACGACCCGGTTCACGCAAGTCCGACCGCGGCCATCGTCCGCGGGACCTTCGAAGCGCCGGACTACCGCTCCGGAACGGCTGCGGCGCCGGGAGCCAACTTTGTGCGGGACGCGAGCGGTCGTCCGCTGCGCCAGCGCACGCGTCCCGTCCCCTTTACCCTCACCATCCCTCGCCTCCCATCTCCCCACCCGGTCCCCGTCGTCATGTATCAGCACGGCAATCCTGGGAACCAGGACGAAGTGATCGCGAGCGCGCGGAGCTATCTCTCAGCGGCTGGTTTCGCGGCGATCGCCTTCACGGACATCCTGAACCGCGAGGTCGCGCCGGCCGGGACGAGCGAAGAGCGCATCCTGGCGCAGCTCGGCTTCACCGTCGAAGGACTTCTTGCGAACCACAAGGTGCCCGACGCATGGGCGGAGACTCACGCCGAGCAGATCGCCTTCGTGAAGTTCATCCAAAGTCTGGGCGCTCTCGACGTGGCGGGGGCTACGGGTCCGAGCGGCCAGCCGAGCCCGGACGGCATCCCCGACCTCGACCTCTCGCAGCCGCTCACCTACGTGGGCGTCAGCGAGGGCGCGAATCTTGGCCCCGGGCTCTTGCCCTACGTGCCGGAGATCAAGGCGGCGGCATTGATTGCGGGCGGGGCGCGCGTCGTCGAGGCCACGATCCATCAGCAGGCGGCGCTCGTTCTCAACACGCTTCCCTCGCTGCTCGCCCCGAAGGCGACGCCCACCGACCTGTGGGTGGGCCTCTCGATCTTCCAGACCCTCTTCGATGCGCAGGACAGCCACAACCATGCGGAGTTCATGTACCGCCATCCGCTCAACGTCGCGGGGACGACGCGCAAGGCGAGCGTCCTCCTCGTGGAGGGACTGAACGACTCGCTTGTGCCCAACCACGCCACGGAATCCCTCGCCTGGTCGCTCGGGCCCATTCCTCTGCTCGAGCCGGCGTCGCAGCCCGTTGCGATCCTCTCGGCCGCGCCCGGTCCGATCCAGGGCAACATCGACGCCCAGACGACCTCGGCCCTCGTGCAGTACGTTCCGACCGCAGTGCCCGGGATCCCCGCGACGGTGGGCTGTGCCTTTCTTTCCGCGACGAGCCAGAGCGAGGGGCACTATTGCGCCCAGTCGGCCGCGGAGTCGATCCAGCTGCGGGTCGCGTTCCTCGAGAGCGCACTCGCCGGGGTGCCGAGAATCGCGAACTCCTTGCCGTGAGGTTCTGGTCATGAGCGAGCCCGTGCGTTTCGAGCAGCGAGGACCGGTTGCGCTCCTCACCCTCGCCCGACCCGAGGCGCTGAACGCCTTGGACAGCGCCACGCTCGAGTGTCTGCTCGGCCACGCCCAGAGCGTGGCCGGGGTCCACGACGTCCGGGCCGTCGTGCTGACGGGCGAAGGTCGGGCGTTCGCCGCCGGTGCGGACATCCCGCAGATGCGAAGCATGGATCCGCAGGCGGCGCTCGCCTTCAGCGAGCTCGGCCACCGCGCCCTTGCGGCCCTCGAAGCGCTGCCCTTTCCCACGATCGCGGCAGTCAACGGGTTCGCCCTGGGGGGCGGCTGCGAGCTCGCGTGCGCTTGTGATTGGATCTACGCCTCGGCGCGGGCACGCTTTGGTCAGCCCGAGGTGGGTCTTGGGCTTGTGCCGGGTTTCGGCGGCACGAGCCGGCTGCCTCGTCGCGTGGGCGTCGCCTGGGCAAAGGAGCTCGTCACGACGGGGGAGCCGATCGATGCGGAGACTGCACAGCGCATCGGCCTTGTGAATCGCGTCTTTCCCCCGGAGGAGCTGCTGAACGCTGCGCTGCGCGCGGGTGAGGCGATCGCGCGCAAGGGACCGCGCGCCGTGGCCCTCGCCAAGCGCATCCTCGAGGCGGGCCAGGACGCCGATATCCGCGTCGCCCACGCGCTCGAGCAGTCGGTGTTCGGCCTGGTGTTCACAACCGCCGACCGCGCCGAGGGAATGGATGCATTCCTCGAGAAGCGGGCGCCGAGCTTCAAGGGGGAGTAGCCCTTCTCGCGCAGCCCCAGCCAGGGGACTTACGAGCGCGGGGTCTCGCCGGGCACGGCGAGGAAGCCGGCCACGTAGGGCAGCCGTGCCGCCGTGGCCTCGATGGCGGCACCCGCTTCGAGCAGCACCGCGGTGGCATTCCAGGTGCCCTCGAGGAGCTGGTGAAGCGCGCCATCGGGAATCGCGACCTGCACGGTTCCCGCGCGCGAGGTGAGGGTTCGCGCGCGAAGGTCGAGCACCAGCTCCTGCTCCGGGTCGAGCTCGACCGAATCCATGAGCCGCGCGAGATCCTTCGGGGAGAGCACGGCGCACGGCAGGCCCAGGGCGACGCAGTTGCCGAAGAAGATCTCCGCGAAGGACCCGCCCACAAAGGCACGGAAGCCCGAGCGTCGCAGCGCCTGGGGGGCATGCTCGCGCGAGGAGCCGCAG
>DOUU01000021.1:5394-5809 GCA_003520425.1 Deltaproteobacteria bacterium
GGGATGATGCGATCGGTATCGATGTCATCCCCGCGCAGCACGCAGCCGCGCCCGGCGACGCGCTCCACTCGAGCCGCATTCGCCATCTACAGATACTCCCTGGCATCGGCCACACACCCCGCGAGCGCCGCCGCCGCCACCATGGCCGGGGACATGAGCAGGGTCCGGCCGGTCGGTGAACCCTGTCGACCCTTGAAGTTCCGGTTGCTCGACGACGCGCAGATCTCACGCCCGATGAGCTTGTCCGGATTCATGGCGAGACACATCGAACAGCCGGGCTCCCTCCACTGGAATCCCGCCGCACGGAAGACCTCGTCCAAACCTTCCGCCTCCGCCTGACGCGCGACGGCGTGCGATCCCGGAACGACAAGGGCCCGCACGCCCGGCTTCACGTGGCCCCGGCGCGCCACGCGTG
>DOUU01000021.1:5829-6122 GCA_003520425.1 Deltaproteobacteria bacterium
CGGCCGTTGGTGCAGGAGCCGATGAATGCGACATCGATCTTCGTGCCGAGGATCCGCTGGCCGGGACGCAGGTCCATGTAGAGGAGCGCTTCTTCTGCGGCGGCGCGCTCGTCGTCGGGGAGCTCCCGCAAGACCGGCAGGCGCTCGTCGACTCCCACGCTCTGGCCGGGATTGATCCCCCAGGTGACCGTGGGCGCGATGCCGGCGCCGTCGAGACGCACAATATCGTCATACGATGCATCGGCATCGGAGGCCATCGACCGCCACCAGGTCACGGCGCGTTGGAAATCCTC
>DOUU01000268.1 GCA_003520425.1 Deltaproteobacteria bacterium
GCGAAGGATGCTCCTGAGCCGCGGAGAATCCAAGCGCGAGCGATGGGACGCATCGTGGCGTTTCCCGAGGTGGGCGGGCTTCATCATCGATATGAACGTGTGACAGCTTGAGCGGTCAGCGATGACATTTCCGAAAGGGACAGAGGTACTTCGCGCGCTCTGGCCTCGACACCCACCACTTCACCGCGGATCCAGGCGTCTCAGCACCAGGTCGCTCGAAAAGCTAGGCAGACTCCGCTCGGCATGAGAGAAAGCTTTTTGCAAAATCTTAGTATGCGCAGCCGTGATAACGGGAAATACGGGTCGAGCCGTACACCTGCTCCAAAAGAGACGCCAACTGGGGATCGTGGTCCTTGAGCTTCTCCCGGGTGTTATATCCGCCATTTACGTCGTGACGACGCGTGACGTCAAACCACGCCTGCGTGCCCTCCGCCCAATACTCCCGGCTATTTCTCATCATATAGATCCCATCGGGATAGAGCTTGCTTTCAGAAGCATTTTCGTACGCAAGATCGATCATTGCCTGCGTGGATACGTCCAGATGGGCCATGATGCTATGAGAGAATTCATGCACCAAGACGTCTTCATCACGGTACCGCTGCCCGGGAAGACATAGAAGGTTCTCTTCGCCGACAGAACACAGCTTCTTGCTTCCCACACCTCTCGTTCCTTTGTCATAATCGCGGCCATCCAATGTCGTCTTTCCCTTGAGATTGGAATAATCAGGCAGATCGCTCAGAACCTGGTCCTTGCCGATGATTTCCACCTTGAATCCGATAGCTTTCATCTTCTCGCGGATAGCAGATGCATTGGAGAGCATCTGATCGACGATGTACTGCGCTCTTTCGATTGCATCATCCGACACCGTGATTGTCGATTTGAACTCGATCCCCTCGTCCTGGCTGCTCCTTTCGTTCGAATCGCCACGGGCAACGATGGCAGTTAGCATGCAGAAAAGAGAGACCATGATGAAGAGGGATCGATTGCTCATCGGTCTGGTGTCACCAATTCGATAGGAGTGTCCACTCTAACGCCGTCTCCTACGCTGCCTCTAGCGCCTTGCGGGGATCCTCGGCTGCCCTGTGGATGTCGAACCGGAGCTTCGGAGGCATCCACACGCCGGTTTGCTCCCTGCCAGGCACGGGTCCGGTCTTATGGGCGATCGGCAGAACGGGCGGGGATCTGGAGCGGATGCGCGAAGCATCAGCTCGTTATCGACGGAGTTACAGGCTCACCCTCTCTCGGAGTGACCCGGACCGCTCTTGGACCGCGGGACGGAGGCGCGAAGCGGGCAGCCAACCCGCGCACCAGCCGGTCCCAACACCACCACGAACTTCGCGCGCACGCGCCGCGGGCGACGAGGTAGCTAGATACTCCTCAGGGATCTCGATACTGACTGTGCCTACAGGGAAGCCGGCTCCCTCAGCTTGATATACGTTTTCGACTTCGCGTATACGGAGGCCCGGGGAAGGAGGAGATCAAGTTTCTGTTGATCACGGTTCTCGCGCGTGGTAGTTCCGGCCTGTCCACGACGAAGGGCTCCGACCGAGAGGAGGCGAGGCTGTTGGAGGACACCGACTACGCGCTTGGCAGAACCAAAGCAGAGTACGAGCGGTTAATCGAGCAAGCCGAATTGCTTCGGCCATTAACTGAGCGGATGCTTCTCGGGGCTGGGATTCGGCGCGGAATGCATGTGCTGGACGTCGGTTGCGGCGCCGGTGACGTTAGTCTCCTCGTGAGCGCCCTAGTCGGCCCCGAAGGATCCGTCGTCGGCGTCGATCTCGACGGCGAGGTCATCCAGGTCGCGGAGCAGCGGCGTGCAGCGGAAGGAATCGCCAACGTCAGGTTCCATCGATCCGATGCTCGGGCGGTCGAATCCGGGCGACTCTTTGACGCCGCTGTGGGACGGTGCGTGCTCATGTTCATAAGCGACCCAACTGCGGCCCTGCGGCACATCGCCGAGCGCGTTCGCCCCGGCGGGATCCTCGCGTTCCACGAGTGGGACGCGCGAGTCATGACAGCGTCCCCGATGAAGCAGCCGGTGCTTGCTCGCCTCCAGGGCCTCATCACGCGAACCTTCGAGCGCTCAGGTGCGCACTTGGAGATCGGTGCAGAACTGTACGGGCGAATGCTGGATGCGGGCCTTGAACCCGAAACCAAGCCACTTGCAGAAATTGCGGTCCACATGGGCCAAGACGACGTCGCGTACCGTCGCTGGGCGCTCTTCGCGAAAAGCATGCTCCTCAAGATGGTCGAATACGGCCTCGCCACCGAGGCGGAGATCCACGACATCGCTGACCACCGCTTGCGCGACGAGTTGCTCCCAGCGCGCGGCCTCATCCCCTTGTCGTGGCTCATGATCGGTCAGTGGGGTCGCAAGCCAGCACGATGAGTCGTTTGGTTTGAGCGAGCGAGTCCCATGCTGATCGGCGGCCGGTAGCAACCTAGTAGCAACCTTCTACAGAGGTGCGCCCGCTCTAGGTTGCCAGGCAATCCGCGCACTTGTAGCTCGACTTGCGCGCAACGCGATCGGGTTCCATAGCCGTCGGTCACCCACCGATACAAAAGAAGCTCGAAGAACCCTGCCGAAGGCAAGCAGGCTGCCGGCCCTCGCAGCGGACCGCTGGGGCTACGAACGACGGCACCAAAGAGCCGAGCGCCGAGCGCGAAAAGCTTTGATCCTATGCGGTGGGCGGTGGGTACGAGCTGGGTACGAGGGGCACGGCTGGCGGGTCATCGGAAAGCCGCAGACTTCGGAGAATAGTTGCGCGTTTTGTACGGGTTCGATCCCCGTCGCCCATCCATGCGTTCAGTCGCACAGGGCCGTCCCGGCAGTGACCAAATCGCATGCAGGAGGCGCGATGGGCCTTGATCGGTCCTTCGGCCTGAGCTCGCAATTTGGGGAATGCCGGACGCAGCTTTGCCAGTGTGCGTGAGCCGCCGTCTGGGCGCCGTGGCGCCGTCTCCGGAGCGGTGTATGGCGTTGGGCGCTCGGCCACTTCTCGCCATGTAAGGACGTGGTTCGCGGGGCTATATCGGGGGGGCGGCGGGGTGTGCGCATGGTCGGTGGGGCCGGGCAGCGAGCCGTGAAGGCCTTTCTGGGTCACCCCGGGGCACTTGCTGGGCGTATGTTCGCGGCTCCGGCGAAAATCTAAGCCGTCCACGCCCAAGACGGGCGGGGGTAGTCTCCCATCCTACAAAGCGCCCCCCTGCTTTGAGCCCCGCCCGGTGCCCCGCCATTCCAATAATCAGTGCGACGAACACGCGAAGCGTCTGACCGAGCCCCTCGGCAGAGTAACGTCCCGCAGGGATCGAGCTCGATCACGGGATGCCACTCGGAGTATCGGAGTATCGACCGCTGCACAGACGGTTCCGCAGCACGACGACGAGGGGGGCCGGGGCAACGCTCAACCCCCCGGTCGAGCAGGACGTCGCCCGCGCGGGCACAGATCTTGCTCGGAAGGAGCCAAGTAAGTGCAACCGACGGCTTTAACACCCACTCCGTCGTTCGTGAGAGTGTTGCTAAGGGACAGGTCACCGGCGAGATCACTGCAATCGACAACTTGCGTCCTTCAGCTACTGGGGCTCCTGTGCCTCTGAGCACGCCGAAGGCGCGCGAACCCTGAGAAACAAGTTACGCTCAGTTCGAACGCGATTTCCACCAACACGACGGGGAGGCGAAGGGACCATGACGAAACGGATGGGAATCCAGATGACCATCCTCCTGCTCGCGGCGATCATCGCGGCGGTGAGTGCGCCGCGCGCGCTGGCGGCCAGCCGGCAAGAACTCGAGCGCAACGCCAACCACGCGCTCAAGCGGCTGTACGCGAGCAACCGCGCGGCGCGGCTGCTCGGGGAGAAAGCCAAGGCCGTTCTCGTCTTCCCGAATATCGTCAAGGCCGGCTTCATGTTCGGCGGGCAGATGGGCGACGGGGTCCTCCTAAAAAATGGCAAGGCGACCGGATACTACAATTCCCTGGCGGCCTCCTACGGCTTCCAGGCGGGCATACAGGAATTCGGCTACGCGCTCTTCTTTATGAACGACAGTGCGCTCTCCTATCTCGACAAAAGCAACGGTTTTGAGATCGGTGTTGGTCCGAGCATCGTCGTGGTCGATGAAGGCGTCGGCAAGTCGATCACCAGCACGACGATCACGCAGGATGTGTACGCCTTCATCTTCTCTCAGAAGGGACTAATGGCCGGGATGGGCATTCAGGGCTCGAAGATCACGAAGATCTCGAAGTAGAATGTGGCGCCACGCGAGCGCCGCCGACGCAGAAAGGAATCAACACCATGTCCAAAGTACGCCTCTCACTCGCGGCCGCTCTGATCCTCGGCTTATCCGCCGCAGCCCTGTACGCTGCGCAGCCTCCCACGAGCGAGGGAGGGGAGACCAACCTGGATGTCCTGGTCGATGCCATTCGCTCCAATCGCCGGGCCCTGGTGGCGGCGAACCTCAAGCTCACTGACGAGGAGGCCACCCAATTCTGGCCGGTCTACGACCGCTATCAGAAGGAAATCAACGCGATCGGCGATCGCCTCGTTGGCGTGATCCAGGACTACACCACGCATTTCAGCGACCTCTCAAACGAAAAGGCAATGAAGCTCGTCGACGACTATCTCGCCGTCGAAGCGGACCGCGTCAAGGTGCGACGCTCCTACGTCGACGACTTCGCCAAGGCTCTGCCAGGACGCAAGGTCGCTCGCTTCTATCAGATCGAGAACAAGATGGACGCCGTGATTCGTTACGATCTCGCTGCCACGATCCCAGTGCTTGAGGAGGAGAGGGGCGTCCAGGCAAAGTGAGGGGTTCCCAAAACAAGCGAATCGCGCCAGGAGGCTCGCCCCCCTCTGCGAGGCACCGCGAAACAAGACTAGCCGCCACCACTGCCTCTTGACGGTCTTGCTCCGCTACGGGGACGCCTTTGGACTTCAGTATAGACAATATCATTCGCGGGTTGCTGAGAAACAGGATGATTCCGATGCGTGAGTTACGGATCCTGATGTTGAATCCCTTGGAAACCCATTGTCGTCGGTACTCTACGGACTCGACCTCAGTATGCGAAACTCTGGCAGGCCCCTCGGTGGACACCCAAATCCGGCCTCCATGAGAAGGCCAGCCGTGTCAACTNNATCTACCACCAGGCTTCCATTCGCACTCTGCGAGGGCCCGCACTGTCCTCGGGCCGGTGCATGATGAGGTCCGTGGGTGTCGGGTGCTGCCATCCATACGTCGACCTCGAAGGTCAGCCGGATTTTCGCAGTCACCCGGACACGGTGGTCTGTGATCCAAAGCTCGTCGGCGCTCGTCTCCTCCGTGTTTGGCTTTCTCGGATCGACTTCAGAACGCTTTTGCTATGCCGCGTGCCTTCCAGCCGCTCCGTAGCTGAGCCTCTGATACTCCTCGCCCGTGATCCACAGCCGGTGCAACAGTACGGCGAGCTTGCGTGCGACGGCCACCGCCGCACGCTTCTTCGCCGACTTCCCACCGCGTTCCGCAAGACGCAGACCGAAGCGTCGCAGGTCCGTGTCGGGCCCGAAGGGGCCCAGGATGTAATGAGCCGACGTCACCAGCAGGCGGCGAAGTAGAGCGTCGCCTGCCTTGGTGATTCGCAGCTGCGGGTGCTGCCCTCCCGAGTCTCGCTGCCGCGGTCGCAGGCCCAGATAGGCGCCGACATCCCGACTCTTCGCAAACCGCTGGGGATCCTCCAGCGTCAGCACGAACGCCAGTGCCGTGAGCGGACCGACTCCTGGGACCTGGCGCAGCACTCCAGTCTCCTTGTAGCCCTCTTGGCACAGCCGCTCGACGGTGCGATCCATCGACCGGATCTCTGCCGTCAGCTGCTCAATCATCGCGAGCATCGAGCCGAGCCCTGGGAAGAGATCTTCGCCCACGGCGTTCCGCACGCGCTTCGGGAAGGTCTCGCAAGAGCTCGATGGAAGCTGGGTTCCCAGCGACTTCGCAAACCCCCGGACCTGGTTGATCAGCAACGTGCGCGCCCTCACCAACCCGTCCCGGGCACGGAGCAGCACCCGATCGCGCTGCGCCCGCTCCCCCCGGTGCACGATGGGCGACAGCAGCCCAGGGTCGAGCCGCCCGAGGCGCGCCAGCTGCTCCGCATCGAAGCGATCGCTCTTCTTGTCGCTCTCCGCGATGAGGCGCACCCGCCGCGGGTTCGCCACGATCACCTCGAAGCCCTCGGCTTTGAGCTGTCGACTGATCCAAGGCGAATGGCATCCCACCTCGAGCACGATCCGCGCATCCGGGTAGCGCGCCAGCCCTGCGCGGAGCGCTGCCTGCTTCGTCGGTATCCGCCAGCTCTCCAGCCACGCACCTTGATTGTCGATCGCGTAGGCCTCGCTGAAGCGGTCGCTGACGTCCAGACCGATCGTGATCGCCGTGATATTCTTCTCCATGCCAGCCTCCTGTTGGGCCTCGAGCCCGTGTTTTGCATTGCAGACCTCACGGTACTGCGCTGCGGGAGGCTGGCCTTCTCATCCCATCCATACAGGTGTCCACCGACTCGGGCAAGGCTGCCGAGTCAAATCCGGCCAACGAAGCGATCACCGACCCTGCCGTCGGCGGCACCACCGTGGGCATGGTGGCGGGAGCGTGGCCACTGTCCCTGGGTCGCAGCCCCCAGGCGAGTGCATGTGAGCCCTACCGCGAGTGGATCGCCCTCGCCGTGAGCCGCCGGCGCGATGGCTTTGCGATCTATCGCGATCTCGTCGACGACCACGGCTTCAGCGCGGGCTATTCGAGCGTGAAGCGCTTCGTGCGCAAACTGCGTGCGGAGCAATCCCGGGATCCCGAAGCCCATCCCGCGATCGAGACCGCTCCGGGAGAGGAGGCCCAGGTCGATTACGGCGGGGACGGCCCCATGGTGCGCCACCCCGAGAGCGGGAAGTACCGCCGCATGGGGCTCTTCGTGATGACGCTCGGCTACAGCCGAAAGGCCGTGGGCTCCTCACTTGGCGCTCGAGCAGCGAGGTCTGGGCACGCCCGCACGAGCAGGCCTTCCGCCGCCTGGGCGGGAGTGTCCACACCGTCGTGCTCGACAACCTGAGGGAAGGCGTGCTGACACCTGATGTCTATGACCCGACGCTCAACCCCCTCTACCGCAATCTGCTCGCACACTACGGGGTGGTCGCTCTCCCGTGTCGTCCGCAGCATCCTGATCGCAAAGGCAAAGTCGAGAGAAGTGTCGACCACACCGAGCGCGCACTGCGACGGCTGCGCTTCGGGCACCCGGACGCGGCCCAGGCCTATCTTGATCGCTGGGAAGAGCGCTGGGCCGATACCCGCCATCCACGGCACCACCAAGCGCCAGGTGGCGGCGATGTTTGCCGAGGAGAAGCCCCACCTAAAGCCTCTTCCCTTGGAGCCCTTCCGCTTCTACCGCTTTGGCCAACGCACCGTCCACCTCGACGGCGCCGTCGAGGTGGAGGGTGACGTTGCACCGTTGCACGTGTTCGGGGGTATGAGTGCAACCCTGCCCTTCGAGACTGTCTCGGTGGCCCGCATCCACCCCTGGGCACTCACAAAACGCGCAAAGGCTCACGCCCGCCACCAAGCGTCAACCGATTCCCATCGAAGCTCGTTCCGTGCACAGCGCCCGACGCGTGCGCTTAGCCGAGGAGTTAACGCGATGAGACGATACGTCCCTGTAGGCTTTGCCCTCGCATTCGGCTCCTGCCTCGCCATCGCGAGCGCGGCACGAGCTGCCGATGAGACGCCCCCGCCCACGACCCCGGGTACCCCGCCGGCTTGCGTACATGCTCGCGATGTCATGACGCCCGCCGAGATGCAAGACTTCCGAACAAAGATGCACGCCGCGACGACCCAGGCCGAGCGTGCGCAGGCGGTTCAGGCGTTCCAGGCGACCGCGCAAGATCGCGCTTCGAAGAAGGGCCAATCGCTCTGTCAGGAAGGCCACCATCGTCATGGCGGACCGGGGGGGATGGGACCCGGAATGGGCCCGGGAATGGGTCGGGGACCCGGGATGGACGAGCCGCCTACGCCGCCCACCACGCCCTAAGTTGTTACCCCCGAGCCGCTCCCGAAGGCCGTGCCATGGTGGGATTGCGAGGAGGCGCGCGGCTCAGCAAACCGGCGGAAGGCGATCATTCCATGGCCGCGCCTGCTCCAGTTGCGCTGCCACGCGGAAAAGTAGGTCCTCTCGTCCAAAAGCCGCGACCAATTGGATGCCGATCGGCAATCCTCCCGAGTTCCAATACAGCGGCAGTGAGATCGCCGGCTGCCCGGTTACGTTGAATGGGGGGGTGAATGGAATAAGTTCGACTTCGCGCTGCTGGACTTCCTCGACATTGCCTTGCGTGGCAACCAGCCATCCCAGCGGCGGGGGAGGCAAGGCTATTGTTGGGGTCAACAAAAGATCGAATCCATCAGACCACCATGTCGCGAGCCTCCGAGCCCAGACCTGTAGCCATTGGATCGCTGCCAGATAGCGGCTAGCGCTGACATCACGACCGAGTGCGACCGAACCCCATGTGTAGGGCTCAAAGTCTTCGGCGGTAGGAGTACAGCCGGCCAGCGCTCCGATTTGATCGACCAAAAGTGCGGTATGAGCACTAGTGGCTTCGAAGAAGAAGCCGGCGGCGGCTTGAATTTCTGCCAGTGCCGCAGGATGCGATTCCTCAACCATGTGGCCGAGAGAGTGGATCAGCTTCGCTGCGTCCTCGACCGCCGCGGCGCAATCGGGGTGAATTCGAGATACACCTTGGGGCGCCTGCTTCATAAAGCCAACACGCAGGCGGCCAGAGTCAGCTCCCACCTCCTGAGTAAATGGACTTCGCTGGAACGGAGCGGCATAGGGATCGCCCGGCATGTTGCCAGCAATTGCGTCGAGCACGGCCGCGCTGTCGCGTACCGAGCGGGTGACGACGTGCTCGATGGCGAAGCCGTGCCAGAACTCGGCCGCGTCAGGTCCCAAGGATACGCGTCCGCGTGAGGGCTTGAGGCCGACGAGACCGCATTCGCTCGCCGGAATGCGGATCGAGCCACCGCCGTCATTGGCATGGGCGACAGCAACCATCCGTGATGCGACGGCAGCGGCGGAACCGCCGCTGGAGCCGCCGGTCGATCGAGTCGTATCCCACGGATTGCGGGAGGGCCCGAAGGCTTCCGGTTCGGTGGTCGGTTGGAGCCCTAGCTCGGGTGTGTTGGTCTTGCCCAGAAAGAGGAATCCAGCAGCTCTGAACTTGGCGGCAAGGTGAGTATCGTGCAGTGCGACAAAGCGCGCATCGCGCAGAAGTCGGGTGCCCATGTACAGTGGGTCGCCCGCTGAGGCGCAAATTAAATCCTTGAGCAGAAACGGCACGCCTCGAAACGGTCCATCCGGAATCGCACCGCTTTTCGCCAGCGCGCGGGCCTTCTCGAAAGATGGAGTGATCACTGCATTGAGCTGTGGATTTAGCTTTTCGATGCGAGCAATCGCCGAATCGATAAGCTCAAGCGGGCTGATGGCTCCCTTGCGCACGAGTTCGGCTTGAGCTGTCCCATCGAGGTTGAGGATTTCGTTGGCCACTGCTCCCCTCCGTCAAACTGCTGTCTATCGGCGGTCATCCCCCGTGGCACTCAACGGTGGGAGGCCGGTCAGTCCATC
>DOUU01000267.1:0-1824 GCA_003520425.1 Deltaproteobacteria bacterium
GTGAGCATCGTTTCGAGCTACCGCACCCAGTTCCAGGAGATCATCGACCAGGGGGGGCCCAAACAGCTCCTCGCCCAGCTTCGAGCCAAGAATGCAAGCGGAGAGGGCCTCGCCGTCCCTGAGACGGCCGGTTCCGGCGCCTGACAGCGGCGCAACCTGAACCTCGTGAATTCCGCTACGAATGCGCGACTGCGGATGCGGCTCGAGCGAGAAAGGGCCGGCGGAAGGTGAGGGCGACGTACGCCGCGCGTTGCTTGGAGTGGCTGTCGGTGACTCGCTCTCTCAGTCCTTCGACGCCGGCCGCACAGAGTTTCTCATCGGTGATCGCCTCTGCGGCGGGTCTTTCCGCGCAAACTCCTGTGACGACCGACCCTTTCGTCTGCGGCGGGTCGTCGCACCTTCTTGGGCTCCCAGGTGCTGAGGTCGAGCGTGTCGCGGGAAGGCCCGGAGACCGGGATCTGCTCGGACAGGTCGGCGACGGGACTGACGATGCTGGCCCCACAGTTTCGTGGGCAGGGAAACTCGGGATGCCGGAGCAACCATGCGAGCGCAATCTGCCCGACGTAGCCGCAGTGTGCGCAGCTGACTCTGTACTCGAGGGAACCGACCATGGGGGTCTTGCCTGCATCCGTCGCCAAAACCGGCGAGGCCACCGCGCGCAAGCCCTATTTGGCGGGAGTCTCTCTGACCTGCTCGGATGCCGTTGCCTCGCCTTCAGCGCCGGTCCCGGAATCATCGCACGAGAAGGAGCACATGAGGGTGTTTTCGGAGGATTCTGGTGGGGTGCAGGGAACTAGCTCAGCTGACGCCCCACTCCCCGGAGTGAGGGTCTCACTAGAATAAAACGGTGTTTGATGAATCGACCGTTTTCGGACAGCGGTTCGTGGGCCGCGGGCCGGTCCGCCGAGAGCACCGATTACGCAGGATGAATCTCACCCCAAGGACCCGCCCCACGGGCCACCGCCGTGCGCTCGTTGTCCACGCGAAGCACTGCCGGGACTCCGCCGATCCGACGCAGCGCCGCGTTGTGTGCGGAGAGCCAAGACGAGTTCCGGTCTGAATGCCAAGCCCCTGATCGCTGCATGATTCGACTTCATCATCGATAAGAACCTGTGGCAGCTTGAGCGGTCAGCGATGACATTTCCGGAAGGCAGTGCGGTTAAGAAGCCCATGTAGCGGTCAAAAGCGAGAGCGCGCCTGGGAGGGCCGCTTGCCAGGACCTGGATAGGCCTCCCGAATCGTGCTCGCCAGCTTCCTCAGAGCCGGAGCCAGGGGAGAGCGCTTCCGCCAGACGAGCGCGAGGGTTCGATGGGGCACCGGCGTTGCAAACGCGCGGACACGAAGACCCGCTCGCTGCGCCTCGGTGGGCGCGGCGAGTTGGGGCAAGACCGTGACGCCCGCGCCGCCCGCGACCATGTGGACGAGCGTGGGCAGGCTCGTGGCCCGGAACTCGAGCTCGTGCGCCTTGGCGCTCGAACAGAAGGCGAGCGCTTGGTCGCGGAAGCAGTGACCGTCATCGAGGAGAAGAACGCTAGCGTCGCGGAGCTCCGCCGCCTTCGCGGGCGCCCTCTTCGTCCCTAGCGGGTCATCGGGTCGGGTCGCGAGGACGAAGGGATCGTTTGCGAGGACCTCGTGCTCGACGTCGCCGATCTCCGCTTCCAACGCGAGCAACGCGGCATCGAGTGTCCCGGCATCGAGGCTGTGGATGAGGGTCTCGGTCTTGTCCTCCACCCAGACGGTTGCGAGGCGCGGGTAGGCGCTTCGAAGCGCTGGCGTGGCGCTTGGCAGCAGGTAGGGCGAGATCGTCGGGATGACGCCGATCCT
>DOUU01000267.1:1854-2514 GCA_003520425.1 Deltaproteobacteria bacterium
GTCACGAGGACGCGGCGCCGGTCGCGTTCGAATAGGCGCACGCCAAGCGTCGCCTCGAGTTGCGCCAGCTGGGCGCTGAGCGACGGCTGCGATACGTGACAGGCCTCCGCCGCTTTCCGGAAGCTCAACGACTCGGCGACCGCCACCGCGTACTGAAGCTGCCGGAGCGAGAAGGGATGCGGCGCAAGGGTACTGATAGCCATGGGCTATCAATCTTATCGAAACAATGTCTTGGAGCAATCAGCGGAGAGGCGGCATCTTGAGCGCAGAAAACGGCGACAAGGCAAACCTCCAGAGGAGAGAACCCATGTCACGCGAAAGCAAGTGCCCCTTCCACCACACCGCCGGCGGCGGCACCTCGAATCGCGACTGGTGGCCGAACCAGCTGCGCCTGGACATCCTCCACCAGCATTCCGAGAAGTCCAATCCCATGGGCGGGGACTTCGACTACCGGAAGGAGTTCGAGAGCCTGGACTTCGCCGCGCTGAAGAAGGACCTCGCGGCGCTGATGACCGACTCGNNGGGACGTATCGCGTCGGTGATGGCCGCGGAGGTGGCGGCCGCGGCCAGCAGCGCTTCGCGCCGGTCAACAGCTGGCCGGATAACGTGAGCCTCGACAAGGCGCGGCGCCTCTTGTGGCCGATCAAGCAAAAGTACGGC
>DOUU01000199.1 GCA_003520425.1 Deltaproteobacteria bacterium
CAAGCTCTTGCGCGTGCTGCAGGATCGCGAGATCCGTCCCGTGGGCTCGACGCAGTCCGTGCGGGTGGACGTGCGGATCGTCGCGGCGACGAACAAAGACCTGCGTGCGGAGATGGAGGCGCGNNGATCTTTTCTACCGCCTGAATGTGATTCCCATCCACATTCCTCCGCTGCGCGAGCGCCCCGACGACGTACCGACGCTCGCCGAGTTCTATGTGCGCAAGCACGCGAGTGGAGGGCGGCGCGCGCTCACACCCGAGGCGATCGCCCGTCTCCAGCACTGCCGCTGGGAAGGCAATGCCCGGGAGCTCGAGAACGTGATCGAACGCGCCCTCGCGCTTAGTGACAGCCTCGAGATCCGTCCGGACGATTTGCCCCTTGGCACAGACGAGGAGACGGAGACGGAAGCCTCGTCCCCGGACAATCTCACCCGGGCTGCGGCGCACCGGCGCATGAGCCTCGAGCAGCTGTGCGATCTCTACATCGACGAGATTCTGCAGCTCACCGGGGGCAACAAGGTGCAGGCCGCGCGCATCCTCGGCATCAACCGCCGGACGCTCTACCGCCGCGGCGAGCGCAAGGAGGGCAGAGTGCGCTCGGCAGGTGGCACTTCCGCGGCGTCCCATTCGGCGGAACGCACGTGACGCAGTTCTCGAAGATCCTGGTCCCGATCGATTTCTCCTCACACTCCGCCAAGGCGCTGGGCCTCGCAATCGGCCTTGCAAAGACGTTTGGTGGGCAGATCCATCTCCTGCACGCCTACCACCTCCCACCCCTTGTGGGGATGCCCGACGAGATCGTGATCCCTCCGGATTTTTGGACCGGAGTGCGCGATGCGGCGGGGCGCAAGCTCGAGAAGTCGGCAGAGAAGGTGAAGGCGGCGGGGCTGGCGGTGGAGACCCACCTTGTCGAGTACGCGCCATCGGACGCGATCATCGAAACGGCGAAGGAGATCAAAGCCGATCTCATCGTGATGGGAACACGCGGCCTCACGGGGCTCAAGCACGCGCTGCTCGGGAGCGTCGCGGAGCGCACGCTACGCCTCGCGCCGTGTCCGGTCCTCACGGTGAAGGACGAGGCGGCGACCTAGCTCACCGGCGCGAGTTGGCCCTCTCTCAGGGCGCGGCGCACGGGGTTTCCTTTCAGAAGAAAATCGTTCTTCGGCGAATGGACGGGACTGGCGTTTCGCGAGCACACTCTCACAATACGGGGTGAACCCCGAGGAGGAGCTCCATGCCGATCGAGCGATTGTTGCGGCGCCCCGTCAAAACGCTGCCCCCCGACGCGACCTGCCAGGAGGCGGCGGCGGTGATGCGGGACGAAAACATCGGCGCGATCGTGGTCGCCGAGGAGCACCGTCCTCTCGGAGTGGTGACGGACCGGGATCTCGTGGTGCGGGTCGTGGCGCCCGGCGAGGACGCAGCGCGCGTCCTTGTGCGTGACGTCATGACGGGAGAGCCGATCTTCGTCTCCGGCGAACGCTCGCTCGAGCAGGCCATCACTGCCATGCGCGATCTCGCGATCCGCCGCGTACCGATTGTCGATGCCGAGGGGAAGCTCCGGGGTCTCGTCTCGATGGACGACCTGCTCGTCTTGCTGGCCGAGCAGTTCTCGGACCTTGCGCACACGATCCGCAAGGAGATCGAACCTCCGGTCTAGGCGCGCGAGGGGGGATCCGCAAGAGATCTTGGGCGTCCGGGGATTGGGTGGATGGCGGGTCGCGGATATTCCTTTCCTTTGCGTTTTGCGGCCCGACCCGTGCGCCGAAAGATGGCGACCGGCGTCCTGCCGATTCCCCAGGCCCGCCCGTGCGTGAGGCCTCCTCTCCGCCCTGCCGCCGGGGAAAGCAGCCAAGGTCGCCGCCCTCGCGCAAGCCTCAAAGGACTCTTCCCGAGAAAGCTCCGCGGTGGCATGGTATTTGTCACAGAAGAATCAGGAGGTTTGCCCCATGGAGAGCCCCGGCACGCCTTATGATCTGCAGTCCGTCGAAGGGCAAGCGGACACCCCGCACCTGTCCCAGCCCCGTGCGCGAAGGCTCGACCGCTGGATCGCTCGCAAGCTCCTCGCCCTAAGGGGCGATACGCCGATCTGCCTTCGGCTGTGGGACGGGACAGAAGTGGGGCAGGGCGAGCTCGCGCGAGTGCGAATCGAGGATCGCGGGACGCTGCTGCGCCTCGTCGCCCAGGGAGACCTCGGATTCGGGGACGCCTACAGCGAGGGCAAGCTCGAGATTGACGGCGATCTCGTCGAGACCCTGACGACGCTCTTCAGTGCGCCGGAGCCCGATGGATGGATGAGCCGCCTCATGACGCGCCGCAGCCGCCCGAAGGCTCGGACCCATTCGCTGCGCGGCTCGCGGGAGAGCATCCACCGCCACTACGATCTTGGAAACGATTTCTATGCGCTTTGGCTCGACGCCGCGATGGTCTACACCTGTGCGTATTTCCCAACGCCGACGGCGAGCCTCGAGGAGGCGCAGCAGGCGAAGCTCGAGCACGTCTGTCGCAAGATTCGCCTGCGGCCGGGCGAGCGCGTGCTCGAAGCGGGCTGCGGCTGGGGCTCGCTCGCGCTCCATATGGCGCGACGACACGGCGCCCGGGTCACCGCCTTCAACATCTCCCACGAACAAATTGCGTATGCGAGGGATCAAGCGAATCGCGAGGGGATCGGATCGCAGNNGGTCGAGTTCGTGGAGGATGACTACCGCAACGCCAGGGGGCCCTACGACGCATTCGTTTCCGTCGGCATGCTCGAGCACGTAGGCCCCGAGAACTACGAGACGCTTGGACGCGTGATCGACCGCTGTCTGCACGCGGACGGACGCGGTCTCGTTCATTCGATCGGACGTCCCCAGTCCATACCGATGAACCGATGGATCGAGCGCAGGATCTTCCCCGGCTCCTATTCTCCGACATTGTCGGAAATGGCCCGCATCGTCGAGCCGTGGAATTTCGCCGTGCTGGACGTCGAAAATTTGCGCCTTCACTACGCGAGGACGCTCGAGCACTGGCTCGAGAGGTTTGAGAAAAACGCAGAGCGGGTACGGGCCCGCTTCGACGAGCGCTTTGTCCGCGCCTGGAGGCTCTACCTCGCGAGCTCGATCGCGGCCTTCCTCTCCGGCTCGTTCCAGCTGTTCCAGATGGTGTTTGCACGCGCCGGGAGCCGCGCCATCCCCTGGACGCGGGAGCACCTCTACACCGAGGGCTAGCCCAAAGGAGCCCGATGCGATCGTTTGATGTTCTGATCGTGGGCGGCGGGCCGGGAGGCTCGTCGTGTGCATGGAAGCTGCGCGGCTCGGGGCTGCGGGTCGGGGTGCTCGACCGCGCGACCTTTCCGCGCGACAAGGTGTGCGCGGGATGGATCACCCCCCAGGTCGTGGAGGAGCTCGAGCTCGACCTTGAGGAATACGCCAAGACGAGCACCTGCCAGCCCTTTCACGGGTTTCGTGTGGGCGCACTCGGGGGAGAGGACGTCGCGGTCGACTACGGAGCGCCGGTGAGTTTCGGAATCCGGCGCTGCGAGTTCGATGCCCACCTCCTTCGCCGCTCGGGGGCCGAGCTCATCTTGGGCGAGAGCGTTCGCTCCGTGCGATCGACCGAAGGCGGATGGGTCGTGAATGACTCGCTGCGCGCGTCCCTCTTGGTGGGAGCCGGCGGACATTTCTGTCCGGTCGTGCGTCTTCTGCATCCCGCCCCCGCCGATCCTGGTGTGGTCGTCGCCGCGCAGGAGGTGGAGTTTCCGCTCGATTCCCGCGCAGCGGCGGCGTGCACCGTGCGGCCGGAGCTCCCGGAGCTCTACTTCATGGACGATTTGCGGGGATATGGCTGGGCGGTACGCAAAGGGGCGTTCCTGAACGTGGGCCTGGGTCGCCAGGATTCGCACGATCTCGGTGCTCACGTCGGGCGTTTCCTCGACTTTTTACACGCGCGAGGAGGCCTTCCCCCCGGCAGCCCGAGAAAACTCCGTGGCCATGCCTACCTGCTCTACGGGCTCTCGCCGCGTCCGCTGGTCCGGGATCACCTCCTTCTCGTGGGCGACGCGGCGGGTCTCGCCGACCCCCGAAGCGGCGAGGGCATTCGGCCAGCGATCGAGTCGGGGCTCCTTGCCGCCTCCGTGGTCCTGCGTGCAAAGGGCCGGTACGGGTGGTCGGATCTCATGCCCTACGAAACGGCCATGGTCGGTCGCTTCGGGCGGCGCGACGCGCGCGCTGTCTCCGCGCTCTCGGCCCTTGTGCCGGCGGCGCTGCGCCCCCGGATCGCGCGCTGGGCGCTCGCAAGCCGCTTTGTTGCAAAGCACGTGATCCTCGACCGCTGGTTTTTGCACCGCGACCTCGCGCCGCTCCCCGCGACGTAGCCCATGGAGCCCCTCATCTTGGGCTTTGGCGCAGCCTCGCCCATAACGGCGCCTGGGACGGGGCGCGGGAGGCGCGGGTGAGCGCTTCGAGCGGCGAGCCGCGCACGCACAGCCCGCAAGCGCGGGCAGCGGAACGTGCCGAGATGATCCGCCAGATCGAGCTCGAGGCGAGGGCCACGGGGGGCCTCACGGGACGCCCCGAGCTTTCTCCACGCGTGCTCGCGGCCCTGGCTCGCGTGCCGCGACACGAGTTCGTGCCGGAGGAGCTCAAGAGTCGGGCTTATGACGATGGCCCGCTTCCCATCGGCCACGGGCAGACGATCTCACAGCCCTTCGTGGTGGCCCTCATGACCGACCTCGCGGCGGTCTCGGAAACGTCCCGTGTTCTTGAGATCGGAACGGGCTGCGGGTACCAGACGGCGCTGCTTGCCGAGCTCGCACACCATGTCTTTACGATCGAGATCGTGCCCGAGCTTGCCGCCCAGGCCCATCAGCGACTTTTGCGTCTTGGATACACACGGGTGAAGACGCGCGTGGGCGATGGCCATCTCGGGTGGCCCGAAGAGGCACCCTTCGACGCGATCCTCGTCACAGCGGCAGCTTCCGTCGTCCCACCGGCCCTTCTTGCGCAGTTAAAACCGAGGGGCCGTCTCGTGATCCCCGTGGGACGCCCCTTCTCTTCCCAGGATCTCGTGCTGATCGAGAGGGACACATCCGGCGCCCTGCACGAACAGGTTGTCCTGCCCGTCGCTTTCGTCCCGCTGGTCCACGGTCAGGGTCCCGCGTAGGCAGCCTTCCCTTCCCCGAAGATCACCCCAGCATCCGGCGCAGGCGATTCCGCAGCGAATCGAACTCGCGAAGCAGCGCATCGGTCGCCTTCTCTCCCTCGCGCTCAAGGCGGCCCCGGAAGACCTGGATCCGGGTCTCCATCTCCTCGCGCAGCTGCGGCAGGCTTGGCGCGTGCTTTCTCTTGCGCCCTTGAAGGCGTGCGACCTCCCCAAGATCTTCGAGGTCGCTTCCGAGATCCCCGAGGAGGTCGTCGAGCGAAACGATGCCCACGAGCTCGCTCCCTTCGGTCACAGGGAGCCTGCGGACGCCATGGCGAGCCATCTGCTCGATCGCTCGCTCCATGGTGTCGGCAGGTGTCACCGTAATGATGGGATGGCTCATGATGGCGACTGCGGCCGTCATCTCCGGATTCCGTCCGCTGGCGACGACGCGAAGTGCAAGGTCTCGATCTGTGACGATGCCCGTCGCGGCTCCGTTGGCATCAACGACAACCACGCAGCGCACGGCCTCGCGCTCGAGGATCGAAGCGACCTGCTGAACGGGGGTGTCCTCCGGAACGGAGATGACCTTCCGTTGGTGGTGCTCCACGAGGGGCATCGCTTCTTTCCCTCTCCGCGCGGCGCTAGCGCGGGTGCTCGGGCTCTCGCGCCGCCGGGCCTGAGAGCTGCGTGCGAAGCGCTTCGCCGAGTTGTGCCACCTCGCTCGAGTGAGCGCGCAGGACGTCGTCCACGCACAGCACGCCCATGAGCTTTCCGACCGGATCGACGACCAGGAGCCAGCGGACGCGCTGGAGCCGCATCACACGGACGGCCTCGGCGAGGGAAGCCTGGGCCGAGACCACGATGGGCGGCCGCCGCGCAAGCTCGCCTACAGAGACGACGGAGGGATCGAGCTTGTGGCCAAGAATACGAAGCGCGATGTCGCGGTCCGTCAGCATGCCGACGGGACGACCGTCCTCGACCAGGACGACGCAGCCGACGGATTCTCTTTCCATGAGCTGGGCCGCGGTCCGCACAGTTTCGCTTTCCGGAACCGTGTGGGGCATCCGGTAGACGTACCTTCCCACCGGCATGGCCTCCTCCGTGCAGGGTTGCTGCACCGTCCCGAGGCTGCGAACCCGCTAGGACTGGAACTAGCACGATGCGTGCCAGTGCTTCGGCGCCCAGGACGGGCTAGGCCGAGCCGTCGCCGGAAGGGGCTGGCTTCTCCGGCTCGGCCTCGAAGAAAACGA
>DOUU01000111.1:0-1725 GCA_003520425.1 Deltaproteobacteria bacterium
TCATAGTGCGTGGTCCGAAATTCCTAGAGCAGGCCCGCCCCTCTCCACTCCGGGGAAGGGTACCTTCGTAACTCGTGTCAAGGTCGCAGGGTATACAGAGCTGGATGTCTCCACACCCAGGTTCAGCGCGGGGCTAGGTGATGCATACCTTTGCGTGACTGGACGAGGGCGGGATCGAGTCCCAGATGCCGACGGGCGGTCCGAACGAAGAGGAGTACCAGACAGTCAACAGGTAGATTCCTGTTGGAAGTTGTAAGCATCAGTGCACACCTTGCACGACCCTTCCCACCAGTTGAGAGGTGGGGAGTTTCTGGCCCGCATTCCGCTCACAGAGTGCACGGAGTCGCGAGACCGAGGAATAGAACTCGTGGTGGCGCGGGCTGGGTTGTTGCGCCTATCGGTGTGAAGCCCGAGCGCGCATCTTCGGATCCTCTTCTCTCACGAGCTATGAGTAGCTCGTTCGTGGTCGACGATCTGCCCGAGCGCGTTTGCTCTTTTCGCGATCAACACGTCCTCGTGACGGGGTCGGATCCAAACGAGCTCGTGCCGCTCGAAGAAGAGGAGCGGCGCTACGTGCTGCGCGGCGACGGGCGGCAACAACAGGATCACGCCCCCGCGTGCTTGGTGTTGACCGGAAGATCCTACATCGCAAGCTCGAGCGCTGGGGGGCTCACAAGGCGGAGGCCCCGCGGCCCAGCAGTAGCCCAGCAGTCCGGGTCATTCCTCCGCGTGCGGGGCGAAGCTCCCCCCTTTTGGCGTGCGAGGTGCGATCGTGACTCCTTTCACCGGCACGGAGAGTGCAAGGAGTAGCGGTGGTTCCGGCGCCGGGCTGAGCTACCCGAGGCGAACCCCCCGCCAGGTCGGCCCGGCAGCCGGAACCGAAGAGTTTCACCGCGGGAGGGACAGACTGTGGTTTCCATCGGTCGCGGCGCGCCGTGCGCCTCGAAGAGGCTCGAGCCTGACCGTAGGCGCCACGTTCTCCTGATCGAGGACGATGATGAGATGCGCAAGATGCTTGCCTTCGTACTCACAAGGCACGGCTTCCGCGTAAGCGAGGCACGGAATGGCTCGGAGGGGCTCGAACGTCTGGCGGACCTGATGCTCGGTGGGCATCGGGACGAAGTGCCGCAGCTCCTCCTGACGGACAATCGGATGCCTGGAGTCTGTGGACTCGACGTGATCGAAGCGGTACAAGCCTCTCGCCTGCGAATCCCGGCTATCTTGATCACTGCATTCGGCGACGTCGAGACTTACGATCGGGCGCACGCGCTGGGAGCTACGCCGGTGCTCGATAAGCCGTTCGCTCTGGCCGATCTCTTGGCGATCGTGGAACGGGTCGCGTCTCGTGTAGGCTGCTAACGCCACCACGGAAAGGTCTCGGACTGGAGCGTTCACTACAAAAAGTGGAGCCACCAAACCGAGTGGTGTCGGGAGGGAAGCACCAGGCGTCCCGGTCCCCCTTTCAGAACCCCTTCAGAAGAAACCGACGCTCCCATTTTCCGCCTCCCGCCAGATATCAGGTCCGATGTTGCCAGGGTCATTCCTCCTCACTTGGGTCAAAACTCCACGTTTGTCTCTCCGCCTTTTTTGGGGATTCGGTCATTTTGCTGGTATGCGACATGCATTCTCAACCACCGAGATCTGCGCGTGGGGGAGGTTCCCGTGAGTCGATTCTACGTCCTTGTGCTTTTTCTGGCACTCCTCGGTGATGGCGTATGGCCTACT
>DOUU01000111.1:1808-7110 GCA_003520425.1 Deltaproteobacteria bacterium
CATACCGGAGGGCGTGACCGGTGGCCAGCTTCAACCTGTCGTTGAGAAATGGCTCCTCGCGCATCCTGAAGCCTTGCACTCGCGTGCCTCCAGTCTGGTCTTCAGTGCCCTCCAAGATGCCTTCCCGTGCAGAGCAAGGAAGTGACGGACGAACGCTGGCTTGACTTCGCCATCAGGGGCGCGAACCGGGTGGGTATCTTCGGCACGATGTTCGCGAGCACACCCGCGCATCGTGAGCACCTGCGTGACGCGCTCTCCTTCGTCTTCACCGTGCTCACGGAGGAGTGATCGGCGGGGATAGTTCTCAGGGACGCATCCTAGATTCCATAAGGCCGCTCTTGGGACGTTTTTCCTTGATCGGGGCAAAGCTCCTCACCCTTTGAGTTCACAGAACACCATGCAGCACGGCGCTGGCATGGTCTATGCACAGCCTTGGCCTACAGGACGAAGTTTTGGCTTGAAAGGAGATGATCATGAGACGAACATCCGTTCTTGTCGCTTCTTTGGCTCTCTTCGGCGCGGGTCTGTGGCCGGTCATGGCTTCGGCGGCTCAATCGGTCCAGGTCGTTGATGCGCGTGCCGGAGATCCCATCACGCTTCAAGGCGTTCGGATTGATGGGAACGTGGTCTCCGGGGAAGTGACCAATCATGCGAATCACGCCGTCCGCGACGTAAATCTTCTCATCCAACATGCCTTTGCATGGAAGAACGAGTTCCGACCAGGGAAGGACGATCCGAGCCGAGCTGAGTACTACACCGTCAGCGGGGCGATTCCCGCGGGAACTTCTAAGCACTTCTCCATGCGTCTTACGGAGCCTCTACCGGTCCGAATAGACGGAACCTTCATGACTAGTGCGCAAGTTGCTGGCTACACGGAGGTTGGGGCCACGAGCTCGACTAGCTCCAACGCCCGGTCGGGTACCTTGGAGCATGCAAAACTGCCGGTGGCGTCGAATGCGCTGCGATTCCAGTGAGCTAGTACGAAGCGCCCATGTTGAGCTGGGTTCCCCTCGTGGTCCTAAAAGGAAAGATGACGATGTGGACACCGGAGGCCGCGTGGAAGCGGTGCACCGGAGGTAGGCGAAGAGGAGTCCTTCAATCGAGTAGTATCCGAGTTCTCTGCGCTGCGATCGTTTTCTCACTTACCGCGATCCCTCTGCTCGGATGCTCGGCGTCAGTCTCCGACTCGGCCGACTCTATGGCGTGCAGTCAAGACCTCGACGCGGCTTACGGCAAGCTCGATTACACGAAAACGAAGGGCTACAACGCAAAGCTCAACTGGGCGAAGGCCGAGGGGCTTCTCGCTGAGGCGAGGGTTGGACAGGGTATCAAGGAATACAACACATGCATCGCGAAGGCCAAAGCGGCAGCGCCCTACATTCAGGCCAGCCTCCAATGATGTCGCGGTTCCCTGCTGGACCAGGCACCCGATGACATGATGGGAAGGAACCAAGATATTCTGCAACGTCCATCCCCATCAACAGGCTCTTCAACCCCAACCGCGTACCTGCCCGGCACGCGCGGAACCGATGCCGAACGAGTGCGGCTCGCTATCGATCACTCGATGGGCGAGAATCTGCCTTCATCTGTCGGGGATGCGAAGTCGCTGTCTCGAGAATTCAAAGGCCCGCGTCAGAAGGCACTTGTGTGGCGGGTCCGCGCGAAAAGCGGGGAGGAATCCCGGATGATGAGCAATTCGACGAAATCGGAACGATTTTCAGAATCCTTGGGTCGGGACGAGTGTTTGAAGTTGCTCAGACAAGGCAGCGTTGGCCGACTAGCGGTGGTCATCGACGGGAAACCCCATGTGCTCCCCCTCAACTATGCAGCGGACGAGGATGGGGTCATCGTCTTTCGGACGGCGGATCTTACCGCCGCCACCGATGCAGCCTTGGCCAACGTGGCCTTCGAGGTTGACGAGATCGATCTCGCACGGCGACAAGGATGGAGCGTTGCCGTGCATGGGTTCGCGCGGGAGATCACCGAGGCCATTGATGATGATTCCAAGCGGCTCCTTCGCATGCCGGTCCATCCCTGGGCTCCGGGCCAGCGCGACCGATGGTTCAAGATCACCCCGAAGGAAATTACCGGTCGTCGGCTCAGGAGCACGGCGTCCGCTTCGTAAGTCTCGGTGAACAGCGCGACCGTCAGCCCCAATGAATCGTGCGAGCTAGGGCCGGGACGCGGGGGGATGGGGTGTCGGTAGGCGCGCTCTCCGCGCGACATGGCTAGCGCGGAAGCAGCCTTAGACCCCCATCTCGTCCACTGATGGATGACACGGCGATACCCTGTTAGTCACCAGTACTGGGCAGAACCTGACCACCAGTCTGGAAGGTATACCAAGTGACACTCCCTGCTGGATCATGATCTCCATAAGCATCAAGCTTAACCTTTACAATGTCCGGGGTTACCCAGCGAGAGCAGGTCACGTAAACGTGATGGTTTCCTTCGATGATTCCCGTTGCGGCCTGGACTCGGGTTAATTCGTGCCTTATGTCAATCGGTTGGCTGTTTCCTTCAACAGAAAATAGAAGGCACGTGGCGAAATTGCTTCCGGCGTAATCGCTAACGGCGAGCCAATCCGATCCTGATGACCACGCTACATCAACATGCCGGGAGAACCCCATAAGGTTCTGTTCGCGCCCACTGGAAACCTCAGACACCACGAGACGATGAGGTTGGTCTATATCGCCTGTTTCCTGATCACGGAGTGCGAAGCGGCCATTGGGAGAGAAAACTGTCACTTGCTCTTGAGGAAACGAGTGCATCTGGACTGTTTGATGCGCGTCCGCACCGGCTGACGCTTCGGGAAGCAGCAGGCAAACCGTCACTAGCATTAGCAGTAACATCGGCGCGCCGTCCGCGTGAGGCCTCCTGCGTACGGCAAGAAGCATTGAGAGGCGCATAGCTGGAGATATCGGCCGTCCACCGATCACAGATGAGCCCGCCCAATAACACTATTGCGCAACCTGGGAAGCGCGGTCTCCGCGCGAGGCGCCTCGCACAGGGCAGCGTTGCGACAGAAGCCCCGAGTGCGAGGCCCGTGTCTTGTACCCTGAAGAACGCGAGCGGATCGACTTGACCGACCTGGAATCCGACCAGGAGGGTGGCGATGTGCCGCCTTGTGTCAACGGGCGTTCCTTGGAGGGATCCGCACGATCGTACCGGGCCAATTCGGTAGCCCGTGAAGGCGGACCTCGTCCTCCGGCGGTCGGATGACCGTGAAGCCTCGGGCAGCACCTGTTGCCGCATCGAGCGACAAGAGGAAGGTCGCTGGCAAGAGGCAGCCAAACGCGTCCTCGCCCTCTGTGATGGCGATGGCGCTAACGGTGCTCACGTCGTCATCGAAGAGGAGAAGGAGGTGGCCGTAGCTCCACACCTGGTCACTGGCGTGATCGGATCCGAGCAGCTGCTCGACGGTCTTCGCAGTATCACCGACTTGGAGCGAGCCGAAGCCGAAATGCGACCTCGCCGCGCGCCCGTCGGCTTCGACTACTGCGACGCGATCTCCCCGATAAACGAGCCGAAGCGTGCTGATATCTAGCGCAGTCGGCTCTACGGGGTGCGCTGCCAGCTCGCGGGTGAGGTTGCGCGGCAAGACGTATACAGCGTTCATGCACGAGGTCGGTCCGCTCACATTGAGGTCAGCCGGGCCTATCATTCGTTCGACATCATCACGAGACATGCCAATCACCACTTGCCCGAGGCGCAGACACCCTTGCTTGACTGTTGTCGTCGCTCCGGGCACGGCGCTGGCCCGCAGTTGCTCCACGCAATCGACGGCGTTCTCTGACTGAGCGGAGGCTTGCTTGCTAACAAGCGCAGCGATGAGGACAACGCAAAATCTGATCGCCACGCCTAGACGCCTCATGCTTCGAACCTCCGCGTGGCAGTGTACTACGTCGCGAGGTCCTTCTCAGAGCTACGTGGCGTTGGCGCTATCGCCAGCGAAACTTCCAATGGATAAATCGTCTATCGGCCGACACGCTGACAGATCGCGGCGGTCCCTATCGCCGTGGGTGATCCGCGCGCCGTGCTCCTCTCTGGCGGTCTATCCTTCCTTTTGGCTCCCCTGCGCTTCGCTTGTCGGGTGGCAGAAACCGGTCCCTTTGCGCCACTCAACGTCGGATCTACTACCCGGTTTGAGCGCCTCGTGTGGCCGCCCCGGCGACGCGTTCCACCGCCTCGAACCCTGCGTCGGTGAGCAGCGCCGCTACGCGCGGGTCACTGTTCTCGCGCAGATCTTCGGCGCCGTAGAGAAGGCGCGAAAGGAACCTGCTGGACCGCTCCTCGCTCCGACCGAAGTCCAGCAGGTGCAGCGACCCACCCGGCCGAAGCACACGCAGCACCTCGCGCAGCATGCCGCGCCTTGTAGGAAGGTCGAGGTGATGGAGCATTAGCGAGGAGGTGACGCGGTCGAACTCGGCATCACCGAAGCGAAGCGCGTCGCCGTAACCCTGTTCGAAGCGCACGGTGACCCCTGCTCGCTCGGCCTTGCGGCGCGCGATCGCGAGCGCCTTCGGGTCCGGATCGAGTCCGACCACCTCGACCTGCGGGTACTTGCCTCGAATGCGCACAGCGAGCGAGCCGGTGCCGCAGCCCACGTCAAGGACGCGGTGGCCCGGTTCGAGGTGCGCCTCCGCGATCAGCTCGTCATGCAACGCCCCGACTCCGAGCAGGCGATTCAATGGATCGTAGAACGGAAGCAGGAAGTCGTGACCGGCGGCCGGGATATATGCCCGGTGGGGGTGACTCACGGCTCCTCCCTGGTGCGCCAGCGTCTCGTCGTCACGGTCTTGGATTAGCCGTCGCGCTTCTCCACCTTACCATGACTCGCCGCGACGCTTAGAGATCAAGGACCGGCCGAGGATTGCCGAAGAATCGGGCAGGGATCCGTGCTGCCAGGGAAGCCATGAAACGGTGGTTGCTAGACAGGCGGTGGAACTCACGCATCCGGACTCACTTCGAGATTCTCTACTCGTCTGGGCGCGAGGACGGGTCCGGAATTCTTGCCAATATCTCGTACAACGGCGCGTTGCTGATACAGACCTCGGTCCAGCCCCGCCTTGGGTCTCAAGTCCGCGTCTTTGTCCTCTTGAGAGAGGACTCTCCGTTCGAGGTCGTGGGTAAAGTCGTTCGACTTGTGGAAGACGGCTTCGCTATCGAGTATGCCGGCTTGGGTCCCGAAATGCGGTCCCTCGTGGATGATGCGGCAGCGGTGGTCGCAAACCCTCTGCATGTCCCGCCACGCAGAAAGTCGCAGTCCTAGGCGCGACTGGACCGACCGGAAGCGGGACCGGGT
>DOUU01000288.1:0-1901 GCA_003520425.1 Deltaproteobacteria bacterium
GAGCTTGCGGTGGTCGCGCGCCTTGGCCTCTTCGAGCAGCCGGAGG
Organism: Deltaproteobacteria bacterium; assembly: GCA_003520425.1. Classification (GTDB taxonomy): domain Bacteria; phylum Myxococcota_A; class UBA9160; order UBA9160; family UBA9160; genus UBA9160. The sequence goes on from DOUU01000288.1 coordinate 47, forward strand.
TGCTCCTCGAGCGCCTGTGGTGACGGAAAGGCGGTCCCGTAGATGCGCTGGAGCATGGGGTTGCGCTCATCCCCGCGCCAATACGCCCCCGCTGCTTCCAGAAGCCTGAAGGCGCCGATCTGACCGGCGTGCTGCACGTGCGGTCCTCGGCACAGATCGACGAAGCCGCCATGCCGGAAGAGCGTAATCGGCTGGCCCTCCGGGATATCGTCGATCCGCGAGACCTTGAGCTCCTCGCCCTTGGCGGCGAAAAGGCGCTTGGCCTCGGCGCGTGAGACCTCCTCGCGCACGAAGNNCCGGCGTAAAGGGGCCTTCGGTCAGGAAGTCGTACTGGAACTTTTCGCTGTGGTCGGTCCGGCCGACGTCGACCTGCACGCTCGGGAAAAGGCGCTTCACCGCGTCGGCCATCACGTGCTCGGCAGAGTGCCGAATCACTTCGCCGCCCTGGGGGTCCCGCGCGGTCACGATCTCGAGCGACACGTCGTCGGTGAGCGGCGTGCGCAGATCCACCAGCTGCGGCGCCTGCGAGGGTGGCGCGCCCTTCGGACGCACGCGCCCTGCGAGCGCGGCACGCGCGAGCCCCTTGCCGATGCGCTCGGCAACGGCGAGAACGGTTGAACCCGCCGGCAACAAGAGCGTTTTGCCGTCGGGCAGACAAACCGTGATCTCGCTCATGTCCGCGGGAGATGCATCTGGTTGGAACTACTTGCCTTTGCTGGACGTCGAGCGCGCCTTTGCGCTCGACCACACGTCCCGATCGGTAGGCACGGGCGGGATTGAACCGCCGACCCCCACCGTGTCAATCAACTTGAAAGCCGCCATTCACAAGTGGGCGAAATTGATGGATTTCGCGGGCTTGCGCAACCCCTCGCTGGGCGCCTTTGGCGGTTTTTTGGAGCGGATGGACCCCACTTCTGACCCGACCCCTCGACCCCCACTCTGGCCTTCCGGGAGTCGCGGATCGACGCCCGCCAGCCCAGTCGCCTCCACGAGAACGTCACGCGGCGCGAATCGCATTTCCCTTGAACCTCGCGGCGACCTTGTGGCAGAAGGACCACGGGAAAAAGAGCCGCACCGGGGGGAGGGCTCCTGGGTTCAGTGGGAAAACTGCCGTTCGGAGCGCCGCGAGGAAGCGAGCGGCGTTTGATGGTGACCCCTGGGCAGCGCGAAGTCCTAGGCAAGCTCGACACAATCGCCCAGCTACGCCGCAAGACGGTCGCTGCCCTCGAGGCAACAGCCCGGAATCTGGCAGTGCTGCTCCCACACTCCGCCGTGCAGTTCGGGAAAATCGCAGACGTAGTCGCGCGGACAAGAGACAGGCTCCAAACATCCCGAGAGGGGGCCGAGCTGCGCTCGCTCACGGAACGTGCTGACATGCCGGAGCTGGCCGAGCGCGCATACAGAACAGAGCGCCCAAAGAGGAAGCGGCCAAGGCGTGGCGCACGGGGCTACGACGGCCCGGGCTTAGGCGGCCTCTATCTTTCACTCCTGGGGAGTCTCGGGCCCTTGCATGTGATCATTCAACGCCCGCCCGACCTCTGGCTCGACTACGAGCCCCGCCCAGTAGGCTTGCCCGTGTTGTTCCACTTCAAGCCGAGGTCGTTTCTTCTCTGTGAGGACCGGGCCTGCAGCACCGAGCACGTGCCGCCGTCGGACGCCGTGCGCATCACGCTGCCCGTGAAGCCTGAGGAGGCGGTCGAAGTCATCCGCAAGCACACGGGGCAGAAGACCAGAGCAGCGGCCCTTTCGCTCCTGCGACGTGAGCACACCCGGCGGAAGAAAGCCGGCGATCCCGGGCTTCCCAGTCTTCCACGCTAACCCCAGGCACTGATCCCAGGGGCTCAAAGTCCGATGG
>DOUU01000288.1:1906-5236 GCA_003520425.1 Deltaproteobacteria bacterium
GACCGGTCCCGACCCCCGCGCGCTCTCGCTTCGAAAAGCTCGGCTACGTCTCGGCGCAGCTCGGCCATGCGGACGTCAGCGTCACGGCGAAGCGCTACACGAAATGGTGCGGGGGCGACGTCTTACCGCGAGCCGGTGGCGCTCCGGCGGGGTGAGGTGCCCGCTGACAACCTGGCCCGACTGGATCGACCCCAGTTTGATGCTATCTGACACGATTGCGTGTCGGATCCCTTCGGGGTTCAGCGGGAATGTGATGGGATCTCGGATGGTTCCGTGGTAGGCACGGGCGGGATTGAACCGCCGACCCCCACCGTGTCAAGGTGGTGCTCTCCCACTGAGCTACGTGCCTGAAACCCGCCTAAGGTGGCGGAGTGAGTAGCGATTTGGTCGGAGGGCGTCAATTGCCCGCTGCCTTCTGGCTGCTCGCTGCGCCGGGGGGTGACGAGGCGGGCGGCGCCGCGACGCCGAGCCGAGCGCGCACGGTGTCGCCTTCGGCGGCAACGGTCTCGACCCGCAGCTCGGGCGCCAAAAGCGCGGGCAGGCCCTGCGCGAGCGCGGCTGCGGGCTGCGCCGTCTCGACGTCGAGCACGGCACGGCCGCGGCTGAACTCGCGGGGCTGGGCGGACTTCGCTCCGGCGCGCTCGACCAGCGCCGAGCGCACCGCGACGTAGGCCTGATACGAGGGCACGCTCTCGAGCACGAGTGTCAGGTGGCGCAGCTCGGTCGGCGCGAGCGGCGCGGGGGCGGCGCTTTTGGGCACGAGCCCGGCCGCGACAAGGCGCGTCCTCACGCGGGCCACGTCCACTTGGGCCTCGATCTTGACCGCGTACTCGGTTTTTACGGCAGGATCCGCCAGCACGCTGCGCGGACCTGCGCCCCGGTCCTCGGTCACGCGATAGCGAGCCGTGTAGTCGCGGGGATCCCCCGCAAGGGCGGCTTCGACACGAGGCCGTGTGGCGGCGGGATCGGGGCTGTTGACGAGCGAGAGACCCACCTGAACGACCGCCTCTGCCAAGGCGGCCCGCAGCGCCGCCTCTCGCTCGGGCCCCCCGTGCGACGCCCCAAGCTGCGCAGGCACGGCGCCCACGGCCTCGACACTGCGCGTCTCCGCCGCCAGCACGCTCGAAGCCGCCCCCAGCGAAAGGACGAGCGCACACGTCCAAAGGGCTAGACGCATAGCTCCGTGACGCGGCGCCCGAACAGGCCGTCCACGTCCCCGAGCAGCGCCTCGCTGGGCCGCACGCCGCTGCCAAAAGACAGGATGGTCTCGCTCTCACCGGGGATCAGCAGGTGGAGCTGGACGGCGCAGGGGCCGGGGTGGGCCGCGAGCAGACCCTTGAGTGCGGTCAGGCGATCGCGCGTGGCCTCGGTCGCGGTGATGTGGAGCCGCAGCTGCGAGGAGAGCTTCTCCTCTGCGCCCGTGAGCTCGAACACCTCGCGCACGAGCAGCTTCGGCGACTCGCCACCCTCGAGAGTTCCCGCGAGAAGAAGGGGCGTGACGCTTCCGGCCTCCCCCTGTGCCACGGCGCGCCGCAGCACGCCCGAGAACTGGCCCCACACATCCGGGAAGAGCACGAGGTCGAAGGCGCCCTCGAGGTCCTCGAGGACGCCAAAGCCCATGAGCTTGCCCTTCTGCGTGCGCGTCTCGCGCAGCTGCGTGACGACCCCTCCGATGAGAACATCGCGCCCGGCCTTCCCTTCGGTTGCTCCTGCGGTGGTGTCACAGAAGCGCGCGAGCTGGGCGGCGTGGGGCGAGAGCGGGTGCCCGGTCACATAGAAGCCGAGCACCTCCTTTTCGTGAGCGAGGCGCTCGCGATCCGTCCAGGGCGCCACCTGCGGCAGCGCGGGCTCGAGCGTCTCGCCCCCGGTGCGGGCGGCGAACAGGCTCGCTTGCCCGATCTCGCGGTCTCGCTGCGCGGCGGCCCCCGCCTCAAGGGCTGCGTCAAGACCCGCCCACACCCGCGCCCGGTCGGGATGAATCCCATCGAAGGCTCCGCACTTCACGAGGCTCTCGACCACGCGCCGGTTGAGCCGGCGGCCGTCCACACGTCGGCAAAAATCAGCCAGGCTTCCAAAGCGCTCTCCTGCTGCACGGGCTTCGAGGACCGCGTCGATCGCCGCTTCGCCCACGTTTTTCACGCCCGCAAGCCCGAAGCGGATCCCCCCGGACACCACCGTAAAGTCCCTCGAGGACTCGTTCACGTCCGGGGGCAGGACATCGATCTTGTGTTCCCGGGCGTGGGCGATGTAGCGGGCGAGCTTCTCGTCGTTCCCTGTATCGGCGCTCATCAGCGCCGCCAGAAACTCCCGGGGGTGATTCGCCTTCAAATACGCGGTCTGGTAGGTGATGAGGGCGTACGCGGTGGAGTGGGACTTCGCAAAGCCGTACTCCGCAAACTCGGCCATCAGGTCGAAGACCGCGTGGGCCTTCTTCTCTTCGATCTTGCGGCTCTTGCACCCGGAAACGAAGCGCTCGCGCTGCAACGCCATTTCGTCCGGCTTCTTCTTGCCCATGGCGCGGCGCAAAAGATCCGCCTCCCCAAGGCTGTAGCCGGCGAGCTGATTGGCGATCTGCAGGACCTGGTCCTGGTACACGATCACGCCCAGGGTGTCCGCCGTGAGCGCCTCGAGCTCGGGCAGGATGTACTCGACCTTGGTGAGGCCGTGTTTGCGGGAGACGTATTCGTCCACCATCCCGGAGCCGAGCGGCCCGGGCCGATAGAGCGCGACGAGGGGGATGATCTCCTTGAAGCTTCGAGGCTTGAGCTTCACCACGAGCTCGGTCATCCCCGACGATTCCACCTGGAAGACGCCGTCGGTGTCGCCTCGGGAGAGGAGCTCATAGCTCGCCGCGTCATCGAGGGGGATCCTCTCGATCGAGAACTCGGGGAATCCGCCCTCGCGGATGCGCTGCTCGGCGTCGGCAATCACGGTCAGGGTCTTGAGGCCTAGGAAATCGAACTTGATGAGCCCGATCCGGTCCACGCACTTCATGTCGTACTGGGTGACCGCAGCCCCGGACTTCGGGTCGCGATAGAGCGGCACGAGCTCGATCAGGGGGCGATCGCCGATCACGACGCCTGCCGCGTGGGTCGAGGCATGACGGGTCAAGCCCTCAAGGCGGCGCGCGATCTCGACCACGCGCTTCACCTGTCCGTCGGCTTCGGCCCTCGCGCGCAGCTCCGCGGACTGGTCGAGGGCCTGGTCGAGCGTGATGCCCAGCGTCTCCGGAACGAGCTTCGCGATCCGGTCGACGTCGCCATAGGGGAGACCGAGGACGCGCCCCACATCCCGAATCGCCGCCCGCGCCTGGAGCTTGCCGAAGGTGAT
>DOUU01000115.1:0-3813 GCA_003520425.1 Deltaproteobacteria bacterium
TCCGCACCCACGATTTCGGCGAGGTGGACGGCGTCTACTTCATCACCATGGAGTTCGTGGAGGGGCAGTCGCTGAAGTACCTGATCCAGAGCCGCGGCTCGCTGCCCGCCAACGTGGTGCTCACGGTGGGCAAGCAGCTCTGCCGCGCGCTCGAGGTCGCGCACGAGCAGGGCGTCATTCACCGGGACATCAAGCCGCAGAACCTCATCGTCGAGCCCTCCGGCACGCTCAAGGTGATGGACTTCGGCATCGCGCGTGTGCTCGGGAGCGTGCATCTCACGCAAAACGAACATCGCGTCGGAACGCCCGCCTTTATGGCCCCCGAACAGATCCGAGGCGAGGAGGCAGACGTCCGCTCCGATGTGTATTCGCTCGGCCTCTTGCTCTACTTGCTGCTCACCGGCAAGGCGCCCTTTTCCGCCAAGAGCGATTACGAGCTGTGTCGCATGCATCTCGAGGAGGCGCCGCCTCCCCCCCGGACGATCGTGGGGGATATCCCCGATGCCATCGACCGCGCGGTGCTGCGCGCCCTGGCGAAAGCGCCGGGCGAGCGATTCTCGTGCGTGCGGGAGCTTCGCGGGGCCCTCTCGATCGGATTTGTCTCCACCCTGACCGCACCCATGGGCCTTGGCTCGGTGGGCTCCAAGAAGACCGTCGTTCTGCCCGAGGATGAGACGCCTGCAGGATCCCGCGAAACGGCGAAGACGCTGGAGCTCGCGGACGAGCAGGAACGTTCTGCTCCCGCAACGGGCGCCCGGAGCGCGGAGGACGAGGACACGGCGCAGATGGAGAGCCTGCCGACGCTCCACTCCTGGGTGGCCGCGCCGGGGCATGGCTCCCGCAGAGGCTTCGCCTTTGCGATGGGAGGCGCAGCTCTTGCGGCAGTGGTCGCGCTTTGGGCCGGTCACCTGCTCCGCCCAGAGACTCCCGAACCGCTCGCGGCGCCGACGGAGGCCGCCCCCAGCACGCCGGCGGAAGCTCCAGCCGCTTCGCCTGCGCCCCCGGCCCCGGCCGAGCCCACGGAGCTCGCGAGCGAAGCCCGGGCCGAGGGGCCGCCCCCCGCCCCCGCCGCGAAAAGGTCGAGGACCCACCAGCGGAGGCAGGTCAAACGGGCCGAGCGGCGCAGCCCCCCTGCCGCGCCCCCGACGGAGGCGCTGCCGGCTGCGCCCGACGAGGAGCACGAGGACGGATGGGTCATTCGAAGGCACTAGTCGTCGCTCTTGGCCTTGCGGCGGCCCTCGGCTGCGCGGGGGTCGTGGGCAAGCTGCAAAGGGCCCTGCGCAGCCCGGGCGAAAAGCTCGCGGCCGTGCCGGACGACGTCTGGGCGCAGTACAAGTGCGGCGAGCAGAAGCTTCCTCTTTTCCGCCTGGAGCAGACCGAGCTCGTGCCCCAGCGCGTGATCGCGGGGGATGACGTCAACCACCGCATGGTGTATGCGCTCTGTCCCACCGAGCCCACCGAGGTGATCGAGGGCACGCTCCAGACCCGCATTCTCTTCAAGGGAAAGCCCGTGGTGCGAGATGCGGACGGCCACTACGAGATCAAGCCCGGGCGCTGGGTGGTGGACACCTTCATCCAGATCCCTCCCCAGGCGGAGACCGGGATCTATTCGGTCGAAGTCCAGTTCCTGAGCCAGACGGTCAACTTTCGCGAAGAGCGGAGCTTTGCCGTCGAGCGCAAACAGAAGTAGCGACGCCGGCTAGATCCCGGCGGGATGCTCGCTCCCCCGGACCAGGAGGTAGGGCCTGCGCTTGCCGATCGGCTTTGCCCCGGGAAGGAAGCTGCAGGCGGCGGAGGCGTAGTGCGCGGAGATTGCGCGCCGGAAGCCTTCGGTGCGGTTCTGACCGGAGCCGTGGATCAGCAGGGGGTGGAAGAAGACGGTGTCGCCCGGCTCCATGCCGAGATGCACGCGCTCGGGATGGGCACCCACGCCCTTTGCGCCGAAGTACGCAAGGTTCAGCCACTCCCAATCCGGGTTCTCGTGGGGCAGGAGCTCCCCGCGGTGGGTGCCGGGCACGACGACGAGGCAGCCGTTCCGGCGCGTGCAGCGCTCGAGCGCGGTCCAAGTCCCCACGATCTGGTCCGCGGGACGAAACGGGAAGTAGAGCAGATCCTGATGAAGGGGGTGCCGACCGTCGACCCCCGGTGGTTTGTTGATCAGCATGGTGTGAATGGACTTGATGTCCGGACCCGTGAACTGTTCAGCCCCGTCGAGCAGGCGCGGATGCTTCACGTAGCCATCGTAGAGAACGGGGTCGTTCTGAAAATCCTGGATCTTCGCAATCGCCTCGGCCCGCGTTCCGGGTCGCACGGCCCCCTTCGCGACCATCACGTCGCGCATCACCGTCATCCCGGGTGCCGGTGGCACCTCCTCGTTCACGATGGCAAGAAAACGCTTTGTGAAGGGCTCAAGCTCGCTCTGCGAGAAAAAGCGCCGCTTCACGACATAGCCGTGGTTTTCGTAGTGGCACAGCTCTTCCGCAGTGAAGGGGGTCTCGCTCATGCAGGGCCCTCCAGGGCTTCCAAAGGAGCCCTGGGGCCGGAGCGTAACATCGCGGCCCCCCTGCGAGAAAGCCTCGCCCTTCGAAGGGGAAGCAGGCGAGCGAGTCAGGGCTTCAGCATGTGACGTGAAAGAGGCCGATCCTTCGCCCTTTTGCCTGGTTAAACATTTCGACGGCATCTGGTGTCGCCTCGGCCAGAACCTTGCAGCCCTTGCGAGCGAAGAATGCCGCCGCTTCGGGCGAAAGACGCACACTATCGTTCTGACCCGTTCCGAGGATCAGCAGTTCGCTGCCTTTCTCGTGGACGAATTCAGCTTCTTCTAGAGACATGATGTGCGAGGTGCCAAACTTTCTTTTGGACAGCTTCTTCTTGCGCTTCTCGATCCTTCCAGACAGTCGGATGAGAACGTCGTGGTGATACGTTTCGCCGTCGATCGTGATGCTGCCGAATTCCGTACTGTTCACCTTCATGGTATCCCCCGTGGCGGAAACCCTGGCGATTGATCCGAAGCGTCGTGCTGGATGCCTCGCGTTTTTTCCCAGCACAGAGACGGCACCACAAAGCCTTGATCGCCCCGCTGATCTCAATCTGCATTCGTCAGGCAGGATACCCGAACCGACTCTCGACGCCCGCCTCGGACTCGGCTGAGGAAAGGGCTTCAGTCCATCCGGCCTTCTTCGGCGCGATCGTTGCGCAGCCCTTGCAATTGCCTCGAGCGCCGCATCTCAGAGCCGGGCACCACCGGAGACTTCCGCGGTGCGCGGGGTGCTCGCACTTCCCGCCGCCCACCGTTGCACTGCGACCCTGGGAAGTGCGCTGTCGCAAGCCTGCACTCCCGGAGCAGTGCCGCGAGCTTCTAGCGTGGAAGTCAAACGGCGGATCTGTACGATCTGCGCCGTGCGACACGTGTGGCCTCCGGGACCCCCGAGCTGGCGGGACCTTGTTGCAGCGCTGCTCATATTGACGATCGTGATCCTCCTCGGATCCGGCGCGCACCAGATGTTGGCGCCGTTCGTTGCGATCCAGCAGCCAGAGATCTCCCTCTCGCCATCTCTTCTACCGATGTACGCCTTGCGCACGACAACGCGAATGTTGGCGGCGCTGGTCGCCTCACTCGTCTTCACGCTCACCTATGCGACGGTGGCGGCCAAGAGCCGTCGCGCGGAGATGGTGCTGATCCCGACGCTAGACGTCCTCCAGTCGGTGCCGGTCCTCGGCTATCTCTCTTTGACGGTCGTGTTCTTTGTCTCGCTGACTCCGGGCAGCTCTCTCGGACCCGAGCTTGCTGCGATCTTCGCGATCTTCACGAGC
>DOUU01000115.1:3896-4079 GCA_003520425.1 Deltaproteobacteria bacterium
GGCTGGTTCTTCGTCGTAGCATCCGAGGCCATCTCGGTCGGTGCCCTGGAGATCGCGCTCCCGGGTATCGGATCCTACGTCGCCCGTGCCATCCATGAGCGCGATTTGGCAGCGGTTGGCTGGGCCATCGCCACGATGGTCATCACAATCTTTCTCTATGATCAGCTGCTCTTTCGGCCGCTG
>DOUU01000232.1:0-239 GCA_003520425.1 Deltaproteobacteria bacterium
GCATCCCGGGTGTTGGAGGCTGCGCTGAAAGCCGCCTCCGTTGGTGATAGAGTCGAACGAGCCAGAAAGCGAAAGGAGCCGCCATGGGCCGCGAGCCGATGGTTCCTGAGACGCACCCGCTGGATGCCGAGCTCGAGACCCTCCTGACCTCGTTCGACACGAACTACGCCTGGAACTATGGCTCGGTCAAGGAAGGTCTCCGCGATCTGTACGAGAAGGCGAAGCGCGATCAGTGGAAC
>DOUU01000232.1:288-443 GCA_003520425.1 Deltaproteobacteria bacterium
ATCTCGCTCCAGCTTTCGCAGTTCCTTCATGGGGAGCAGGGCGCACTGATCGTCGCCTCCCAACTCGTCGGAGCGGTGCCGTGGATCGACGGCAAGTACTACGCGGGCACGCAGACGATGGATGAGGCGAGACACGTCGAGGTGTTTAGTCGCTA
>DOUU01000232.1:458-9011 GCA_003520425.1 Deltaproteobacteria bacterium
TCTCGGCATGCAAATCATCATCGAAGGGCTTGCCATGGCAGCCTTTGGGAACCTCTATCAGCTCGCGCAGGAGCCGCTGCTCAAGGAGCTCATCAAGTACGTCATGAAGGATGAGTCCCGACACGTGGCTTTCGGCGTCGTATCGCTCAAGGATCACTACCGAGAGATGGCGCCGAGTGAGCTCAAGGACCGCGAGGATTTCATCCTCTACGCCTGCGAGCTGATGCGCAATCGCTTGATGGGAGACCAGATCGCCGATGCCATGGGCTGGAGGCGTGACGAGGTGCGCGAACTCGTGATGGCTTCGGTGCCGGCCCAGATGTTCCGTCGAATGCTATTCGCACGCATCGTGCCCAACCTCAAGCGACTCGGGCTCCTTTCCCCGCGCGTGCGCGATCAATTCGACAAGCTCGGCATCCTTCAGTTCGAGGATTTCGACCCCGACGAACAGGACCGCAAGCTCGGCTTGGCCTAGCGCTCCTGTGCAAGGGGAACCTCTTCCCAGCGGGCAGCGTGCTCTCCGCGCGTCTTGGCGCGCTCTCCATTCCCTCGGGCGCAGCCCTCTCCAAATCCGGACGGCTCTTGCGCAGCGAGATCACGCCAGCGCATTCTCGCTCTCGCCCGGCAGCGCGAGTCGAGGATCGAGCCAGCGCAAGATCCGGGCATTCTCCTCTCGGGGATAAGCATGGGGGAGGTCGGGGAGCTCGCGGTACACAACGTCTGCCCCGGCCTGCGCGAGGGCATCGCGGGCGTTGCGCGCCGTGGCCACCGGGAACATCCAGTCGAGCGCTCCATGGACGAGGTAGATTCGCCTGCCCCGTGCCCGACCGAGGTTGCCGTTGCGGAAGTTCCACGGGTGCAGAACGCCAGAGACCGGCGCCAGCGCAGTAAACGGTGAGCCCTCCGCGAGGCCGCGCAGAAGGCAGAAGGTCGCGCCATCCGACAAGCCGGTGAGCAAGACTCGCGAGGCGTCGATGCGCCAACGCTCCATCACGAACTCCACCATCGAGCCGAGCGCCGCCCCGTCTTGCTGTGGATCGTGCAGGGACCAAGTCGTGCCAAGGGAAGTCGGTGCCAGCAGACAACAGCAGCGGCTGCGCGCTTCCCGTAGCCATGTCCAGACGAAGTCTCGCCCGTGCCCAAAGCCGCCGTGCAGAGCCACCACGAGCGGCAGGGCTTCGCTTCCGTCGTAGCGCTCAGGCACGTAGAAGACGAACCCTCCGCGCGCATCGGGATGGTCCTCGGTGGTCCCCGCGGCGTGCATGCCCACCGTCACGCCCTCTTGGGTGATCTCAGGATCCAGCTCGTTCAGCCGATCATGGAGGGGCGCTTCCGCGAACAAGCGACCGAGGGGAGGGAGCACCCCGCGCAGCGGGTAGAGCGCTTCGAGTGCGCGACAGGTACAGCGCAGACTGCCAAGGATGCGGGCGACCGTCTCGTCCGGCGAAGCAGGATCGGAGAAGAGCCGTACCGCCTGTTCGGCAGCGGTGCCGGCGCGCTCCATCTGAATGTGGAAAGCTTCGAGGCTTTGGGGGGGCTCTAGCTCGCGGAATTCGGTGAGGGCCAGCGCGAGATCGGCGCCTGGGCGCTTCAAGAGGCCCCGCATCCGCCCATGCTCGGCGGGATGAAGGTGCCGCTCCACGTGCTCGAACACGGCAAGCACGGCCAAGGTCGAGCGGCACAGGTGGGCGATGGCGACGGAGTAGGGGTGGTCGGAATTCATCTGGATCCCTTGGGTGCGATTTCGCGAGGATAGGCGACTTCCCCGGGAGGAGGCCCTCAGGGTTCAGGCTTCGCGGCGGGGGCTTTCCACGTCGAGGCGGGGGTAGCGCGGGGAGATTTCCCGCGGTTTTCAAGCGGCGGATCGGTGAAACGAGCATGAACGAGGTGGGGAGCGGCACGCAACTCCCCGCGGCGAGAAGCGTTCAAGGGGCGTGTCGTGCTGCCCGTGTACGGCGTGAATGCCTGGCAGGCCGCCGCCATCGAATCGGCGAGACGGGTCAGGGAGGAATCGAGGATGGTGGGGAAGAGACGCTCTAAGGCGTTTTTGTGCTTCGCATTTCTCTTCGGCTTCGGAGCACCCATTGCTGCCGCAGCTCAGGAGGCTCCGCCGCCGGGCTTTGACCGAACGCCTCCCCGCCTTGGCTTGGTCGATGGCCCGGTCTCGTTCTGGCGGACGGGCGCACCCGACTGGGTCTCCGCCCAGGCGAATACGGCCCTCGCGGCGGGAGACCGTCTCGCCACCGGAAACGGCGGGAATCTCGAGCTTCAAATCGATCCGCGCGCCTTCGTACGCGCCGGGTCGGAGACACAGCTGGGTCTCGACTCGCTCGAGCCGGACTTTCTCCAGTTCCGCGTGGCGAGCGGCACCGCCTCCCTCGACCTGCGCTCGCTGCCTCCCGGACAGACGATCGAGCTTGACACACCGAATGCTGCCTTCACCGTCGAGCATCCCGGCTATTACCGGGTAGAGGTCGCCGGCGAGACGACCACCTTCGCGAGCCGTCGCGGCGGGCACGCCACGGTAACGTCGGCCGGAAGCCAGTCTGCGGAGATCGGACCGAGCGAAGAGGTGGTGGTGACGGGCAGCGAGACGCCGCAGGTCGAGACCTACGCGGCTCCCGAACTCGATGCCTGGGACCGCTGGAACTATGAGCGCACCGATCACCAGATCGACGCCGTCTCCGCGCGGTATGTCCCGCCGGGTGTGTATGGCGCCGACGACCTGGATCACGATGGTGACTGGCGCGTTGTTCCCCAATACGGCCCCGTCTGGGTTCCGACCGGAGTAGCGCCCGGATGGGCGCCCTACACCACCGGCTCGTGGATGTATGATCCCTACTACGGCTGGACGTGGGTCGATACGGCTCCCTGGGGCTGGGCGCCCTACCACTACGGGCGCTGGGTGCACGTCGGTGGCTACTGGGGATGGGCGCCGGGACCGATCGTCGCGCGTCCCTACTACGCGCCAGCCCTGGTTGCGTTCTTCGGTGCACCCGGGATTTCCGTCGGGATTCAGGTCGGCGTGGGATTGGGCTTTCCGGCAGTGGGCTGGGTCGCCCTCGGGTGGGGCGAACCCATCGTGCCCTGGTGGGGTCCGCACGGCTGCCTGGGCGTTCCGCATTGGGCCGGTTGGGGCGGTCCGCGCGTCGTGAACAACGTCACGATCGAAAAGACAACGATCGTAAACGTCAACAACATCACGAACTATCAGAACGCATCCGTTCCGGGGGCGATGGTGGCTGTGAAGTCCGACCGCTTCGGCCAGGGCCCCGTCGCGGCTGCGCGTCTCGCACAGGTACCCGTTCAGCAGTTTCGGCCCGTGCACGGTGAGCTTGCCGTGAAGCCCGCCGCCGCGAACCTCGTGGGCGGGGCCCGTCGCGTGAACGCCCCGTCCCAGGAAGCGCTTGCGAAACCGGTGGTCGCGACCCGTGCCCCGCAGATCGCAGCCCCCGCTCTCGAGGTCGGCCAGCGCACGGGGCAAGCGCCCGGCGCGCAACCGAGGACCGCCGCGGGCGGAGCGGGAACCGCCCCTCCCGTGCGGGTTGTGGCGTCGCCGGAGCGCGGACCCTCGAGCGCCCCCCTCGCCCGCGCCCCCTTCGGACAGAGCAGCAGCGTCGAGCGTGCGCACGAGCCGCCTCCGCCGCGCTTCCAGGAGGCCCGAACCCAACAGCCCGCCCCGCGGGCGGAGTCCGCGCCCCTCGCCTTGCCGCGGGCGGCGCCATCACGCGCAGAATCGGCGCCATCGGTGCCGAAGGCGGCACCGGCCACCAAGCACGGCAACGTGCCGGCGTCTTCTTTCGAGAAGCCGGCGTCGCAGCCGACCGCGATGCGCCGCGATCTCCCGGGCGAGCCCGCAAACCGCGTGTATCAACGTAAAGCGACACAAAGGAGCGTCGCTCCCGCTCCGGCACCCGCCCATACGGCGCCTCCGCCGTCGGGGCCGGCCCATGGCGGAGGCTCACCCTCGGGGCCTTCTCACGGCAGCGCAGGACACCCCGGCGGGAAGGAGAAGCACTCGTAACCGAGGATCGCCTCACGTTTCCGATTGACACTCCGTCGGCATCCGTCGTAGAACGGCTTCGCTATTCGGGGATGACGTTCGGTGCGGGTTCGCTGTCGACGATCGGAGCGCGTCCCTGGGTCTTGTGAGCGAAAATCGGGGGTGAGAGTCACGGGTCGGCCCCGAGCGCGGAGCTCGCACTCGCCTCGGGGCCGGGCTCACCTGGTGGACCATCGCTTCAAGGTCGGCACTCTCGGCGATGGCCCCGGCCGCGCTCCCTCAGATCCCAGCCGCTGTTCCTTGGGGGTCTTCAACACCGAAAGGTGTGGGTGTGTGACCTCCTTCTACCCAGCCAGGGTTACGCCGACCAGCGTGCCGACGCCGTAGGTGACCGCCGCCGCCGCAAGGCCCACGCCGAGCTGGCGAAGGGCAGAAAACGCGACCCCGCGCCCGGTGAAAAGGGAGGTTCCAGCGCCGATGGCAAGGAGTGCGAGTCCCGAAAGGACCACGCTCGGGACGATCGCAGACCGCGCGGCGCTCAAGAAGAACGGAGCCACGGGGAACAGCGCGCCCGCTCCGAACAAGACGAACGACCAGCCCGCGGCCGCCCAGGCAGAGCCGCCGAGCTTCTCGGGATCGATCCCCAGCTCTTCGCGGACCAGGCTGTCCAGCGCCCCGCTCTTGCTCGTCATGAGGNNTCGGCAAGCGCGCGCGCCTGCGCGGCGGGAATCCCCTTCGCCTGGTAGATCAAGGCAAGCTCCTCCTGCTCCTCTTCCGGGGTTGCCGCGAGTTCTGCCGACTCGGTCGCGATCTGCTTTTCCGCAAGCTCGCGGGAGCTACTGACCGAGATCCACTCCCCCATCGCCATGGAGCACGCCCCGGCCACAAGCCCCGCGAGGCCGGTCATCAGGATGGTTCCGCCGCTTGCGGCGGCNNCCCGCCATTCCCATCACGAGGCTCAGGTTCGATACGAGTCCGTCGTTCGCGCCGAGGACGGCGGCCCGGAGCGCGTTGCCGCCAAGCGCGCGATGGCGCCCCTCGAGCCGCGCGATCGAGCTCCCCTCCAAACCCGACGACGCAGCGCTCGCAATGGCCTCCACCACGCGTGCGTGCGATCGCTCCGCTGCGGGGAGGCGACCGACCACCGCCTCGGGCTGAGCGTCGTACTGCGCACTGTCACCGCGCTCGAGCGCCTGGAGGGTCGGAAGAACGAATCCGGCGCCGAATCTGCGGGCGAGCCAGCCGAGGGCTCGCGTGCGAAAGTCGGGTCGAAGCCCCGGGACCCTTGCGCCGACGCGACGAAGCTGCCCGCGCCAGAACTCCGCGTGCGCCTCNNCAGCCGCTTGCGCCAGAACTCGGCGTGCGCCTCCTCGACCGCGGCAAGCCGGTTATAGACCTCGGCCAATTGCGGGTCGCGCTCGGCGCCCGCCAGGGTTCGGTAAAGGCTCGCGCTGTCGACTTCGCCCTGCAGGTTCGTGCGGTAACGGGACGGGTCGTCGTCGGCCATGGTTCCCTCCGATGGAAAAGGAAGCGGCTCGAGCGGTTCTTGCCGAATTTCCAATGCACCAAAACACGGGCCCGAGCCCGGGTTCGCCGCAAAGGCGCGCCCCCCGCGCTTGTTCGAGGGGTTCCTTCCCGGGAGGGATGTTACGCTCAAGTCGGGGTTAGCGGTTCGCCTTGGGGGGATGAAAGCGTGGCCTGATCCATCCTTCCTCCTGCGGAGACGATGCGGTGGGGTGGAAGCGGGTGGAGGGCGCGTCTTGGTAGGCACGGAGCGCTCGCGAACAGGTGAGCGGGAGGAAAGCCATGGATCCCCAGCGTTCTGACGCCCTTGTGTTCTTCGGTGCGACCGGCGATCTCGCGTACAAGAAGATCTTTCCCGCGCTTCAGTCGATGGTGCGCCGCAGGCGGCTCGATGTGCCAGTGATCGGCGTGGCAAAGGCGGGCTGGGGTCTGGAGCAACTTCGCGGACGGGCGCGCGCGAGCCTGGAGGAGCACGGCGGTGGCGTCGACGAGGACGCCTTCGCAAAGCTCTTGACTCTCCTGCGCTACGTGGACGGTGACTACAACGACTCCGCCACGTTCGAGGCGCTCCGCAAGGAGCTCTCCGGGGCGGCAAAACCGGCTCACTATCTGGCCATTCCACCCAGCATGTTTCCGACCGTGGTCGAGGGGCTTGCAAAGAGCTCTTGCGCGCAAGGAGCGCGGGTGATTCTTGAGAAACCCTTCGGGCGGGATCTGCCTTCGGCAAAGGCATTGAACCGCACGCTGCACTCGGCATTCGATGAATCGGCGGTCTTTCGAATCGATCACTACCTCGGCAAAGAGCCGGTCCAAAACCTTCTCTTCTTCCGTTTCGCCAACACCTTTCTGGAGCCGATCTGGAACCGGAACTATGTGCGCAGCGTGCAGATCACGATGGCAGAGCAGTTCGGCGTGGCCGGTCGCGGGCGTTTCTATGAGGAGGCCGGCGCAATCCGGGATGTCGTTCAGAACCACATGCTTCAGGTCGTGGGTTTCCTCGCGATGGAGCCGCCGACGAGCACCTATGCCGAGGCGATCCGCGATGAACAGGTCAAGGTCTTTCGATCGATCCTTCCGCTTCACCCGAAGGACCTGGTGCGCGGCCAGTTCCGGGGCTATCGCACGGAGCCCGGAGTGGCTCGCGAATCGCAGGTCGAGACCTTCGCCGCCGTCCGTCTCGACGTGGAATCCTGGCGCTGGGAGGGGGTGCCCTTCTTCATCCGTGCGGGAAAGTGCCTGCCGGTGACGACGACGGAGGTGCTCGTCAACCTGCGCAAGCCACCCCTTGCGAAGTAGTTTCCCGACCACGGCAACTACTATCGATTCCGTTTGAGCCCGGAGGTGGTGATCGCACTCGGTGCCTTGGTGAAAAAGCCCGGAGAGTCAGCGTCTGCGGCCCGGACGGAGCTTTCGTTCCTTCACCATCCTGGGGGGGACGAGATGGATGCCTACGAACGCCTGCTGGGAGACGCAATGGAAGGGGATGCCACGCTCTTTGCGCGTGAGGATGCAGTGGAAACCGCATGGTCGATCGTCGAGCCGATTCTCGGCAACGCGACGCCCCTCTCGATCTACGAGCCTGGCAGCTGGGGACCCGCAGAAGCCGACCGCCTGACCGCCGAGGTGGGTGTGTGGCACTGCCCGGCCGCCTGTCCCTGACCGGTGCGGCCGCACCTCGCGCGACGCTCGCGGGAAGGCGAGGACGCGCGCACGTCGGCGCGCTCTGACCCTCTTCTGCGAAAAGGGATCGGATAGGAAGCTTCGGGACAATCCCGGAGCTCGTCGCTACCCATAGGGGTCTTGCCGGTCGCAACCTCGTCCGGTCGAAAGGAGCCTCCGATGAAGCTCGGCCTGATGCTCGGCTACTCCGGCGCAACTCCGACGGTCCCGATCGATCTCGTAAAAGAGGCTGAGCGCATCGGCTACGACTCGGTGTGGACCGCGGAGGCCTACGGCTCCGACGTGTTCTCGCCGCTGTGCTGGGTGGGGGCTCAGACCACGCGCATCAAACTTGGCACCGGCGTGATGCAGCTCTCGGCCCGCACGCCGGCCTGCGTTGCCATGACCGCCGCCACCATCGACCATCTTTCGAACGGGCGCCTCATCCTCGGCATCGGGGTTTCGGGTCCTCAGGTGGTGGAAGGGTGGTACGGCCAGCCCTTTCCCAAGCCGCTGGCACGGACGCGGGAGTTCATCGCCCTCGTGCGTGAGATGCTCGAACGCAAGGGACCAGTGACCTTCCAGGGCGAGCACTATCAGCTTCCGCTGCAGGGCGGGAGCCGCCTCGGGAAGCCCCTCAAGTTGATCGTGCATCCCAAGCGCAGCCACATCCCCATCTACATGGGGGCGGAGGGGCCGAAGAACGTAAAACTCGCCACCGAAATTGCAGATGGCTGGCTGCCGATTTTCTACTCGCCGTATCGCAATTACGTGTACGCCGATTCCCTGAAGGATCTGCGACCTGACTTTGAGATCGCGTGCACGGTCACCGTGATCGTGCACGACGACGTTCAGCAGGCGCTCAACATGGCGAAGCCCTACATCGCCTTTTATATCGGCGGCATGGGGGCCAAGGAGAAGAACTTCCACCTAGACCTGATCGCCCGGTTCGGTTTTGCGCAGGAGGCGCGGCGGGTGCAGGAGCTCTTTCTCTCGGGCAAGCGCGCCGAGGCGATCGCCGCCGTTCCCGAGCAGCTCGTCGACGAGATTACCCTCGTGGGACCGAAGGAGCGGATTCGCGATCGACTGGGCGCTTGGAAGGAGAGCCCGGTGACGAGTCTTCTCGTCGGTTCCCAGGATCCGAATGTGGTCCGATTCATGGCGGAAGAACTGCTTTAGGCAGGGCGCCGTTGCGCCCGACGCAAGCGGCTACGGCCCGCCCAGATAGGTGAAGTGATAGCCCCACTCGCTGCTCTGATCGATGGTCTCCAGTTTTCCGTCCGGCCGCGTCGCTTGAGCGTGGATCTCCCTCCGGACGCGCAGGTCGTGGGGAACCATGCGATCCGGTTCAGTGAGCAGCAGAGTCT
>DOUU01000327.1 GCA_003520425.1 Deltaproteobacteria bacterium
GGCGCGCCGCACAGGCGGGCCGCGCGCAGCCACGCATTGAGGGCCGGGATCACTTGGTCGCCCCCGGTCACCGGCAGCGCTCCGCCAGGACAGAAGTCGCGCTGAACATCGACGATGACCAGGGCATCGCCAGGCTCAAGGAGAGGAGCCTCTTCCTCCACGAGGCCTCCGTGCGGAATGAGTCATGAGTCTACCGCGGTGCTCGTGGAGGCGTGGATTTGGAAGGGAAAGTGCTGCAGGGCTGGGTCTTTCACCATCATTGGGGAGGGCGCGCCGGGTCTTCCGCCGCGTCGCCCCTGCGGATCGATCCGCGGGCATCGACGTGGCCGCCAGACCCGGGACGAGGGTGTCGCGATAGAACGGACTCGCAAGAAGCGGATGAATCCGGGATTCGGCCGCACCAGGCCTTCGGCGAAGGGCCCGGGGCAGCAGGGATAAAAGGGACGGGGGCGCCTTCCGGTGGCGTCATTCCGTTTCGCCGAGGAGGTCAGCGATATGGGGCGCGACCTCCCACCGCTCGTGCTGCGCGTCATAGCGCCCACCGCGTCCTAAACTGCACTCCCAGCACATCACCTGGTCATTTCCGAAAGCGAAACTCCGGTCGTCCCCAAGCGCGATCTGCGCTCTGCACAGGGCGCAGGCCGCGAACTCCTCGAGCTCTGATCGACCTTCCATGTCCCATCCTCCTTCGCCCAACTGTTTGAGGAGCAAACGCCATGCCAAACAGCGTGGGCGGGCAGAGAGGCCCGTACACCAAGCTGGGCGAGCACAGTCTTCGCTCAAGCTCCCTGCACGCTGCTTCCCGTTTCCGATCGCCCGGCAAACGTAATGGCCTCTTCAGAGAGATCGGGCTCGCCGCTCAGCCGCAGGATTGCCCCCCGCGTCTTGTCGCGAAGCTCGACGGCAGCGGACCAGTCTGCCCCCTTCGGCTCCACCGGCGCTCCGAACGCGACTGTGGGCGCGCACCGTCTCGGCATCCACTGGTCCCCTCGCAGCAGTGACCGAGTGCCGCGAAGCGCAATCGGGACCACCGGTACCCGGGCCTCTGCCGCCACCAAGAAGGCTCCCATCCGAAACGGAAGGAGCCCGGGCATTCGGCGGAAGGTTCCTTCCGCAAAGAACAAGAGGCGGTCGCCCGAACGGCTCGCAGCAATCGCCCGCTGCGCGTCCGAAGCCCCTTGGGCGACGTCGGCGCGTTCGACGAAGAACGCGCCAATGCGCCGCAAGAACGTTCCCGCGACGAACTGGCCGCTGAGTTCCCGTTTTGCGACAAAGCGGACGGGTTCGGGCAATGCCGCCGCGAGGACGAGACCATCCACGTAGCTGCCGTGGTTACTCACGAGAACGCTTGCGCCAGAGGGAACGTAGGCGGGCTGCTCGACACGGACTGGCGTCGCCCAGAGTACAAACAGCGTCTTCGCCCCCACGCGGAGCACCTTCCAGCGCCAGGACGGATAGGGCAGCGAGACAACCAACGGCCAGACGACGAGGGCAGCGATCGCGACCGTTGCCCACCAATACGCGGTGTACGAGTACGCGGCGGCGGCCCGCACCGCTCTTCGCAGCCATAGCCCCATACCCCGCACCGCAAGACGCACGACCTGCCACCACACCGCCCGCGGAGACTCGCCGAGGCGACCCTGCTCGAAGAGCTCACGGCTCGCGGCGCGTCGAATCTTGCCGCTAGAGGTCTTGAGGACCGTATGAGGCGGCGCGAGCACGACCTCGTCGGGCGGAGCCTCGAGGATCGTGGCCGAGACTTCCTCGATGCGGCGGCGAAGGGCTGCGAGAGCGTCGGTGTCGCGCATCCGCGTCTCCGCCAACACCACGATACGCTCGGTTTGCGAGCGGGGATCGGGACTTCCAAAGACGGCGACGCATCCCTTGCGGACCCCCGGCACATCGCCCACCGCCTCTTCAACCTCGTGGGGATAGATGTTTCGTCCCGCACGAATGATGATGTCCTTGGTTCGGCCGGTGAGGTATACGTCGCCCTCAGCGATGTAGGCGAGGTCGCCCGACTCGAGCCATTCCCCATCGAAGAGCTCGCGCGTCTTAACGTCATTGCGGAAGTAGCCGCGCGTCGCGCTTGGACCCCGGAACTGCAGCTTGCCCTCCTGACGCTCGGGGAGCTCATGGCCCGTGGCGTCCACGATCCTGATCTGGTGCCCAGGGAGCGGGCGGCCACAGGCCACGAACTCGGCCGCCGCAGGATCCTCAGGTCTCGCGGGGATCGCCTCCCCGCGCCGTGCGAGCATATCGCGCCGAACCCGATCGATGACCGGAATCCGCCCTGGGGGCGGAAACGAGAGCCCCACCGAGCACTCGGCAAGGCCATAGACCGGTGCCATCGCCTCGGGCCGAAATCCGTAGCGAGCGAATCGCTCGGTGAATCGTCGGATCGTCGACGGGCTTACCGGCTCAGCGCCGTTTACCGCCCATCGCCACGAGCGCAGGTCGAGTCCCTCGAGGTCACGCTCCTCGGTCTTATTGACGCAGAGCTCGAACGCGAAGTTGGGCGCCGCGGAAATCGTCGCGCGGTGACGGTGGATCGCCCAAAGCCAGCTTTCCGGACGGGCCAGGAAGCGCAGCGGAGAGAGGATCACAATGGGTACCGCATGGCAGAGAGACCCGAGCCAGGCTCCGATGAGCCCCATGTCGTGATAGAGCGGCAGCNNGGAAGCCAGCTTACAAACACGTCTGAGGAGTCCGCCCCCATCACCTGGCCGAGAGCCCGGATATTGGCGAGCAGATTGGCGTGGGTGAGGATCACGCCCTTTGGACTTCCGGTGCTCCCAGATGTGTATTGAAGCAATGCGGTGTCGCCTGCGGCATACGAGAGAACAGGTGGAATCGCGGCGCGCGTGGCGAGTGCCCGGACTGTGTCGACCTCGCGCAGGGTCGGCACCTGCGAGCGCAAGAGAACTGCGACTGCGCGGGCCTCAGGCGACGTGATGAGCACCGCGGCGCCGGCGTTCGTGAGAATCCCTGCCTGCCGCCTCAGGTGGTCCTCAATCTGCGCGGGGCGAAAGGGGGGATAGATCGGCACAGGGATNNCGCGACGCGCTCGCCGCGCTCGAGTTGACCGGCACAGAGCCCCCCGGCCACCGCTCGAGCGGCGTCGCGCAACGCGCGATAGGAGACTGGATTTTCGCGATCCTCCTCGGCGTAGAGCAGGACGTGGGTACGATCGCCGTACCGTTCCGCATGCCAGTCGAGCACCTCAAGAAGTGTCTTTGCGGCCTCCGGCGCGGCCTCCGCGCGGCCCACGGCGAACTCGCGGACCTCGGTCGAGAGCATCGGTGAGGGCCCTCCCGCTGCCGCACTCACTGCAGCGAGCAGGTCGCGTGGCGTCACGGCCTCTGCGAGAAGCGTTTCGGGGAGGCGGACCTTGAATGCGCGCTCTAGACGNNCCGACCTAGGCTATCGAAGCCGAGATCGCGCTCGAGGGAGCTGTCGAGGCCGATGCGCAGCCTCCCACCCCTCTCGGGGTGGAGCTCGAGAGCGACCTCCCGGGTCACCTCCAGCACGCGCTCTGCGGTCNNAACCTCCAGCACTCGCTGTGCGGTTTCTTCCGTCCTCACTTCTGACCAAGCCGGAAGCAAGCCGCGGGCCATCGCGGAGCCTCCCCGCCCACCGCGCCCTCGCGTTGGCGGCCGTCCTGCCTCAGCCTTGCGCCCGAATGCC
>DOUU01000403.1 GCA_003520425.1 Deltaproteobacteria bacterium
GAGCCGACCAGCGGCAACACGGGAATCGCTCTCGCGTTCGTGGCGGCGGTGAAGGGCTACCAGTGCATCCTCACCATGCCCGAGACGATGAGCCTTGAGCGGCGGATCGTGCTGCGCGCATTCGGTGCCAAGCTTGTGCTGACCGAAGGCGCGAAGGGGATGCGGGGAGCGATCGACCGCGCGAACCAGATCCTCTCCGAACTGCCCGACGCATTTATGCCGCAGCAGTTCCGCAACCCCGCGAATCCCGAGATTCATCGCAAGACGACGGCGGAGGAGATCTGGGCGGACACCGACGGTCAGGTCGATGCGCTGATCGCGGGGGTCGGGACGGGCGGCACGATTACCGGCGTGGCGCAGGTGATCAAGCCGCGAAGGCCCTCGTTCCAGGCGATCGCCGTCGAGCCCGAAACGAGCGCCGTGCTCTCGGGCGGCGCGCCGGGTCCCCACAAGATTCAGGGCATCGGAGCCGGCTTCGTGCCCGAGGTGCTCGACCGCTCCCTCGTAGACGGTGTGATCACGGTCAGCAACGACGAGGCCTTCGAGATGGCGCGCCGCCTCGCCAAGGAGGAGGGGTTGCTCTGCGGGATCTCGTCGGGGGGAAACGTCGCGGCAGCGATCAAATACGCGCGCAAGCCCGAGAACGCGAGAAAGCTGATCGTTGCGATCGTTCCGAGCTTCGGCGAGCGCTACCTCGCGACGGATCTCTTTGCCCCGTACCGCTACGAGGGGAGCGACGACGTCGGCGTCTAGTCCGGGACCTCTCGCGCAGAGAGGGGCCACGGGCGGAGCGGGAGCTGCGGCGGCGGCCATTCTGCCGTTCGCGGGTCTGTGGCCGCGCATCGACCCGGAGGCCTGGGTGGCGCCGGGGGTCACCGTGATCGGGGATGTGGAGATCGGTCCGGGTTCGAGCGTTTGGTTCGGCAGCGTGGTGCGCGGAGATCTACACTCCGTGCGGATCGGCGCTCGCACGAATCTGCAGGATCTGTGCGTGGTGCATGTGACGCGACACCGTTTCTCCACACAGCTCGGAGACGAAGTCACGGTGGGTCATCGGGCCGTGGTGCACGGCTGCCGGATCGGCGACGGAGCGCTGATCGGAATCGGCGCGATCGTTCTCGACGGTGCGGAGGTGGGGGAGGAGGCCCTCGTCGGGGCCGGCTCGGTGGTGACGCCCGGGACGAAGATCCCGCCGCGTGCCCTGGCCCTCGGCACGCCGGCCCGGGTGGTGCGCCTGCTCTCCCCGGGCGAGCGAGAAGAGCAGCGGGTCCGCGCGCACCACTACGTCGAGCTCGCGCGCGCGCACCGCGACGGAGCGGCCCTGTGAGGGTGGATGCGCCCGCGGCGGTGCGCCGGGCAGGCGGCGCCAAGGCGCTGCGGCCGCGACGCGCAGAGCACAAAGCGGCGTGCCGCGCCCGCATTCTGGAGTCAGCGCGCTTTGTCTTCTTCCGGGACGGCTTCGCGGCGGCGAATCTCGACGAGGTGGCGGAACGCGCCGAGGTGGCAAAGGGCACCCTCTACCGCTATTTCGACAGCAAAGCCGAGCTCTACGTCGCGGTCCTCACCCACAACGGACGCGTCTTCGAGGAGAAGCTCCGGGCGACGGTCTCTCCCGAGCTCGAGCCGGTCGAGCAGATCCGCCGCACGGCGCGCTTCTACTTCGATCACTGGACCCAAAATCCCGACTACTTTGCGATCTTCTGGGCCCTCGAGAACCAGGAACTGATCGGCGAACTGCCCGAGGGCGTCGTAGAGGAGGTCACGAAGCTGTGGGAGGCGTGCCTGCGCATCCTCGCCGACGTGATCGCGCGCGGCGTGAAGGAAGGATACTTTGCACCGTGCGATCCCTGGGAAGTCGCCAACGTGCTCTGGACGCTCGCGAACGGCCTGCTCCAGACCGACTACGCGGCCACGCGCAAGCGGCTGCGCCGTCGCCGGCTCGATCGCGTTTTTGAGCATGCCATCGAGCTCGTGCTGCGCGGGCTCTCCGTGGGTCGTACGCCGCACGCTTGACAGCCTGCCGACGATGGTGAATCTTCCCGCCTCGAAAGTGACCCTGAGTCACTTTTTCGTCACGCCGCCGTCATCGCGTCGCGCGTGACACCCAAGGAGGCCTGAGCGCGATGCATTCGAGCGTCCAACACCGGATCCGCGAGATCATTTGCGAACAGCTTGGCGTCGATGCTGCACAGCTGTTGCCGGAAGCCAGCATTCTGGACGACCTCGGGGCCGACTCGCTGGACACGGTCGAGTTGGTGATGGCCTTCGAGNNGAGGGCATGCGCACGCTCGGGGACGTGGAGCGCTACGTCGTCGAGCGCACGGGCGCAGCCGGCGCCTAGAGGCCTAGCGCCGGGGGCCGCCCTCCCGAAGACCCGGCAGAACGCGCGCGTAGGCCCCGATCCCGGTCGCGACGAGCGCGGCGACGAGGGCAAGCGGAAGCCGTCCTTGGATTGCATCGTGGGCCGCGGTCTGTGCGCGTGCCTCCATGTCCGCGGAGGGTTCCCCCTCGCGCGCGACCTCAACGAGCGCGGGGGCCACGATCAAGAGGCAGAACAGCAGAAANNTGGGGGCCACGATCAAGAGACAGAACAGCAAGAAGAAGCCCGCGAAGTAGGCGAGCGTCACACTGAAGACCGGACGAAAGGGCGGCGTGCGGCGCCGCACCGGCGGGGGAAGGCTCACGCCCGGCGAGGCTACGTGCGTCGCAAGGGGCGGTCAATGCACCCTCGAGCGGCGACCGAAGCTTGACCCTCCCCGGGGTGCGGCGTAGCGTCGAGCCTCGGCCGTGGCGAACCCCTCCCTCGAAGCTCCCGACGCCCCGCATTCGCGGCTTCTCGTGATCGATGCCGCCAACACGATCTACCGCGCATTCTTTGCCCTGCCGCCGCTGCGCAGCGCGAAGGGCGTGCCCACGAATGCCATCTACGGCTTCGTCAACATGCTCCAGAAGGTGATTCGCGAGCTCGCCCCCGACCAGCTCGCGATTGTGTTCGATGCCCCGGGCAAGAGCTTTCGCCACGGGCTCTACGCCGGCTACAAGGCGACGCGCGACTCGCAGCCCGAGGACCTCTCGCGACAGATCCCGTGGGTCCGCAAGATCGCCGAGGCCTACCGCATCCCCGTGCTCGAGGTCCCGGGTGTCGAAGCCGACGACGTCATCGCGACGATCGTGCGAAAGACTCCGCCGGACGTTTCCGTAACGATTGTGTCCACGGACAAGGATCTCATGCAGCTCGTGAGCGATCGCGTGGGGCTCCTCGACACCATGAAGGACCGCCACTACGGGCCGGCGGAGGTGGAAGAGCGCTTCGGTGTCCCTCCCTCGGCCCTGCTCGACTTGCGTGCGCTCGCAGGAGACGCGAGCGACAACATCCCGGGCGTGAAGGGCATCGGCGAGAAGGGCGCCGCGCAGCTGATCCGTGAGTTCGGGGACCTTGAGCGCCTGCTCGCCCGAGCCGGGGAGGTCCCCAACAAGCGGGCGCGCGAGGCCCTCCTCGCCGACGCAAGCGAGGCGCGCCTTTCCAAGAAGCTCGCGACGCTGAATGCGGAGCTCGACCTGCCGCTCGGCCCGGATGCGCTCACGCGGCAAGAGCCGGATCGCGAGCGGCTGCGCGCCCTCTTCGAGGAGCTCGGGTTCGTCCGTCTGCTGCAGTCTCTCGGGGAGGCACAGGGTCGCGAGGGTGCGCCGGCCGCCGCCGCGGCGCCCCTTGGACCGAAGATCGAAGCCGTGCGCATTCTCGCGAGCGAGGGCGAGCTCTCGGCGCTTGCGGCCGAGCTGCGCGCGCAGGAGCTCGTCCTCCTCCACGTGGTCGCAAGCGGAGGGGGCGGTTCCGTCCGAGAAGAGCCCATCGGGGTCGCCTTCGCGCTCGCGAAGGGCGCCGTCTATCTGCCCATCGGCCATCACAGTCTCGTGTCGGGCCCCGGCCTGCCCCTGGAAGCGGTGCTCGGCCTCCTTCGCCAGGTCCTCGGGGGTCCGAACCCGCGAACCTGGGGTGGCTCCGGCACGCAGAGAATCGCGGTCTTGCTGGGCGAGCTCGGCCTTGAACTCGCGGCCCCGGCCTTCGACCTGGAGCTTGCGGCGTTCCTCCTCGACCCGGCGGCCCCGCGCGGAACGGCGGCCCTCGCCGCACGTCTTCTCGACGCGAAGCTTGACAGCTGGGAGGACGTCGCCGGGCGCGGTGCGCGCACCACCCCGGCGGCGGAGCTAGCGGTTGCATCCGTCGCTGCGTGGGCGGGAGCCGAGGTCTGCGCCCTTCAAGCGCTCGTGCCCATCCTGAACGAGGCGCTCGCGCGCGACGGGCTTCGGCCCCTCTACCAGCAGGTCGAGCTCCCGCTCGCGCGCGTTCTCGCGGCGATGGAGCGAACGGGCGTGCGGATCGATGAGTCTGTCCTTCTTGCCCTTTCGAGGGCGTATCAATCCGAGCTCTTGCGGATCGAGGGGGAGATCTTTTCGCTCGCGGGGGAGCGCTTCCAGATCGGCTCCCCGAAGCAGCTGCAGCATATCCTGTTCGAAAAGCTGAAGCTCCCGGTCGTGCGCAGGACCAAGACCGGCTATTCGACGGACGAGGCGGTGCTCGAACAGCTCGCGCCCCACCACGAGCTTCCGGCACGGATTCTCGCCCATCGCCGTCTCGCCAAGCTGAAGAGCACCTACATCGACGCCCTGCCGCCGCTCGTGAACCCCCGGACCGGGCGGGTCCATCCGACGTTCGTGCAAACCGGCGCCGCGACGGGTCGGCTCTCGTGCGTGAATCCGAACGTGCAGAACATCCCGATCCGCACGGAAGAGGGGATCCGTATCCGGGAGGCCTTCATCCCCGCGGAGGGCTGCGTGCTGGTCTCCGCGGACTACTCGCAGGTGGAGCTGCGCATCCTTGCGCACTTCTCGGGAGACGAGAGCCTGATCCAGGCCTTTCGAGAGGGCGAGGACATCCACCGCAGAACCTGGGCGGAGGTCACGGGCAAACCGCCGTCGGAGGTCACCGGGGACGAACGCGCTCGGGCCAAGGCCGTGAATTTCGGGATCATCTACGGCTCGAGCGCGTTCGGCCTCGCAAACCAGCTCGGCATCGCAACCGCGGATGCCCAGGCGACGATCGACGCCTATTTCGCGCGCTACCGCGGCGTGCGTCGCTTTCTCGATGAGACGATCGAGACCGCACGTGAGTGCGGCTACGTCCGCACGCTCCTTGGACGGCGCCGCTATCTGCCGGATCTCTCGTCGCGCAACCGGGTGCTGCGGAGCGCGGCCGAGCGCATGGCGGTCAATACCGTGATCCAGGGCACTGCCGCAGATCTCATCAAGCAGGCCATGGTGCAGCTGGCCGAGGCGCTCCCGGCCGCGGGCCTGCGCTCCCGTATGATCCTTCAGGTGCACGATGAGCTCGTCTTCGAGGCGCCCAAAGAGGAGGAGGAGCGGCTGCGCGTCCTNNGGGCGCAACTGGAGGGAAGCCCATTGAGGTGGGTGGTGGGGCGGGGGCACCCCGCTTCTGTCTGGCGGCCTGAATGGGGCGAATAGGCACGGCACCTACGGCGTCGAACGAGGGGCAATTCGGGCAGGGGCGGGGCGGGGAGCACGCCCTGGGTTCCCAATCCGAAACCCACCGGGGCGCTACCCGTGCAGCTTCGCCGTCGGACGAAGAGGCG
>DOUU01000128.1:0-4734 GCA_003520425.1 Deltaproteobacteria bacterium
GCGCCACCTGGCCAGGACTCGTGCGCTAGGAGCCTCTTTCTCGGGCTGAGGGCTTCAATGAACTCGGTGGAGCCCCGCCCGCGCGGCGCACGAGGAGGATTTGAGGGCCCTCAGCGCCGCGAGTGGCGGGANNCTTCGCAACTCAATGGTCCACGTGCGCACGCCGAACGCTCAAGCCGAGCGTCCCCCCGGAGCGCGGGTCCTGTGCCGAGAACAGCACGATGGCGCCGCGGACCTCGGCGTCTCTCCAAATCGAGCGACCGGCCAGCGACCCCCAAAAGATCAGGGCCCTGTGAGGCGCGGCGCCGCTCCGATCGGTCGCGCTTCCCCTTTTCGGCAGCCGCTTTTGCGAGAGAAGTTTCCGCCCCGGGCCTGGGAGGAGTAAGGTGAGTTGCCGGCTTACGAGAGGCTTGAGCAGCCGGTCGTCTGTGTGGGGGTCAGGTGGCGCTACGCAAGACACGTTGGCGTCTCACGGGCTTCTCTATCCGTCGCCCACGCAGCTTCGTCAATGGCCTCCTTTTGCCGCTCTTATGCCTTCTCCCGGCGTCCGTCTCCGCGATCAACGTCGTCGGGACATCCGCGAGCCTCACCNNGGCGTCTTCATCGCACGCAACGGCGCTCCCTATCCGGCGAGCGCGACCCTCATCACCATCGGCACGACCGCGCAGGTAACGGGAGCTTACGGGGACTCGTTCACGGCCAAGGTCGCCGCCTTCGACGCATCGGGCACCTATGGACCCTTCTCCCCCGATTCCGCCGTGATCCAGTTCGTCCCCGTTGCACCCGGGATCGTGCTTTCGACAAGCGGTCTGAGCGCGCTGACGCAGGCCGGCTCGAATCCGCAGAACGGAAGCATTCTCATCCAGAACTCGGGCAGCGGGACGCTGAGCTTCACGGTCAGCGACAACCAGAGCTGGCTGTCCGTGACGCCCACCAGCAGCACTTCGAGCGGCGGGGCGGACACGATCACGGTGAACTTCTCGACGGCGGGTCTGGCTCCGGGGACCTACACCGCAACGATCACGGTTTCTGGCAACGGGCTCACCCAAACGATTCCGGTCTCGGTCACGGTCGCCGCGGCCACCACCACGGATTTCGTGGTCGGCTTCGGCACGGGCTCGGGCGGCCAGCTCTCGGTGATCGGTCAGGGCTTCCCGTTCTCGGTGACGAGCTCCATGAGTCGGGCCTGGCCCGGTTACAACGGCTCGGTGGGGGAGACGCGCCCGGTGGCCTGCGACCTGTACGGCGATGGCCGGCACGAGTTTGTGGTGGGCTTCGGCCCGGGCGGCGGCGGCTGGCTCGAAGTGCTCGACAGCGCCGATCGAGGCTTTGCACATCTGGCCTGGATCCAGGTGAAATACCCGGGCTATGACGCCACCAACGGCGAGACCTTCCCGGCCTGTGGCGACATCGATGGCGATGGGCGCGACGAGATCGTGGTCGGCCTCGGCACGGGCGGCGGCGGCTGGCTCCAGATCTTCGACGATGCCACGACCGGCTACGCCCCGATGCCGGGAACCCCGGTCGCCAATGGCTGGCTGCAGGTCCAGTGGCCGGGCTATGACGCAAGCAACGGAGCCACCCATCCCGCGGTGGGCGACTTCGATGGCGATGGGATGGCGGAGATCGCCGTGGGTCTTGGCACGGGAGGCGCCGGCTGGATCCAGGTCTTCGACGATCAAGCCCACGGTTTTGCTCCCATGAGCGAGGTCTCCAACGGCTGGATCGCGCCCTCCTGGCCGGGTTACGACTCCGCCAATGGCGACAGCTACCCCGCAGCCTGCGACCTTGACGGAGACGGCAAGGCCGAGATCGTGGTGGGCCTTGGCACGGGCAGCGGCGGCTGGGTCCAGATCCTGGACGATGCCACGACCGGGTTCGCTCCGAGATCGGCCCCCGGAGGCAGCTGGATCCAAACCAACTGGGGCGGCTACAACGCCGCCAACGGCACCACCCATCCCAGCTGCGCCGACCTAAACGGCGACGGCAAGCCGGACATCCTGCTCGGACTCGGCGACGGCGGCTGGGGCTGGATGCAGATCTTCGAGAACACGGCGAACGGCTTCGTCCCGATGGCGAACACGCCCAAAGGCGGCGGTTGGATTATCGTGGCACCCCCCTCGGGCCTCTCGGGTAGCGGCGCCACCTGGCCAGGACTCGTGCATTAAGGCAAGGCAACGAAGGGGCGTGGGCGATTTTGACGGAGAAGATCGCAGCCGGTAGCCTTGATTCGCGCCTCGAGGCCACGCCGGGGAGCTTCCCCCGCGGGTCGAGTGCGTATTGCGTTCTCAATGGTCTTGCCGAGCTGGGGGGGCTCATGGCGACTCAGCCCACGATTGGCGTCATTGGCTGTGGCCACTGGGGCCGCAATCTGGTGCGCAACGTGCACCAGCTCGGCCTCTTGGGTGCGGTGGCCGAACCCTCCGAGTCCGGGCGGGCCAAGGCCAAGGAAATCGCGCCCGAGGTCCCGGTCCACGAGAGTGCGGACGCCATCCTCTCGAGCCCACAGATCCAAGCGGTGATGATCGCGACGCCGGCGGAGACCCATTTCCCCGTGGCCTCCGCCGCCCTCGCCGCAGGCAAAGACGTCTTTGTCGAGAAGCCCATGACCATCGACCTCGAGGACGCCCGCGCACTGATCGGGCAGGCCGAAGCGGCGGGCCGCATCCTCATGGTGGGCCACCTCCTCGAATACCACCCGGCGATCCTGAGGCTTCACGAGCTCGTCCAAAGCGGCGAGCTCGGCAAGATCCGCTACGTGATTTCCAATCGACTCAATCTCGGCAAGATTCGCACAGAAGAGAATGCCCTTTGGTCCTTCGCACCCCACGACATCGCCGTCATCCTGCGGCTTGTCGGCACCATGCCCTTCGAGGTCGTCGCCACGGGAGGCTGCTACGTGCAGCCGAACGTGGCCGATGTCACCGTCACGCAGCTGCTCTTCGACAACGGCGCGAGGTCTCACATTTTCGTGTCATGGCTCCATCCCTTCAAGGAGCAGAAGCTCGTCGTCATCGGTTCGAAAAAGATGGTCTGCTTCGACGACATCTCCAAGAAGCTCACACTCACGGATCTCAAGGTGGAGTGGGAAGAGGGCCAACCCGTCCCCCTACGCGCTCCGGGAAACGAGCTCGAGTTCCCGGCGGATGAGCCGCTGCGGCAGGAGTGTCTCCATTTCGCGGAGTGCGTGGCCCAGCGCACCGAGCCCCGCACCGATGGGCGCAACGGGTTGCGGGTGCTTCAGATCCTCCACGCGGCGCAGCGTTCCATGATCACGAACGGACGGCCTGTAGCGCTTGGACCCGAGCTCGAGCCGGTCCGAAGCACGGCGCCAGGTGTCGCTGCTCAGGTCGGAGGCGCCAAGGGCAAACCCGCGGCCACGGCGAATCGACCCTATGCTCCGCTTTGAGGCCTCGCGCCACCCCGGCGTCCAGGTGCACGAGTCCGCCTACGTCGATGAGCCGTGCGAAATTCTCGAAGGCACGCGGATCTGGCACTTCTCGCACATCATGGCGAACAGCCGGATCGGACGGAACTGCAATCTCGGCCAAAACGTCGTGGTCTCCACAGACGTTACGCTCGGAGACAACGTCAAGGTCCAGAACAACGTCTCGATCTACACCGGGGTGATCCTCGAGGACAATGTCTTTTGCGGGCCCTCGATGGTCTTCACGAACGTGCTGAACCCGCGGAGCGAGATTTCCAGGCGCGGCG
Source organism: Deltaproteobacteria bacterium (assembly GCA_003520425.1). GTDB lineage: Bacteria > Myxococcota_A > UBA9160 > UBA9160 > UBA9160 > UBA9160. The sequence continues at coordinate 3,715 of DOUU01000128.1, forward strand.
AGTACCGGCGGACACTCGTTCGTCGCGGTGCCACGCTCGGCGCAAACTCGACGGTGGTCTGCGGCGTCGAAATCGGGCGCTACGCGTTTGTCGGGGCCGGTGCTGTCGTCGCGCAGGACGTTCCCGCGTACGCACTCATGTTGGGTGTCCCCGCACGCCGGCGCGCCTGGGTCTGTCGGTGCGGCGTGACGCTTCCCGCGGCTTTGGGCCCTGCCCCGCTCACCTGCGGCGCTTGCAAGAATGAGTACAAGGAAGTCGGCGACGAGCTCATCCCCCTGAAGGAAAGCCAGGACGTATGACCAAACCGATTGCGGTCCCGCTCCTAGACCTCCGCGCCCAGTACGAGTCCATTCGCGAGGAGATCAGCGAGGCGATCCAGCGAGTGATCGAAAGCCAGCACTTCATCCTCGGACCTGAGGTTCAAGCGCTGGAGCAGGAGATTGCTCGCTATTGCGAGGTCCGCTTCGCGGTCTCCTGCGCTTCCGGCTCGGACGCCCTGCTGCTCGCGCTGATGGCACTCGGCATCGGTCCCGGCGACGAGGTGATTTGTCCTTCGTACACCTTCTTTGCGACCGCAGGCGCGGTATCGAGGCTCGGCGCAAGGCCCGTTTTCGCGGACATCGACCCCGCGACCTACAACCTCGATCCCGAAGCGGTGCGCGGAGCGGCCGCACGCTGCTCGCACCTTAGGGCCATCATCCCGGTCCATCTCTTTGGCCAGGCGGTCGACGTCGGCGCCTTCCTTGCGCTTGGCGCTGAGCTCGGCGTACCGATCATCGAAGACGCAGCCCAGGCCATCGGCACCCGGGATGAGCAAGGCCAGCGGGTGGGGACGCGGGGCGCGGTGGGTTGCTTCAGCTTCTTCCCGTCGAAGAACCTCGGAGGCTTCGGGGACGGCGGAATCGTGACCACCAACGACGCCGAGCTGGCGGAGCGCATTTCGGTGCTGCGGGTGCACGGCTCAAAGCCGAAGTACTTCCACAAGTTCGTGGGAGTGAACTCGCGTCTCGACGCGCTCCA
>DOUU01000128.1:4742-4933 GCA_003520425.1 Deltaproteobacteria bacterium
CTCGTCAAGCTTCGCCACCTCGACTCCTGGACCAAGGCACGCGGAGAGCACGCCGCGCACTACGACCGTGCCTTCACGGCCGCGGGGGCTGCGCCCTCCGGCGTGCCTTCCCGAGCGGGTAGCCTTCCGCTCCGCACCCCTCGTCCGGCGGCGCCGCCCGCCACGCACATCTACAACCAGTACGTGATCCG
>DOUU01000224.1:0-165 GCA_003520425.1 Deltaproteobacteria bacterium
CTCTTCACGAGGCTTCATGTCGTACCTCCGAAGATCGGGTGTGCATGCGCTGACGCGGGCGCGCCTCGCGGCGGCCGCCCTTGCTACTTCTCGCTGAGGAAGCGCACGCCGGGCAGATCCTTGCCCTCGAGGAACTCGAGGGAGGCGCCCCCGCCGGTGGAGACG